>JANXXK010000131.1 GCA_025350685.1 Alphaproteobacteria bacterium | reverse complement strand
CGCGGCTGCCCTATGCGATCCGCGGCGACGGGACCTCGGAGAGCGCGATCGGCGGCGGCAAATGGAGCCTCGACGGCCACGGCGTGCTGGCCGACGCCAAGCCGGGCTACGCGGCCAGCTTCGAAGGCCTTGGCAAGCTGGGCGGCCGCGACCTGCACACGACCGAGGCCGCGCAGGTGCGGTTCGGCGGAGCGGACCAGAGTGCGCGGCTGCGGCTGGCGGCGTCGGACGGCGGGCGGATCGACCTGGACGGGCGGATATCCGACGCCGGGACCGATATCCGCACCCAGGTGACTGGGTTGGGGCTGGGCCTGGTGGACGACGACCTGGCGGGGCGCACCGACGCCACCCTGGTGCTGCAAGGCCGCGGGAACCGGCTCGATGGGACGCTGGAGGCGAAGCTGGCGGGCGCGCGGGCCCGGGGTTCGGCGACCGCGTCAGGGATCGACGGGCGGCTCTCCGGCAAGCTGAGTGGCGACAGCCTGTCCCTGACGCTGGCGGCCACCAACGCCCAGGGGTTGAACGCCAACGGAACCTTGGTGCTGCCGGCCGAGGCCTCGGCCGCTCCGTTCCGCATCGCCATCGCCGAGCAGCGGCCAATGCGCGGGCAGTTCCTGGCGCAGGGCGAGGTCAGGCCGCTGTTCGACCTGTTGATCGGCGGCGAACGCAGCCTGTCGGGCAAGGTGCGCACCGAGGGGACCATCGGCGGTTCGCTCGCCCATCCCAGCGCCACCGGGGCGATCAGCGTCGAAGGCGGCCGGTTCGACGACGGCGCGACGGGACTCTCGCTGCGCGATGTGGCGCTCAAGGCCGATTTCACCCAGGACGGCGTCAACATCACCCAGTCCAGCGGGGTCGACGGCCGGGGTGGCTCGGCGTCGGGCTCCGGCCGCATCAGCCTGGTGCGCGAGGGCGCCTCCAGTTTCCGCCTGGCGCTGAAAAGCTTTCGGCTGATCGACAACGAGATGGCCACGGCTTCGGCCAGCGGCCAGGCGACCATCGACCGGGCGGCCGACGGCAAGGTGCGGCTGACCGGAGCGCTCAGCATCGACCGGGCCGATGTCGCCGCCAAGGTGCCGACACCCACCGGCGTGGTGGCCATGGATGTGGTCGAGCGCCACCGGCCTGCCGACCTGCCCGCCTCGCTGCCCCCCGCCGGCCTGCACGGGGACGGCTGGGCGCTGGATGTGACCCTGAAAGCCGCGCGCGGGGTGTTCCTCAAGGGCCATGGCCTCGACAGCGAGCTGGCGCTCGACGCCCACGTCGGCGGCACGACCGCCCATCCGGACCTCAGCGGTGTGGCCCACGTGGTGCGCGGCGACTACGACTTCGCCGGCAAGCGCTTCGAGTTCGATCCGCAGAGCGTGGTCTATCTGTCCACCGACGCCGCGGCGGTGCGCCTCGACCTGATCGCCACCCGCGACGACCCGACGCTGACCGCCCAGGTGCGCATCCGCGGCACCGCCCAACGCCCGGAGATCACGCTCACCTCGACGCCCAGCCTGCCCAACGATGAGGTGCTGAGCCAGGTGCTGTTCGGCCGCACCGCCTCGCAGCTGTCGCCGCTGGAGGCCGCGCAGCTGGCCTCGGCGATCTCGGCCCTGGCGGGCGGGGGCGGGCTGGACGTGGTGGGGAACCTGCGCACCTTCGCGCGCCTCGACCGGCTGGCGCTGGGCGGCGGCGACGCCTCTGGTGTTACCGTTTCCGGCGGCAAGTATGTGACGAATAACGTGTATCTGGAAATCACCGGCGGCGGCCGCGAGGGGCCGTCGGCGCAGGTCGAATGGCGGGTGAAGCGGACGCTGTCGATCATCTCGCGCCTGGGCGGCCAGGGCGCCGGACGCCTGGCGATCCGCTGGCGGCGGGACTATTAGCGCGCCGCGGTCGCAAAGACCCCGACAAGCCTGGCGTTCACCGCGTGGGTGACCTCCCGCGCGGCCTTCTCGAAAAGCGCCGGATCGGCGTTCAGGATGACTTCGCCTTCGCCATTGCCGCCGTTGTCGATCGCGCTGAAAGCTTGATCCGAGACCAAGGGGGCCGCCAGCGCCGCAATCGCCGGGAAACCGCCTGAGTTGGGGCCCCAATACTCAATGAGCGTCGCGGTGTCGTAGAAGCTGCCCGCCTGCGCCGTCACGCCCGGAGCGAAGCCGATCTTCATCTTGGCGTTGAAGTTCTTGGTGTTGCCGGTGTTGGAATAGGTTCCATAGTCGACGATCAAGGTGACGGCGATGACGCCGATCTTGCCGTCGTGGGCCAAATAGGGCGAGCGCTTGAAGGCCTGCGGGGCGTCAAAGCCCTGAAAGGATTGCCCGAGGCCACTCAGGTCGCCCTGGGTGTCACCCTTGGCCGTGTCGCTGCGCAGGAAATAGAGACTGCGGCCGGTTGGCGCGACGTAGGCGCCATAGCGACCGGCGGAGAAATTGGGCTGTGCCGTCCAGGTCGAATATTCCGGCGTCAGCTTCGCCAGCTCGCCGGCGCTCACAACGTCGTAGCCGGCCTTGGTCAGCTGATCGACGAAGTCGGCGTAGGCAGCATCGGCGATTCGTTGGCGCGTGGCCTGATCGACGCCGGAAATCGTCGTGTGCTGATAGGCCGACTTGGTCTGGTGCAGGGTGTTGATCATCGCCGTGCCGAGGGCGCTGTAGGAGCCCCATTTTGTGGTTTGGCTCGATTGTGCGGCCTGGGCTTTCTCGTTGCGGAAGGCGACGTTAAACACGCTGATGGCGACGCGCTTGCCGGCGCCTTTGAATCCATCGCTGTGGACGATGTGGAAGTCGCCCACGACCTGAACGCCGGTCGGGCCGCCGCCCCCATTCCCGAAGGCGATCTTCTGGGGCGACATGTCGCCCTGATGGACTTCAGCGTTCGCACGCGGCGCCAGGCCCGCCAGCGTTAAGGCCGCGACGGCGACGACGACAAAATTCCTACGCATCTCAAACTCCATCAGTGCCGCACTCCGCCAAGGTCGCATTCCTAGGTGGCGAGGGCCGGCAGGCCCCGCCGGCGGCGCAGCATCGCACCCACGCCGCCGAAGCCCGCGATCAGCAGCGCCCAGGAGGCCGGTTCCGGAACCGCCGCGGCAGCGACGGTGGCGGTCAACTTGCCGATCGAGGATTGGTTGGAACCGGCGGTCAGGACCAGCGGGTTGATGAAGAATTTCAAGCCTTCGGCAACGAAGCTATTTCCGCCGACGGTGATCGTGTCATAGGCGCCGAGTTGAAGACTATAGGCGACCGAATAGTTTGACGTGCCGTTCAATGTGATCAGCGTGTCCGCCAAAGAGCCGGAGAAGGGAATTGGTGTGATGGGGAAATTGGTCGCGGAAAAGCTGACGTTGCTCAGAGTATAAGTCCCTGGACCGTTGAGTGCCCCAATGGCGCTTCCCAGAGAGAGCGTATCGCCGGGAGTATGGCCGCCGAGATTTGCGACCGCTGCAGTCCCGGTTGAATAGGGGAGGGTCACGGCTTTGGCCGGCGCCCCAATAGCGAGCCCCAGTCCGGATAGAGCCGCGACGGCGGCCACAAAACTCTTACGCATTCTCAATCCTCACCAACAAACTGTTGGCCACAGCGCTAGGGGTAGGGCGACGGTTGTGACATCCCCATTTGGGGGGTTGACGGAAATTCACTGAACACTGTTCCTCGCTGCATGAGCCGATCCGCCGACGCCTTCCTGCGGGCTTTCCGTGACGCCCGCGCCGAGGGCCGGGGCCTGGAGGTCATCGCCGATGACGCGGAGGGGTTCGCGGCCGCCCTGGCGAACGAACCGAAGGCGCTCGCTGTGGCGATCGAAGCGGCGAGTGCGGCTTCGGGCGGCGCCGCCAGCGTATCGCCGTCGGCCTTCGCCACGGCCGCTTGCCGGCGTGACGGCCGCATCGTCGCCGGCGACGGGGCGTTTGCCGCCTTCGACCTGCCGAAGCTGGCGCTCGCCCAGGCAATCCGGGACGCCGGGTCAGGGTCGCCACGGCTTTCCGTGATCGTTGACGACGTCAGAGGCCGTCCCGTCGCGGTGGCGGTGGCCCCGCCGGGGCGTGCGCTGAGGTGGCCGCTCGACGCTGACGTTCGCCAGGCGTTGTCCTCCGGCACGGCGGACTATGGTGTGCTGGGCGTACGGTCCGCCGAGGGCATCGACTGGCCGACCTTGTTTTCCGCCTGGACCTTCAGCGGCGCCGAGACGCGGCTGGCCAGCGCGCTGGTTCGTCGCGGCGACCTGCGCGAGGCGGCATCGGAGGCTGGCGTCGCCTACGAGACCGCGCGTGAGACCCTCGCCGCGGCCATGGCGAAGACCGGCGCCCGGCGGCAGCCGGACTTTGTCCGGCAACTCGCCCAGCTGGCGTTCGGCGACCTGCCCACCAGCGACGCGACCTGGCGCACGCTGGCCGACGCCTACAGCCTTACGGCCCGCCAGGGCCGGCTGGCGCTGCTGATCGCGTTCGGTGCGACACGGGCGGTGGCCGCCGCCTCGCTGGGCGTCTCGGATCAGACCGCCAAGGCGGACCTGAAGCTCATCTATGAGCGCTGCGGCGTTGAAAGCGGCACGGCGCTGGGCCGGCTCGTCGCCGGGACCGATGCGCTCGCCCGGCTGGCCGCGGCGACCGATGTGGAGATTCTAGGGCCTGGCGCCTCGGTCACGCCGCTCAGATTTGTGCGCCGACGCCGGAGCGCGGGACGCATTGCCGTGGAAGATCACGGCCCCCGAGAGTCCGTTCCGGTGGTCATCTTCCATACGCCGACGACGGGGCGCCATTTGCCAAGAATCCTTGTCGAAGCTCTGCAAGCTAGGGGACTACGCCCGATCAGCGTCGAGCGGCCCGGCTTCGGCCTGACAACCTCGTCGGACGGCGATTTCGTGGAGGACGCGAATGCCGACCTGATCGACGTGCTGGACGCCCTTGGGCTCGACCGTGTGCGTTTGCTCGGCCGCAGCGTGGCGATGCCATTGCGCTTCGCCGCCGATCACCCGGAACGGGTCGAGCGCGGCGTACTGCTGTCCGCGACGCCCCCAGGTGTTCGCGCCACCCGCGGCTTGCTGGCGACGTTCATGGGCTTGGCGCTGGACCATCCGCAGATGGTGCAGAGCTTCGCGCGCATGGGGGCCCGGCTATCGAGTGAGCGCTCGATCCTGCGCATCACGGAGCAGGCGGTGGGCGGCTCGCCGTCCGATATGGCCGCGATTTCCGATCCGACCAACCGTGCGGACTGGGTCCGGGCCTCGCGGCAGGCATCGAGCGGCGACGGCTTCGCCCGCGAGTTCGTGCTGCACGCGGACGGGGGCTCGATTCCCTCGCAGGCCTATTCCACCGACTGGACAGTCCTGATGGGCGCCCAGGACGGCCTGGCCGCCGGCGTCGCCGATCCGCGCGCCCTCTGGCGGGACGCCATGCCGCGGGCGCGCCTCCAGGTGGTCGTTGATGGGGGGCGCCTGCTGCATCTCAGCCACCCTGACATCATTGCTGCCGTACTCGCCGACCCGTCCGCGTCGTAGCATCTTCGGATATTTGGTCTGGCGCTGCCGGCCTACGGCAAGATGGCGCCACCTTGGGCTCGGCAGCCGGTTGTGGGTTAGGGCTTCGCCTTGGCGTAAGCCTGGGTGCCGCGCGTGATGATCTCGTCGGAGGGCAAGATAGCCTCAATGCCGATATCCTGCGCCTTCGCCAGCCGCGCATAGATCGGGGCGAATTCCTGCAGGGTGGCGTCGAGCAGGGCCTGCAGCGAGGGGACGATGAAATAGACCTGTTGGAAGTCGTCGATCCGGTAGGGCGTGCGCATCACCCGCTCGAGCGCGAAGCCCAGGCGGTTGGGCGAGGGATCGTCCAGGGCGAACAGCGATTCCGCCCGAGAGGAAACGATGCCGGCGCCATAGATCCGCACGCCGGCGGGGGTCTGCAGCAGGCCGAATTCCACCGTGTACCAGTAGAGGCGGGCCAGGTTGTGCAGCTGGCCGAGCTGCATCGCCCGCTGGCCGCCGCGACCATAGGCGGCCATGTAGTCGGCGAAGACCGGGTCGGTGAGCATGGGCACGTGGCCGAACACGTCGTGGAAGATGTCCGGCTCCTGCAGGTAGTCGAGCTCGTCGCGCTTGCGGATGAACTGGCCCGCGGGGAAGCGGCGGTTGGCCAGGTGGTCGAAAAACACCTCGTCGGGGACCAGGCCCGGCACGGCGACCACCGTCCAGCCGGTCAGGCGTTGTAGCTCGGCGTTCACCCGGGCGAAGTCGGGAATGCCGGCGCGGTGCAGGTCCAGCGCCTCCAGGCCCTTCAGGAACGGGTTGCAGGCGCGGTTCGGCAGCATCGCCGCCTGACGCTCGTAAAGCGTGATCCAGACGTCGTGCTCGGCCTGGGAATAGGCGTCCCAGCCTTGGTCGATGGTCCAGTCGGGCCGTGCCCCGGGGGGCGGGCCGGGGGTAAAGCCGTCCGCGCTCATGGGCGCAGAATGGCGGGTTTGCGGTGGAAGTTCCGTTCGCAGTTGGGCGCTGGGGCGCAGTCGCCCGGCAAATTAATGCGCGCTAATGGCTGATCCGGGGCCGGAGCTTGTACTGGCCGGCGCGGAACGATTCGAACAACATGGCCGCCTGCGGGTGGCCCACCGGCTGGTCGGTGTCGTCCGGCAACAGGTTTTGCTCGGAGACATAGGCCACGTAGGAGCTCTCATCGTTCTCCGCCAACAGGTGGTAGAACGGCTGATCCTTGTGCGGCCGGATGTTTTCCGGGATCGAGAGCCAGTATTCCTCGGTGTTCTGGAACGTGGGATCCACATCGAAGATCACACCGCGGAAGGGATAGACGCGGTGACGAACAACCTGGCCGATCGCAAATTTGGCGCTCTGCGCGTTCATGATCCGAATCTACCTCCCTTCTCCTGACCGGAAGGTGAACGTAGCGCTCATATCCTTTCGATCAAGGCTAAGCCTCCCGAGAGGCGAACAGGCCCGCCACCCCTGGCCCCAGGGTTAACCGGCTTCCCCTTCGCGGGAACGCGCTCTAGACTCAACCTCGAAGTGAGGCGCGCGCCTGTCGCAGCGCCTGCGAGGGACGGAAACCGCCCATGACCGAGGCGCCGAGCGCGCCCGCAGCCGTTATTCGCGGCCGGGACCAGCCTATCAGCGAGCCGCCCTGCTATGGCGCGCTCGACCTGGGCACCAACAACTGCCGGCTGCTGATCGCCACGCCGGGCGCGGGCGGCGGATTCCGCGTCATCGAGGCGTTTTCGCGAATCGTCCGCCTGGGCGAGGGGCTCAGCCAGTCCGGGCGGCTCTCCGAGGCGGCGATGGAGCGCGCGCTCGCGGCGCTGAAGGTCAGCGCCGAGAAGCTGCGCCGCCGCCGGGTGGTCAAGCTGCGCGCCATCGCCACCCAGGCCTGCCGCATGGCTGGGAACGGGCCGGAGTTCATCGAGCGGGTGTGCGCCGAGACCGGCCTGCGCCTGCAGATCATCACGCCCCAGGAGGAAGCGCGGCTTTCGGTCGCAGGCTGCCTGAACCTGATCGACCGCTCGGCCGATGCGGCCCTGGTGGTCGATGTGGGCGGTGGCTCGACGGAACTCAGCTGGGTCGACCTGAAGGGCGCGCCCCCCACCGGCATGCCGCCGCTGCGCGCCTGGCTGTCCGTGCCGATCGGGGTGGTGACGCTGGCCGAGCGGTTCCCGGAGGGCGATACGGCGACTGAGGCCTGGTTCCGCGAGATGGTCGAGACCGTGAAGGCCGAGATCGGCGCCTTCCGCCGCGCCGACGGCCTGCGCGAGGTGTTCGACGCCGACCGGGCGCACCTGATCGGCACCTCCGGCGCGATCACCAGCCTGGCTGGCCTGCACCTGGAGCTGCCGCGCTATGACCGTAGCCGCGTGGACGGCATCTGGATGACCCGGGACGACTGCGACGCGGCGGCCGGGCGGCTGTTGGCGCTGAGCGCCCGCGAGCGCGCCGACCAGCCCTGCATCGGGCCCGACCGCGCCGACCTGGTGCTGGCCGGGGCGGCGATCCTGCAGGCGGTGCAGGAGCTGTGGCCGTGCAGCCGGGTGCGGGTCGCCGACCGGGGCCTGCGCGAAGGCATACTGCTGTCGCTGATGGCCGACCGGGGCGGGCGGCGCCGACGCCGCCGGCGTGGCCGCGGGTCCGGCGACGCCCAATGACCGAGCCCCCTCGCAAACGCATGGTCAAGCCGCCGACGGGTGGGACGGAGGCCGGGCGGACGACGCCCGAGCGGCTGAAGACCGCCTGGAAGCGCACGCCCTCGCAGCAGGCCTGGCTGACGCGGCAGATCAACGACCCCTTCGCCGCCAAGGCCCGCGCGCATGGCTATCGCAGCCGCGCGGCCTTCAAGCTGACTGAGATCGACGACAAGCTGCGGCTACTCAGGCCCCGCGCCAGGGTGGTCGACCTGGGCGCCGCACCCGGCGGCTGGACCCAGGTGGCCCTGGAGCGCGGCGTGACCCACATCGTCGGCGTTGACCTCTTGCCGGTGGACCCGCTGCCGCCGGCGATCATCCTCGAAATGGACTTTACCGACCCGGCCTGCGGGCCGGAGCTGATCCGCCTGCTGGGTGGGGCGCCTGACCTGGTGATGTCGGACATCGCGCCGAACACCGTGGGCCACCGCCAGACCGACCACCTGCGCATCGTCGGCCTGATCGAGGCCGGCGCGGACTTCGCGGTCGAGGTGCTGAAGCCCGGCGGCTCGTTCATCGCCAAGGCCTTCCAGGGCGGCGAGACCGCCGAGGTGATCGCCAAGCTGAAGCACCACTTCACCAGCGTGAAGACGGTGAAGCCCAAGGCCAGCCGGGCGGACAGCTCGGAACTCTATCTGGTGGCGACGGGGCTCAAGGGACGCGGGTGAGGGCCGCGCTCCTTGCCGGGCTGGCCTATTTCGCCGTCGTCTTCGCCGTCGCCTTCGTCACCGGCGTCGTGCGCACCCTGGGCCTGGAGCAGGGCCTTGGCCTATCGCGACTGCAGGCGGTCGCCGCGGAGGCGCCTGTGATCCTGGCCACATCCTTCGTGGCGTGCCGCAGCCTTCTGCGGCGCTTCCGGGTGCGCTCTGAACGGGCCAGTCGGCTGACGATGACCCTGACGGCCTTCGCACTCCTGTTCAGCGCCGAGGTGGCGTTGGGACTTCTTCTAGGCAAGTCGCTCGCGGTGCAGCTCGCCGAGGCGTGGACAGCCGCCGGGGCGCTCGGCCTGACGGCGCAATTCATCTTCGTGGCGATGCCGCTGCTGATTCGACGCGACTAGCCGGGCGGCGGCGGCGTGCTGGCGCCTTCGGTGACCAGCCAGTCGCGGAAGGCGGTCAGCGGGCGGTCGGCGGCGGGCGTGGCGGCGATCAGGGCGAAGGCGGTTTCGGTGCGGCGAAAGCCCAGGGGCGCGACCAGCCGGCCCTCGGCGATCTCCTCGGCGATCAGCGGCCAGGGCAGGATGGCGACGCCCAGGCCGGCCACGGCGGCGTCCAGGGCGAAGTGCAGGTGGGCGAAGGGCTGCTCGGGCGCGGGCGACAGTTCGACGCCGGCCACCGCGGCCCAGATGGCCCAGCCCTGCGGGTGCGACTGGGCGGATAGGCGCGGGGCGGCCAAGGGATCGGCGGCGAAACGCTCGGCCAGGGTCGGGGTCATGGCCGGGCCGATGTGGTTCTGGATGAAGGGCGTGACGAGCGGGTCGGCGAGGCGGCCATTGGGCACGATGCGCACGACCGCCTGGGCGCCGCGGTGCGAGGTGGCCTGCGACGGCAGTTCCTCCAGGTGCAGGCGCACGCCGGGATAGGCGGCGGTGAAGCCGGCCAGGCGCGGGATCAGCCACTTCACCGAAATGCTGGCGTTGACGGCCAGGTACAGATCCTCGCCGTCGCTACGCAGGTTGCGGACGGCGGCGGCGATCTCATCGAAGGCGCGGGTGAGGGCGGGCAGCAGCTTCTGGCCGGCCGGCGTCAAGGTCAGGCGATGCTTCGGCCCGCTGAACAGCCGCACACCCAGCGACGCCTCCAAGGCCTTCACCTGGCGACTGACCGCGCTGTGCGTCACGTGCAGCTCATCCGCCGCCAGGGTCGCACGCCCGGTTCGCGCCATGGCCTCGAAGGCGCGGAGCGCGTTCAGCGAGGGTAGGGACGAGGATGTGAGATTTCCGAACATCAGCGCCCGAATATGTCGATTTCCGCGTAACGACAACCCGTGCATAAGCGGACATGGAACCCTCACACCCCCAGACAACCCTCGAACCGGTCGACTACGACCGCGTCCAGCACGACGTCTACGCCAAGGGCCGGGCCCTGTCGGCGGGGTCGATCGCAAGCCACATGCGGACGTTCGCCGGCTATCTCCCGGCCCGGCGACCGCTCACAGTCATCGATCTGGGGTCCGGCACGGGGCGGTTCACGCCGGCGCTGGCCGAGGCGTTCGGCGGCCCCGCTTACGGTGTCGAGCCGGCGGCCGGGATGCGGCGGGCGGCGGAGGCGGGCGCGGCCGATCCGCGGGTGACCTACCTTGCGGGCGAGGCGGGCGCGATACCGCTGCCGGACGCTTCCGCTGACATCGTCCTGATGTTCCTCTCCTTCCACCACGTTCCTGACCAGGCCGCTGCGGCGCGCGAGATCGGCCGGGTCCTGAAACCCGGCGGGCGGTTCATCCTGCGCAGCACCTTCAGGGAACGCATTCCTGACCACTGGTGGCGCGGCTTCTTTCCGCGCTCCTGGGCCGTCGAGGAGGCGATGTTCCCGTCCACGGGCGAGGCGCGGGCGCTCTTTGAGGCGAACGGCTTCTCCACTGTCGAGTCCGTCGAGATGGAGATCCCGTTCGAAGGGCCCATCGGCGAGATGGTCGAGCGACTGCGCTTCAGAGCGGTCTCCACCTTCGAGCACCTGACACCGGAAGAGCTCGACGAGGGGTTCGCGCGCATCGATGCGGCGCTGGCGGCCGGGACCATCGAGGAGAAGCCCACGTTTGGCGACTTCATCGTCTTCGAGCGCAGGCAAGACACCCCGGCAAGGACTCCCAAATGAACGCCCTGGTCACTCCGCCGAGACCGGCCTTGCCCCTTGAGCCCTCCGACGCGTATACGCAGCCCGCAAAACGAGGTGTCTCCATGGAGATTCGCGAAGGGCTCACCTTCGACGATGTTTTGCTAGAACCGGGTCCGTCCGATGTCATGCCCACCCAGGTGGATGTGGCGACAAGGTTCACGCGAGAGATCAATCTGAACATACCGCTGGTGTCCGCCGCCATGGACACCGTCACCGAGAGCCGGCTGGCCATCGCCATGGCCCAGCACGGCGGCATGGGCATCTTGCATCGCAATTTCACCGTCGAGGAGCAGGCCGACCAGGTCCGCGAGGTGAAGCGCTACGAGAGCGGGATGGTGATCAACCCGCTGACCATCAACCCCGAGACCAAACTTTCCGAGATCCGCGAGATCAAGGCCAGGCGGCGGATCTCCGGCTTCCCGGTGGTCGAGGCCAAGACCGGCAAGCTGGTGGGCATCCTGACCAACCGCGACATGCGCTTCGAGGGCTCGGCGGACGTGCCCGCCAGGGCGCTGATGACGCACGCGAACCTGATTACGGTGAAGGAAGGCGTCAGCCAGGCCGAGGCCCGCGAGTTGCTGCGTAAGCACAAGATCGAGCGGCTGATCGTCGTCGATGACGACTATCGCGCGGTCGGCCTGATCACCGTCAAGGACATGGAGAAGGCGCAGGAGCATCCGAACGCCGCCAAGGACGCCCAGGGCCGCCTGCTGGTCGGGGGCGCCTCGACCATCGGCGATGCGGGCTTTGAGCGCTCCATGGCCCTGGTAGACGCAGGCGCCGACGTGGTGGTGATCGACACCGCCCACGGCCACAACATCGACGTCGCCAAGGCGGTCGGACGGATCAAGCGCGAGACCAACCGCGTGCAGATCGTCGCCGGCAATGTGGCGACCTACGATGGCGCCAAGGCGCTGATCGACGCCGGCGCGGACGCGGTGAAGGTCGGCATCGGCCCGGGCTCGATCTGCACGACGCGGATCGTCGCCGGCGTCGGCGTGCCGCAGCTGACCGCGATCATGGACGCGGTGCGCGCGGCGGCCGGGACCGACGTGCCGGTGATCGCCGACGGCGGGATCAAGTACTCGGGCGACCTCGCCAAGGCGCTGGCCATGGGCGCGACGGTGGCGATGATGGGTTCGGTGTTCGCCGGCGTCGACGAGGCGCCGGGCGAGGTGTTCCTCTACCAGGGCCGCTCCTACAAGGCCTACCGCGGCATGGGCTCGCTGGGGGCGATGTCCCGCGGTTCCGCCGACCGCTACTTCCAGAAGGAAGTCTCCGACGCGCTGAAGCTGGTCCCCGAAGGAGTCGAGGGCCAGGTGCCGTACAAGGGGCCGATCGCCCCGATCCTGCACCAGATGGTCGGCGGCCTGCGCGCGGCCATGGGCTACGTGGGCGCGGCCAACCTGTCGGAATTCCGCAAGCGCGCGAGGTTCATCCGCATCACTGGCGCCGGTCTTCGCGAGAGCCACGTCCACGACGTGACCATCACCCGCGAGGCGCCCAACTATCCGAGCCCCGTCTAGGGGGTCGCGACGCCGTCCGGGCGATCCTGCACCGGTTGGCAAATAGGGGGAGGCCGTTATGGGTGCTCAGGTTCCAGTGGAGTTGAAGCTGCTGATGGTCGCGGTGATCATCGGTTTTGTGCAGATCGTCTGGGCCGCCGTGGCCGGCAGTGGCGGCGAGCGTGACTTCGCCTGGCTCTTAGGCCCGCGCGACGACGCCAAGCCGGTCGGCGTGGTGGCCGCACGCCTGGGCCGGGCGCTGGGGAACTTCCTCGAGACCTTTCCGCTGTTCGCGGTCGCCGTGATCGCGGCCGACATCGCCGGCAAGCTCGGGCCGATGACCTACTATGGCGCGGCGCTCTATGTGGCCGGCCGCGCCCTCTATGTGCCGCTCTACGCTTCCGGCGTGCCCCTGGTCCGCACCCTGGCCTGGACGGTCAGCATCGTCGGCATCGTGATGATCATCGGGGCTTTCTTCAGGTGACGAGACTTGCTTGACGCCGGACGCCTTGCGGCGGCAATTGATGTCCTGACCGAGATCGAGACCCGCCACAGGCCTGTCCGGCTCGCGCTGAAGTCTTGGGGAGACGCTGCCCGCTACGCCGGGGCGAAGGACCGCGCCTTCGTCTCCGGTCTGGCGCTCGACGTCCTGCGGCGCCGGCGTTCGCTGGGCTGGCGGATGGGCGACGACAGCGTTCGTGCGGCCGCCCTCGCAGCGCTCAAGTTTGAGTGGGACTGGCCGCTGGACCGGGTCGCCGAGGCCGCCGGCGAAGAGCCGCATGGGTCGGGCCCGTTGACCGACGCTGAACGCGCCGCTCTCGAAAAGCCCAGGGACCTGGGCGACGCCCCCGACGCCGTGCGGGGCGACTATCCGGACTGGCTCGACGCCTCGATAGCCAGCGCCTTTGGGGCGGCTCGTGCGCAGGAGGGGGCCGCGCTCGCCGCCCGGGCGCCCGTCGACCTGCGGGTCAATCTGCTGAAGACCGATCCGGACCGGGCGTTGAAGGCGCTGGCGCCCCTGCTGGCCGAGGCGACGGATGTCCTGCCCACGGCGCTGCGCATGCCCGCCCTCGATCCCGCCGACCGCAGCCGCGCCGTCGAGGCCATCCCGCAGTTCTCCAAGGGTTGGTTCGAGGTGCAGGACCTGGGCTCGCAGATCGCGGCTGCGTCAGCCGGCGAGGTGAAGGGCAAGCAGGTGCTGGATCTCTGCGCCGGCGGCGGCGGCAAGACCCTCGCCCTGGCCGGGGCGATGGGCAACACCGGCCAGATCTACGCCTATGACTCCGATGCCCGACGCCTGGCCGACACCATCCGCCGCGCCGAGCGCGCCGGCGTGCGCAACCTGCAGATCCGCTCCCCCGTGCACCCCGATCCGCTGAAGGGCCTGGAGGGCAAGATGGACGTGGTGTTCATCGACGCCCCTTGCTCGGGCTCCGGCTCCTGGCGACGCCATCCCGACACCAAGTGGCGGCTGACTGAGGAGACGCTCACCCGCCGCATGGCAGACCAGGACCTGGTGCTCGACACCGGCGCCCCGTTCGTGAAGCCGGGCGGCCGCCTGGTCTATGTGACCTGCTCGGTGTTGCCGGAAGAGGACGAGGACCGTGTGGCGGCCTTCCTGGCCCGCGCCGAGGGCTTCGCGATCCGCCCCGCCGCCGACGATCCGAAGCTCACCCAGCACCTCACCCCTGACGGCTTTTTGCGCCTGTCGCCCCGCACCGCCGGCACGGACGGCTTTTTCGTCGCCGTGCTGGAGAAGACTCGCTAACGGAGCCCCATGTCCACGACCCCCGCCCACGACCGCGTCCTGATCGTCGATTTCGGCAGCCAGGTGACTCAGCTGATCGCCCGGCGGCTGCGCGAGAGCGGGGTCTATTGCGAGATCCATCCCTACGACAAAGTCGGCCCGATGCTGGCCGACTTCGCGCCGAAAGCGGTGATCCTCTCGGGCGGCCCGGCTAGCGTGCATGAGGCGCAAAGCCCGTCCGCGCCCCAGGAAATCTTCGAGCTCGGTGTGCCGGTGCTGGGCATCTGCTACGGCGAGATGACCATGGCCGCCCAGCTCGGCGGGGCGGTGGAGGGTGGCCACGCCCGCGAGTTCGGCCGCGCCGAAATCCTCATCGGGAAAGAGAGCCCGCTGCTGGAGGGCCTGGGCGCGCCCGGCCACCAGGAAACCGTCTGGATGAGCCACGGCGACAAGATCACCGCCATTCCCCTGGGCTTCGAGGTGGTCGCCGCCTCCGAGGGCAGCCCCTACGCGGTGATCGCCGATGAAGCCCGCCGCTTCTACGGCATCCAGTTCCACCCCGAAGTGGCGCACACGCCGCGCGGCGCCCTGATGCTGCGCAATTTCACCCACAAGATCGCGGGCCTCACCGGCGACTGGACCATGGCCTCGTTCCGCCAGGAGATGGTCGCCAAGATCCGCGCCCAGGTGGGCAAGGGCCGGGTGATCTGCGGCCTCTCCGGCGGGGTCGATAGCTCGGTCGCCGCGGTGCTGATCCACGAAGCGATCGGCGAGCAGCTCACCTGCGTGTTCGTCGATACCGGCCTGCTGCGCCTGAACGAGGCCGAGCAGGTGGTGACCCTGTTCCGTGATCACTACAACATTCCGCTGGTACACGTTGATGCGTCGAGGGAATTTCTCGGACAGCTTGAGGGCGTCAGCGACCCGGAGACCAAGCGCAAGATCATCGGCCGGGTGTTCGTGGAGATCTTCGACCGCGAGGCGGCCAAGGTCGAAGGCGCCGCCTTCCTCGCCCAGGGCACCCTCTATCCGGACGTCATCGAGAGCGTCTCGGCCAGCGGTGGTCCCTCCGCGGTGATCAAGAGCCACCACAATGTCGGCGGCCTGCCGGACTACATGAAACTCAAGCTGGTCGAGCCGCTTCGCGAGCTGTTCAAGGACGAGGTGCGCGCCCTGGGCGTCGAACTGGGTCTCGACCCCGCCTTCGTCGGCCGCCACCCGTTCCCAGGCCCGGGCCTGGCCATTCGCATCCCCGGCGACATCACCCCCGAGAAGGTCGCCGTGCTGCAGCAGGCCGACGCCATCTACCTCGACGAGATCCGCAAGGCCGGGCTCTACGACAGCATCTGGCAGGCCTTTGCCGTGCTGCTGCCAGTGAAGACCGTGGGCGTCATGGGTGACGCGCGGACCTACGAGAACGTCTGCGCCTTGCGCGCCGTCACCTCGACCGACGGCATGACCGCCGACTTCTTCGAATTCCCCTGGGACGTCCTCGGCCGCTGCGCCACCCGGATCATCAACGAGGTCAAGGGCATCAACCGCGTCGTCTACGACGTGACGAGCAAGCCGCCCGGGACCATCGAATGGGAGTAGGGGAGGGCTGGGTCCGCCGAATGCGAGCCCGGAGCAAAAAAAACAAAAGCTCGCCATCCGCCGACCTTTCGTAACTGCGGTCGGCCGATCGGCTATGCCGCTGCCGAGACGGCCCCATCCCGACGACGTCGGCGCAGCGCGACGCCGAGGCCGCCGAAGCCGATCAACATCAGCGCCCAGCTGGCAGGCTCGGGAACCCCCGGCGTGGCCTGGTTGAAGCCGATGTTGTCGATTGAATAGTCATAACGGGGGTTGCTGGTCGTCAGGGTGATGATGTTCCCCACCGCCGGGAACGAGATCAGCGATAGGCCCTGGAGAGGTTGCTGTTGATGATCGCGGTCGAGCGGCCGGCGTTGTCGGACACCGTGAACGTGTCCGCAGTGGGCTTTCCTGACGACAGGGGTTATTGCCACCGGCCATGCCTGAACACCGGGTCTTCTTCGCGCTGCAGCCGGACGCCCAGGCGACCGAGCGGATCGCCGCAGTGACCGCCGATGCGCGCCGGCGCCACGGGCTGATCGGCAAGCCCACACCGGCCACCCGCCTACACCTGTCGCTGAACGTCGTCGGCGGCTTTCGCGGGCCGCCGCCCCGCGCGGCGATCGACAAGGCGGCGTCGGCCGTCGCCGGTGTCTCCGCCCGACCCTTCGTGATCGCGCTGAACCGCGTGGAGAGCTGGCAGGGCGATCCACATCCGCTGGTGCTGACCGGCGAGGAGGGCCTCATCGGCGCTTCGGCCCTGCACGCCACGCTGCACAAGGCGCTGCGCGCCGTGGAGATGGCGCCGCGCCGCGAGCCGGAGCTGTCGGCGCACATCGCGCTCCTGTGGGACCGCCGTGAGGCGCCGGCGGAATTCGTCGAGCCGGTCACCTGGACGGTCCGCGAGTTCGTGCTGATCGACAGCGTGTTGGGCGAAGGCCGCCACGAGGTGCTGGGCCGCTGGCCGCTGGCTTGACGAACGCGCCACGGGCGGGAAGCTTGGGCCATGGCTGTGACCCTCTACGGAATCCGTAACTGCGACACGATGAAGAAGGCTTGGACCTGGCTGGACCAGGCCGGCGTCGCCTACGGCTTCCATGACTACAAGAAACAGGGCGTCGAGCGGGCGCGGCTGGAGGGCTGGGCGCGGCAAGTCGGCTGGGAGGTGCTGCTGAACCGCGCCGGGACCACCTTCAAGAAGCTGCCCGATGCCGACAAGCAGGGGGCCGACAAGCAGGGAATCGACGAGGCCAGGGCGATCGCCCTGATGCTGGCCCAACCCTCGATGATCAAGCGTCCGGTCCTGGAGACCGAGGCCGGCCTGCTGGTCGGCTTCAGGCCCGATGCCTATGCGCAGCGGTTCGGCTGATGGCGGCCCAGGTGCGCTACATCGTCGACGACGTGGACGCCGCGGTCGCCTTCTACGTCGGCAAGCTCGGCTTCAGTCTCGCCCAGCAGTTCGGGCCGGCCATGGCCATCCTCGAGCGCGAGGACCTGCGGCTCTGGGTGGCCGGACCCATGGCCTCGGCCTCGCGGCCCATGCCCGACGGCGTCCAGCCGGCCCCGGGCGGCTGGAGCCGCTTCGTGCTCACCGTGGAGGATCTGCCGGGCCTGGTCGCCAGCCTGCGCGGCCAGGGCGTGGCCTTTCGCAGCGACATCGTCGTCGGGCCGGGCGGCCGGCAAATCCTTTGCCAGGACCCGGCGGGGAATGTGGTGGAGTTGTTCGAGCCCGGATGATCGCGCCGCCGCATCCGATCGGCGGGTCGGCGGCGACTAGGGGTGAAAGGCGGGCAGGAGAGGTCTTCGGTCCGCCGGCTCAAAGGAGCTCAAGCTCATGGACGAGTTCTTCCGCAGCTACTGGTGGCTGCTGTTCCCGATCTTCTTCTTCGTCTTCGGCGCCTGGGACCGCTGGCTGGCCTACAAGCGCAGCCGCGACCATCTGGACCTGCTCAGGTCCTATGCGGAGAACGGCAAGGAGCCGCCGCCGGAGCTGGTCCGCGGCGCGGCCGACCATATCGACCCCAACGCGCCACCGCCGCCCCCCGGAGGCTATCCGGGCTATGGGCCAGGCTACGGCCCCGGCTCCGGATACGGTGGCTATGGCGGTTACGGCGGCTATTGGGGCTCGCCGCGCTCCATGCGCCGCGCCTACCGGCACTACTACCGCTGGGGCCCCTACTGGCAGTGGCGCTCGGCCTTCGTCACCGGGGCGGTGGCGGCAGGCTTCTGGTGGGCCGCCGACTGGTCTGACTGGCCCGGCGTCGAGGGGCCGTTCCACCTGGTGGCGATCATCATGACGGTGGTGGCGGTCGGCAATCTGATCGTCGCGGTGCTGTCGACGACGTTCCGGGGCAAATGATCCTGACGAGCCTCGATGAGTCTCTGGTCGCGGCCGCCCAGGGCGGATCGGCCGAGGCGTTTTCGCGGCTCGTGGAAAGGCATCAGCAGGCGGTCCGCGCGTTCCTGCGCCGGGCCTGCGGAAACTGGGCCCAGGCGGACGACCTGGCGCAGGAGACCTTCCTGGCCGCCTGGACGCGGATCGGGCGGCTGAAGACCGGGGCCAGCGTCAGGGCCTGGCTCTGCGGCATCGGCTACAACAAGCACCTGAGCGCGGTCCGATCGGCCGGCCGCGACCGGGCCCGCGAAGCCAGCTATGAGGCCGACCGCGACGCCACCCTCGACGCTCCGGCCGAGGACAAGCTGGCGCTGGAGGCGGCGATGGCCTGCCTGCCGGCGGAACAACGGGCCTGCGTCGCGCTTTGCCTGGCGGCGGACTTCAGCCACGCTGAGGCCTCAGACGCCCTGAGATTGCCGCTCGGCACGGTGAAAAGTCACGTATCCCGGGGCCGTGCGCGGCTCCTGCAGGCGTTAGGAGTGAGTAGTGATGACGCAGGCTGACAAGAATTTGGCTGACCAAAACAGGGCCGATGATCGGCTGCGGGCGCTGTTCGCCTTGGACGAGCCCCCCGCGCGCGATCCGGTCTTCTCGACGGAGGTCATGGCCCGGGTGATGCGCCAGCGCTTCCAGGAGGACGTGGCGTTCCTGTTGGGCGTCACCGCGGTGGGCGCGGGCGCGCTCTGGGCGCTGTGGCCGGTGCTGCAGCCGGTGCTGCTCACCCTGTCGCGCGGCTTCGCGCCGGCGCTGGGCGCCTTGGCGCTCGCCGGCTGCGCCCTGCTGGTGCTCGACGCCCGGGCCAGAACCGCCGTGGGGCTGGCATCATGACCAAGAATTCACGCTATAGGTTGCATCCGCACGCCGCCGCCTGAGCCTCTTCCTCATCAGAGACGGGCTTATGCGGCCCGCTGATGATCGACAGAGGAGACCCTTCCATGGAAGGCACCATCGCCGTCCTGATCCCCTTCGGGTTCATGGCCATGATCGCGGCCATCGTGATCGCCCCCCGTTATTTCCGCAGCCAGGAACGCCAGAAGATGGCCGATCTGCTGCGCGCCTCCATCGAGCGCGGCCAGCCGCTCCCGCAGGAGATGATCGACGCCATGTCGAACAATGTCGGTCAGGGCGCCGACATGCCGATGCGCCAGCGCCCCTCGCCGGAACGCGACCTGCGCACCGGTCTGGTGTGGCTGGGCGTCGCGGTGGGCCTGGCCTGCCTGGGCCTGGCGCTCAGCTTCGAGGACCCCGACGCCCTGTTCCCGTTCCTGGGTATCGCGGCGTTCCCCGGCTTCATCGGCGCAGCCTTCGTCCTGATGTGGGTGATCGCCCGGGACAAAAAATAGCCGGCCGGCCGGGGGAACAAGCCCATGCCGGGCCTTGGACATTCCAGGTTCACCAGCCTGCACGACGTGGAGCTCTGCGCCCATGCCGCGACCGGTGAGCGGCGCGCGTTCGGCGAGCTGGTGCGACGGCACGGCTCGGCGGTGCGTGGCGTGCTGCGCCGGATGGGGGCTCAGGGCGCGGAGGCCGACGATGTGGCCCAGGACGCCTTCCTGACGGCGTTCGAGCGGATCGCCGAGTTCCGCGGCGAGGGGACATTCGCCGGCTGGGTCAAGCGGATCGCCGCCAGGCTCTATCTGCGACGCCTGCAAAAGGACCGCCGGCTGGGGTCTCTGAGCACCGAGGCGGCCGAGGCCGAGAGCTCGACGAACGGGGGCGACGCCGACGCCGCCATCGACCTGGACGAGGCCCTCAAGACACTCGGAGCGACGGAACGGGTGTGCGTCACCATGTGTTTCGGCGCCGGACTTTCTCACAGCGAAGCGGCGGAGGCCTTGAACCTGCCACTTGGAACGGTCAAATCCCATGTCAAACGTGGTCTGGATAAACTCAGAACGCGCCTGGCGCCGGACGGCGGCGCAGCTGTTGAAGGGAGGCGGGGCAATGGCTGAGGATTTCGAGCGCAGGCTCGAGCGCCTCTTCGCCGAGCATCCCGAGTTGGCCGACGCCGGCGCCTTCGCCGAGCGCGTCGAACGCCGGCTGAACGCCGGCTGGACGGCCCGGCGCTGGCTGATCGGCGCCGCGGGCGTGGTCGGCGGCGTGATCGGGGCCAGCCAGCTGATGGTGTCGAACCTGTTCCAGCGGGTGGAGACGGCGGGCGACTCCGCCAAGCTGATCTCCTCCAGCCTCAACCACCTCTCCGCCTCCACCGACTGGATGTCGGCGGTATCCGCGGGCGGCGTGGGCGTGTGGGCCGCCGCGGCTCTGGCCGTGGTGATGATGGGCTTCGTCCTCACCCGGGTGATCGGAGAGATCTGACCTTGTCGTCACAGAGCCAACCAGCGGGTCCAAGAACCGGGGTCCGCCGCCTCGCCGCGCCGGATATCGGGTTACGTAAGGGCAAGACGCCGATCGTCTGCCTGACCGCCTATACCGCGCCGATGGCCGAGCTGCTCGACGAGCACTGCGACCTGCTGCTGGTGGGCGACAGCGTCGGCATGGTGCTGCACGGCCTGCCCAACACGCTCGGCGTGACGCTTGAGATGATGATCCTGCACGGCCAGGCGGTGATGCGCGGCTCGCGGCGGGCCATGGTTGTCGTCGACATGCCGTTCGGGTCCTACGAGGGCGCGCCAGAGGCCGCCTACGCCAACGCCGTCCGGGTGATGAAGGAGACCGGCGCCCAGGCGGTGAAGGTCGAGGCCGGCTCGACCATCGCCGCGACCATCGCCTACCTCGTGCAGCGGGGCGTGCCGGTGATGGGCCACGTGGGCCTCAGGCCCCAGGCGGTGCTGGTCGACGGCGGCTTCAAGGCCAAGGGCCGCGAGCCCAATGAGCGCCAGCGCATCCTGCAAGACGCCCGGGCCACCGCCGAGGCCGGCGCCTTCGCGGTGGTGGTCGAGGGCGTCGCCGAGGCGCTGGCCGAGGAGATCACCCAGGCCTTGAGCGTCCCGACCATCGGCATCGGCGCCTCGGCCGGGTGCGACGGCCAGATCCTGGTCACCGACGACATGCTGGGCCTGTTCCCCTGGACGCCCAAGTTCGTCCGCCGCTACGCCGACCTGCGCGGCGAGATCACCCGCGCCGTCGCCGCCTACGCCGAAGACGTCCGCGAACGCCGCTTCCCCGGCCCGCGCGAGGTGTATTTCGGGCTGGCGGGGTAAGGTCCTCCCCCAGCGCCCCCGGGCTCCGCCGGAGGCCGACCCGAGGACAGGCTCCGCGTGATTGAGGGGAGGTGGCCCGCGGCGAAGCCGCGGGACAAAGGGCGTTGCAGTCCACTCCGCGCGCCGCCGCCGAGACGGACCTTCCGACGGACGGCCAACAAGCGGACGTTTCCGACGTCCGCCAGGGTTGGTTTCCCGACATTGGCATCGGCCCGAGAGAGGACTTTCGCGACCTTTCTCTTGCCCGTCGCTCTTCGACCTAGCTAGGGTTCCGTCCGCGGCCAGGGGGTGGGTCGTAACCGCATGGCCGACGTCTTCATCTCCTACGCCCACTCGACGGCGAAGCAGGCGCAAAGCGCGGCGGCGGCGCTGCGCGCGCTGGGCTACAGCGTTTGGCTCGACGACGACCTAACCTCGCCCCGCGCCTACACCCACGCGATCGAGGAGCAGCTGGTCTCGGCCAAGGCGGCACTGGTGATCTGGTCGGCGGACGCTGCCAAGTCCGAGTGGGTGCTATCGGAAGCCAACCGGGCGCGGGAGGGCCACAAGCTGGTCCAGTTGGTCATCGACAAGACGCGTCTGCCCATGCCTTTCGATCAGGTCCAGTGCGCCGACCTCGCGGGCTGGTCCGGCGAGGGCGAACATCCGCATTGGCCGAAGGTCCTCGCAGGCATCGAGGGCCTTGTCGGCGGCGCGTCACTGTCGGTCACCGCGCCGACCCTGGGCGCCCCCCCCCGCCGTTACCGTCGAAGCCCTCCATCGCAGTGATGCCGTTCGCGAACCTCAGCAACGATCCTGACCAGGACTATTTCGCCGACGGGATGATGGAAGAGGTCGTCGCGGCGCTGACGCGCTTCAAATCACTCTTCGTTATTGCTAGCGGCTCGACGCTGTCGTTCAGGGGCAAGGCGGTGACTCCTCAGGAAGTCGCCCGGCAATTGGGCGTGCGCTACGTTCTGGAGGGCAGCGTCCGTAAGGCTGGGGACCGCGTCCGCATCGCCGTCAGGCTGATCGACGCCGCCGACGGCTCCCAGGTCTGGGCCGAACGCTTCGATGACATTCTGGAGGACATTTTCGCCCTGCAGGACAAGGTTGCGCTCAGCGTCGCCGGGGTCATCGAACCCACCATCCGGGCGGCCGAGGTCCGTCGCGTTTCCAAACGCCCCACTGGGAACATGAACAGCTACGACCTCGTCCTGCGCGCCCTGCCCCTGCGCAACACCTGGAAGTCGCCGGAAATGCTCGAAGCCCTCGAACTTCTTGATCAGGCCATCGCCCTTGACCCGGGCTATGCGGCCGCGCTGGCGGCAGCCGCCAACTGCCACGCCATTCACGCCGTCTATTTTCCATCGGAAGATCGGCAATGGCGTCTTGAGCAGAGCCAGGTCTTGGCCGCGCGTGCACTCCAGGAGGCTCCCGACGACGTCGACGTGCTCAGCGTGATCGCATTTACCCTGGCCAACGGACGCCGCGACTTGGAAGGCCCCATCGCGATCATCGATCGAGCCCTTGCCTTGAACCCCGGTTCCTCATTCGCTTGGTACGCCAGCGGCGCCCTGCGCGCGATGATCGGTGAACCAGAGCTTTCGGCGGAGCATGTGGAAACGTCGATGCGGCTGGACCCGCTATCGTTCATCCGTTTTGGCCAACTCGCCTGGCTCGGCGTCGACCGCTTCGAGCAGGGGCGCTTCGTCGACGCCGTTCCATTGCTCAGACAATCCATTGAGCTGATGCCCAATTTCCCGATCTCCCGCGCGGTACTCCTCGCGTGCCTTGGCCACCTGGGTGAGAAGGTCGCTGTGCGAGAAGCGGTCGCGCACCAAGCTGATGATCCGTGTGACACTGCGCGCGCCTGGGCCATGGCATTCCGGCGGGTGCAAGAACAGACCCTCTTCTTGGATGGGATCGCGCTAGCAGCAGGGATGGTTTGACCCGCGCTTCTCAGCCAGCCGGATGCAATCGTGACCGCCCGTTCGACCCTGTCGAGCTGGGCCAAGTTCTTGGGCTCCTCGTGGGTCGAGCCGTTTTTTTCCTACGCCCGGTGAAGCCCTCAGCAAGGCGCCGGGGGCGTGATCATCTGTGCGGTGCGATGCGACACCCATTGCCATGTCCGATGGTGGCGACGGTACAGATGAACGAAGTTGATCACCAAACACCGAGGCTGCTGGTCGGTATCATTCAACAACGGACCGCGGGTGGCCGACATCCGTCCCATGACGAGACCGGTATCGCCATGGATTTCCGCGACCGCCGCAGAGATCTCGCGGCGAATGTAAAATGGTGGCCGGCGCGCGGCATTGCGCAGCACGGCGGCCCGGTCCTCGCTATCGCCTTCGAGTAGGCCATGCGTGAAGCGGAAATCAGGGGCAATGTGCGCCTGTAGATAAACGAGGTCGCCCGCGACCAACGCTGATGAAATTCGCTGATCGACAGTGAGCAAATCCGCGTCAGCAAAGAGCTGTGCTGCAAATGCCGTAGAGCCCGCGGCTAGTAGCACCAAGACTAGGACGAAAAACGAAACCGCGCCAATCCTAGCACCGTGCTTCGCTTGCATGTGGTTCTCCTGAAGCCTCTGAGGGTATGAGGTCCCCAAACGAGCCGCAAGCGGACCCTGCCAAAGTCGCAGATGGGTCGTGAGGCGACTTTTGCCGCCGAACGCGCAGCAGACCTTCGGAACACCTTCATTCCTACGTCCGCTTCTGACGCATCGGCGTGCTTTCCTCCCGCCCATGTCCGAGCCCAACCCCGACCGCGACGAGATCATGCTGGCGAGACTCGCCGAGCTCGATCTGGCGCTGGCCGAGAAGCCGCATGCCGCGGCCATGGCGGCGGAGGATCCCAAGGACACCGCCGACCTCGCGCGCGCCTACCAGCGGATCGCCCGCTCGCTGCGCCAATCGCTCGCGCTGAAGGCCAAGCTGCACCGCGACCTCGCCTGCGACGCGCGCGAGAACCCGGCCCCGGCTCCGCCGCCGCCACTCCGCGACGACGCCCGCGTGCTGGCCCGCGCCGACGAGGTGCGTATCGCCGTCCAGCGGATCGTCTTCGACGAGAAGGAAGGCGAGGAGGCCGACTATCTCTACGGCGCGCTGGAAGATCGCCTTCATGCCCTGGCCCACGAAGACCGCCTCGGCCATAAGAGCCTCGACGACGACATCGCCGCGGTCTGCATAGACTTCGGCCTCACCGCCAGAGGCTTCGCCGCCTGGCCCGACCTGCCCGACCCGGTGTTCGCCGAGGCCTCTGAAGATGAGGATGACGAGGATGAGGATGAGGACGGCCGCCCCACGGTCCTCCCCCGGCCCCGCGCGGGCTGGCGAAGCTCCGGCTGAGACGGGCGCCGCGGGATTGGAACCACGGAAAACGCGGAAAGAGCACGGAAAGCGATCGCTCGACCGCGGCGTTATCGATCGATCGCGCGTGCTGCGCGATCCTTAGTCCGACCTGGGCCCCCGTCCGGCCCGAACGCCGACTTCCCTTTCTGTGCTCTTTCCGTGTTTTCTGTGGTTCAAGATAAAGCCTGGGTCCCAGCTTTCGCTGGGGTGAGCCGGCGTGGGGGAGACAAGGAGGACCGATCTGTTGCAGCGCAGAACGGGCTTCTATAGGTTCCCGGCCTCTGACGCCGCCGGCCTAATTTCCTCTGGAGTCCCCGATTGACCGATCTGTTTGAAGAGGTCGAGGAGCAGCTTCGCTCCGACCGCTACCGGGCGCTTGCCGTCAAGTCGGCGCCGTGGGTTGCCGCGCTCGCGACCGCGGCCCTGGTGATCGCTTTGGGGATCTGGGGCTGGCAGCAATACCAGCAGCAAGTCAGCGACAAGGCCTCCGAGCAATACGCCGCCGCCGGCGACGCCATGGCGGGCGGCGACGGGGCCAAGGCCGAGAAGCTCTGGGGCGAGGTCTCGAAGTCTCCATCCAAGGCCTACAAGTCGCTGGCGCTGATGCAGCTGGGCGCGCTCAAGCTCGCCGGCGGCCAGCCTGCCGACAGCAAGGCCGCCATCGCGCTCTTCGACCAGGCGGCCGCGGCCGCGCCGGACGACATCTTCGGAGATGCGGCCCGCCTCAAATCCGCCTTGGCGATCCTCGACACGGCTCCCTACGCGGAAGTGGAGGGGCGATTGACGCCGCTATTGAAAGACGGTCACCCCTATCGCGTGCAGGCGCGCGAGGCGCTGGCCTTCGCCAAGTTGATGAAGGGCGACCAGGCCGGCGCGCGCGGCGACTTCGTGGTGATCTCCCAGTCCCTGGATGCGCCGGACGGCGCTCGCCAGCGCGCCAAGGCGGCGATGGACCTGATCGACTCCGGCTCGGCCAAGTCGGTCCCGGCCGCGGTGAAAGCCGCCCAGAGCCTGCCGCCGCCGATGCTGGTCGGCCCGGGCGGACTGCCGATGGGCGTCGCCCCGCCGCAACAACAAGATGCACCTGCGCCCCAATGACGCCGAGCCGCACGCGCCTTCTCGCCGTCCTGCTGATCGCCGCCCTCGGGGCGAGCGGCTGCTCGACCGTCGGTTCCACGGTGAGCCGGCTCAATCCGTTCAAGGGCAAGGACGCCGCCCAGGAGACCGCCACCGAGGGTGAGCGCATTTCCATCGTCGCCGCCGACCAGAAGCTGGAGCCGGCCGAGGCGCTGAAGGGCGTCGACTTCGCTCTGCCTGCGGTGGAAGCGGTCAAGGACTGGCCGCTCCCCGGCGGCAGCGCCGAACAGACGATGGGCAACCTCGCCGCGGCCCCGAATTTGGAAATCGCCTGGCGCCGCGGCTTCGGCAAGGGCTCCAAGGGCGGCCAGCAGGTCATGGCGCCGCCGGTTGCGGCGGGCGGCAAGGTCTTCGTGATGGACGGCGTGGCCGAGGTCTCGGCCCATGACGCGCGCTCCGGCGCGGTGGTCTGGCGGATCAACATGCGCCCGACCGACAACCGCCGCGATCGCGAGGGCTTCGGCGGCGGCCTGGCCTACGCAGACGGCAAACTCTACATGACCTCGGGCTTCCGCCTGGTGGCGCAGCTGGACGCCAACACCGGCCGGGTCGGCTGGCGCACGCGCACCGAGACGCCGATCCACGGCGCCCCGACTGTTGTCGGTGGCCGGGTGATGGCCGTGGCGCTCGACAACACGCTCTTGACCTTCGACGCGGCCACCGGCGCTGCGGGCTGGACTTATCAGGGGCTCTCGGAGTCCGCGCGGATCCTGAAGGCGTCGTCGCCGGCGGTGTCGGGTGACACCGTGGTGGCCGGCTTCGGCTCGGGCGAGCTGGTGGCGCTTCGGACCTCCAACGGCAACGACCTGTGGAACCAGGCCCTGTCGCGGGCCAGCCGCACCAGTGCGCTCTCCGAGATCCGCGACATCGCCGGACGCCCGGTGATCTACCAGGGCGATGTCTTCGCGGTCAGCCACTCGGGCGTCTTCGCCGCCACCGACCTGCGCACCGGCGCCGCGCGCTGGAGCCTGCCGGTGGTGGGCATTACCGCGCCGTTGCCGGAAGGCGACGTGGTCTATGTGGTGGCCAAGGACGGCACGCTGATCTGCGCCTCGCGCGAAAGCGGCCAGATCTACTGGGTGCACGACCTCAACGCCGGCTATGTGGCGGCGAAGCCGAAGAAGAACGGCCTCTTCGGCATGAGCCTGAGCGTGCCGTTCATGGACAAGAAGGTGGTCAAGCCGCTCTGGTCGAGCCCGATCCTGGTCAACAGCCGGCTGATCGTGGTCGGCTCCGGCGGCCAGCTGCAGGCGCTCAACGCCAAGACCGGCGCGGTCGAGCGCCGCGTCGAGCTGGGCGCGCCGGCGCTGATCACGCCGATCGCGGCGGGCGACATGCTCTATGTGGTGACCGACGACGCCCAGCTGATCGCGCTGCGCTAACTCATCGCCTATAGACTGACGCCATGGCGTTGAAATTAGCGATCGTCGGGCGTCCCAACGTCGGCAAGTCCACGTTGTTCAACCGGCTGGCGGGGCGAAAACTCGCCATCGTCGATGACCAGCCCGGGGTGACCCGCGACCGGCGCTTCGGCACCGGGCGGATCGGCGACCTCGACCTGGAGCTGATCGACACCGCCGGCTTCGAGGACGTCACCGACGAGAGCCTCGAGGCGCGTATGCGCGTCCAGACCGAGATGGCCATCGACGAGGCCGACATCGCCCTCTTCGTCATCGACAGCCGCGATGGCGTCACCCCCATCGACGAGATTTTCGCCGAGATCCTGCGCCGGCGCGACATGCCGGTGGTGCTGGCCGCCAACAAGGCCGAGGGCAAGGCCGGCGACCAGGGCATCCTGGAGGCCTTCGGCCTGGGCCTCGGCGAGCCGGTGCCGATCTCCGCCGAGCACGGCGAGGGCATGGCCGATCTCTATGCGGCCCTGATCGCCATCGCCCCCAGCCAGGACGACCATGCCGACGAGGACGGCGACAAGGCGGTGAAGATCGCCATCGTCGGCCGCCCCAACGCCGGCAAGTCGACGCTGGTCAACAAGCTGATCGGCGAGGACCGGATGCTGACCGGACCGGAAGCCGGGATCACCCGCGACGCCATCTCCGTGGACTGGACCTGGGACGACCGCCCGGTGCGCCTGGTCGACACCGCGGGCCTGCGGCGCAAGGCCAAGGTGCAGGAGAACCTGGAGAAGCTCTCTACCCACGATTCGATCCGCGCGATCACCTTCGCCGAGATCGTCATCCTGGTGATGGACGCCACCCATCCCTTCGAGATCCAGGACCTGCAGATCGCCGACCTGGTCGAGCGCGAGGGACGAGGTCTCGTGTTCGTCTTGGCAAAGTGGGACCTGGTCGAAGACCCCCAGGCGAAGCTCGCGGAAATCACCGAGGAGGCGCAGCGCCAGCTGCCGCAGGTGAAAGGCGCACCGATCATCGCGCTCTCGGCGGAGACCGGTCGCGGCCTGGAGCGGCTGATGCCGGCGGTGTTCAAGACCCACGCCGACTGGTCGACCAAGGTGAAGACCCGCGACCTCAACGACTGGCTGTCGATGGCCATCCAGCGCCATCCGCCGCCGGCCGTGTCGGGACGGCGGATCAAGCCCAAGTACATGGCCCAGACCAAGGCCAGGCCGCCGACATTCGTCTTGTTCGCCAGCCGCGCCGACCAGCTGCCGGAAAGCTATCGCCGCTACCTGGTCAACTCGATCCGCGAGAGTTTCGACCTGCCGGGCGTGCCGATCCGGGTGACCGTGAAGTCGAACAAAAACCCCTATGCCGAGGGCGAAGAGAAGGCCGGGCAGGGCTCGGCCCGCGCGCCGTTCGGCGAACTGCCGACGACGGGTCTGAAAGCCAAGAAGCGAACAGCGGCTGCGGCCAAGGCCAAGGCGGGCGCGGTGGGCAAGCCCAAGCTCCATGGCAAGGCCAAGCCGCAGGGGCCCCAGGCCAAGGCCGGCAATCCGCGCGGGCGGACGGCCAAGCTGAACCGCCCCGGGGTCAAGCCGAAGCGAGCGTCCCGGCCGCCTTCCAGTGGGCGAAGACCACGTTAGCGTGCGGCAGGCCCAGGTCCGCCTGAGCCAGCTCGACGAGCAGCGGGCCGATCTCCGACGGGTCCGGCAGGGTCTTGGGATCCTCGCCCGGCATGGCCTCGGCGCGCATCTTCGTCCGCATCGGGCCCGGGCTCAGCAGCACGGCGCGGACCTTGGTCTGTTCCAGCTCGTCGGCCCATGTGCGGACCATGTGTTCCATGCCCGCCTTGGTGATCCCGTAGGGCCCCCAGAAGGCCCTCGGCTGGGAGGCGACGCCGGTGGTGAGGAAGATGGCGCGCCCGGCCTCTGAGGCCCGCAGCAAGGGCTCCGTCGTGCGGATCAGCCGGTAGGTGGCGGTGAGGTTCACGGCCACAGTGCGGTCCCAGTGCTTGGGCTCGATGTGGGCGATGGGCGTCATCGGACCGAGGACCGCGGCGGCGTGGACCACGATGTCGACGCGGCCGAAGCGCTGGTGCAGCGCCAGGCCCAGGGTGTCGAGGCCGTCGCCGTCGGCGATGTCGAGGGGCACGAGGGTGGCGGGCTGGCCGGTGGCGGTGCGGATTTCGTCGTCGAGCTCGGTCAGGCCACCCTCGGTGCGGCCGACGGCGACGACGTGGGCGCCGGCGTTGGCGAGCGCCAGCGCGGCGGCGCGGCCGATGCCGCGGCTGGCGCCGGTGACCAGGGCGATCTTATCGGTGAGAGGCAAGGACATGGGGCCGTGTCTTAAGGGGTCGCGGGCGTCAGGTCAGCCCGCTTTGCGTAGCGCTGGGCGATGGCGGCGCAGGCCATCAGCTGGATCTGGTGGAAGATCATCAGGGGGATCATCGCCACACCTGCCACGGCGGGGCTGAGCAGGGCCGCGGCGATCGGCGCGCCGCTGGCCAACGATTTCTTGGAGCCGCAAAAGACGATGGCGATCTCGTCGGCCTTGTCGAACCCAAGGGTGCGGGCGGCGAGCGCCGTGGCGGCCAGGACGACGCCCAGCAGGGCGAGGCAAATGCCCAGCAGTCGGACGAGATCGAGCGCGCCGAGCCGGCTCCAGACGCCGCCGACCACGGCGCCGGAAAACGCGGTGTAGACAATCAGCAAGATGGTGCCGCGGTCGAGCTTGCCGAGCGTCTTGTTGTGGCGGGCCACGAAGTCGGCGATCCAGGGCCGCAGCAGCTGGCCGGCGACGAACGGCGACAGCAACTGCGCGACGATCGACCAGAACGAGCCGGAGCTGACCGCGCCCTTGGAATGCATCAGCGCGCCGGCGAGCAACGGGGTCACGAAAACGCCGAGCATGTTTGAGAGCGAAGCTGAGGCGACGGCGGCGGCGACATTGCCGCGCGCGGCGCCGACGAAGGCGATGGAGCTCTGGATGGTCGAGGGCAGGCAACCCAGCAGGACGATGCCGGAGGCGAGTTCCGGCGGAGTGATCCAGGCGGGCAGCCAGGTGAGGCCGACGCAGAGCGCCGGGAACAGCACGAAGGTGGCGGCCAGGATCAACAGGTGTAGGCGCCAATGGGTCAGGCCCTTCAGCACTGCCTCGCGCGACAGCCGCGCGCCGTGCAGGAAGAAGACCAGTCCGATGGCGATCTTCGACACCCAGCCCAGGTCGACCGCGACCGCGCCGCGCGCCGGGGCGAGCGAGGCGGCCACGCCCATGCTGACGATGAGGACGAGGTACCAATCGATCTTCAGGCGGCTGAGCAGCCCGCCCGACTTCGCGTCGCTCACTAGGCGTCGACCAGGAAGGAGAGTTGCCGCCCGGAGAGTTCGTTGCGGCCCTCGGCGATCTCGCGGTCGAGCAGGCGGGTCGGATAGTCGCCGGTGAAATAGTGGTCGGTGAACTGCGGGCAGGCGGGATCGCGCGGCGCGGAATCCATCGCCCAGTAGAGGCCGTCGATCGACAGGTAGCCCATGGAGTCGACACCGAGGATCTTGGCGATCTCCTCGACCGAATGGTTGGCGGCGAGCAGCTTCTCGCGGTCGGGCATGTCGATGCCGTAGAAGTCCGGCCACATGATCGGCGGCGAGGCCGAGCGCAGGTGGACTTCCGCCGCGCCGGCCTCGCGGACCATGCGCACGACGCGCACCGAGTTGGTGCCCCGCACGATGCTGTCGTCGATCAGCATCACCCGCTTGCCGGCCAGCACCGAGCGGTTGGGCGAGAGTTTCATGCGCACGCTGGACTCGCGCGTCGCCTGGGTGGGCTGGATGAAGCTTCGGCCCACATAGTGGTTGCGGATGATGCCCATCTCGAAGGGCAGGCCGGCTTCCTGGGCGAAGCCGAGGGCGGCGGGCACGCCGCTGTCGGGCACCGGCACCACGACGTCGGCGGGGACCAGGCTCTCCTGGGCCAGGCGGCGGCCCATGCGCTTGCGCACCTCGTAGACCGAGCGGCCGTTCACGACGGAGTCGGGGCGGGCGAAATAGACGTATTCGAAAATGCACGGCCGCGCCTGTTTGGCCGGGAACGGCTTGATCGAGGTGACGCCGTCGGCATCGATGACCACCATCTCGCCGTGCTCGACATCGCGGACGAACTTGGCCCCGATGATGTCCAGCGCGCAGGTCTCCGAGGCCAGGATCGGCTTGCCGTCGAGGTCGCCCAGCACCAACGGGCGAATGCCCAGCGGATCGCGCACCCCGATCAGCTTCTTGTTGGTCAGCGCCACCAGGGCGTAGCCGCCCTCGATCTGGCTCAGCGCATCGATGAACCGGTCGACGAAGCGCGGTTTCCGCGAGCGCGCGATCAGGTGGAGGATCACCTCGGAGTCCGAGGTTGACTGGAAGATCACCCCGTCGGCGACCAGCTGGTCGCGCAGCGTGAGGAAGTTGGTCAGGTTGCCGTTGTGGGCCAGCGCCACGCCGCCGGCTTCCATGTCGGCGAACATCGGCTGGACGTTGCGGATCACCGAGCCGCCCGAGGTGGAGTAGCGCGTGTGGCCGATGGAGAAACGGCCGGGCAGGCGCTCGGTGAGGTCGGCGCCGCCGAAGGCGTCGCCCACATGGCCCATGTGGCGTTCGGTGTGGAACCGCTGGCCGTCGAAGCAGGCGATGCCGCAGGCTTCCTGGCCGCGGTGCTGCAGGGCGTGCAGGCCAATGGCGGTGAGGCCGGCGGCTTCGGCGACGTCGAAGACGCCGAAGACCCCGCACTCCAGACGGGGGCTGTCGTCGAGTGGATCCCGGTCCGTTCTTGCCGGTGATTGGGCCGACGTCGAATAGTCAGCCGAACTCATCGGGACTTCTCCACCAGATCCTCGATCTCACGCCGTTGGGCCGCGTCGTAGCCTTCTGACTTCAATCTGTCATCTACCGCGTCATGCGCGGCCGAGTGCAGGGCGTTGTCGAAGGCCGGTTTCAGGCGCCCGGCGATGTCCAGGCCTTTTGGCGCCAGCGCGGTGAGCAGGCGGCCCATGTCCCCGGCCAGTGGCCAGGTGGTCGCCCCGACGATCCAGTGCGGCCGCAGATCCAGCGGCGTCGCGGCGAGGAACGCCAGGTTGAAGGCGCCCAGGACGATCAGGCCGCGGATCAGGCCGATGGCGAGGCCCAGGCTGCGGTCCAGGGTTCCGATGAACTGGGTCTGCTGGACCTGGTGGGCGATCGCGCCGCCGATGATCCGCAGCAGCAGATAGACGCCGGCGAACACCACGACCAGGGCGGTGGCGGTCGCCAGCCAGTCGGTGCGGATGAGCTTGTGGGCGATGGGCGCCGAATAATGCAGGCCGAAGACCGCCACGGCCGCGGCGACCACCAGGGCGACGAAGGCGGCGATCTCCCGCGCCGCGCCGCGCAGGAAGCCGAAGAGGCCGGAGATGGCCAGCAGCGCCAGAACGATGAAATCGAACTGGGTCATGACCTAGTTCCAGCCCCCCTCGCCGATGCGCCGGACAGCGTCGGCCAGGCGGCTCACGCCGACCACCTCCCTGGCGCCGCCGCCGTCGAGGTCGGCGGGACCGAGCGCGCGGCGGAAGCCCAGCTTGGCGGCCTCTTTCAGGCGCGCGTCCATGCGGCTGACCGAGCGGACCTCGCCGGAGAGGCTGATCTCGCCGAACACGACGCAGTCCTGCGGCAGGGCCTCATCGAGCGCCGAGGAGGCGAGCGCCGCGGCAGCGGCCAGGTCGGCGGCGGGCTCGGTGATGCGCAGACCGCCGGCCACGTTCAGATAGACGTCGCGGTCCCCGAGGCTGAGGCCGCAGCGCGCCTCGAGCACCGCCAGGACCATCGCCAGACGTCCGTTGTCCCAGCCGACCACGGCGCGGCGGGGTGTGCCGTAGGCCGACGGCGCGACCAGGGCCTGGAATTCCACCAGCACCGGACGCGAGCCTTCGATGCCGGCGAACACCGCCGCGCCGGCGGCGCGCTCGCCGGAGGTGTTGAGGAACAGGGCCGAGGGGTTTTTCACCTCGGCCAGGCCCGCGTCGCCCATTTCGAAGACGCCGATCTCGTCGGTTGCGCCGAACCGGTTTTTCGCCCCACGCAGGATGCGGAACGGGTAGCCACGCTCGCCCTCGAAGGCGAGGACCGCGTCGACCATGTGTTCGATCACCCGCGGACCGGCGATGGTCCCTTCCTTGGTGACGTGGCCGACGAGGACGATGGCGACGCCGCGCTTCTTGGCCAGGCGGACCAGTTCGCCGGTGGCGGCGCGGACCTGGGTGACCGAGCCGGGGCCGGCCTCGTGGGCGTCGCTCCACAGGGTCTGGATGGAATCGATCACCACCAGGTCGAAGCCCTCGCGCTTCAGCCCGTCGACGATGTCCCGCAGCGAGGTCTCGGCGGCCAGTTTCACCGGTGCGTCGGCCAGGCCCATGCGCTGGGCCCGGGCGCGGACCTGCTCGACGGCTTCCTCGCCGGAGATGTAGGCGCACCTGGCGCCGCGCAAGGCCGCCTGGGCGGCGACCTGAAGCAGCAGGGTGGACTTGCCGACGCCGGGGTCGCCGCCCAGCAGGATCGCCGAGCCCGGCACCACGCCGCCGCCGCAGACCCGGTCGAACTCTTCGACGCCGGTGGCGATGCGCGGCGGAGCTGGCGTTTCGTCCTCCAGGCCCTCGAAGACGAGGCCCCGGGTCCGGCTGGCCTTGGAGGGGGCCAGCGCCCCGGGCGGGCGGCTCTGTAGCTCCTCGACCAGGCTGTTCCACGCGCTGCACGCCGGGCACTGCCCCGCCCACTTGGTCTGGACGGCCCCGCAGGACTGACAGGCATAGACAGCGCCGTCGCGGGCCATGGTGCGGGGAGGGCTCCTGATTCGGTGTGAGGCTCAGTCTAGCGCGGGGCGGGTCGCTTAGGTGCGGGCAGATAGCCGCGTGGCGCTCGGCCATCGCCATCGTAGCCACTATTCGAACAAATAGAGAACATTTAACCCGTGAGCTGTCAAGTTTTCCAGCACTTCGCCTCGGCTTGCCGTGGCCTGCGCTTGGGCTAGGCTGGTCGCCGGGCAGGCTGGGAGATGGGACGATGAATGTCGTGGAGCCGGGCTCTCCGGCGGAAGACCTGGTCCGGCGTGTGACGCGGCTGCTGCTCAACCCGCTGGTCGCCTGGGAGCAGATCGATGCGGAGGACGACAGCATCGAGGCGCTCTACCGGCGCTGGGTGATCCCGCTGGCCGCCGTGCCCGCGGTCTGCGGGGCGATCGGCCAGTTCGGCTTCCGCAGCTACCGGCTGTTCGGCATTCCGTTCCACCGCAATCCCTTCGGAATCGTCGGCGAGGCGCTGGTCGGCTACGCGCTGACCCTGGGGGCGGTCTATGTCGTGGCCCTGGTGGTCGACGAACTGGCGATCCAGTTCGGCGGCGAGCGCAGCCGGACCCAGGCGTTCAAGCTGGTCGCCTATTCCGGGACGGCGGCCTGGGTGGCGGGCGTCGTTCGCCTGGTCCCGGGGGTTGGCTGGCTGCTGGCGCTGCTGGGCGGGCTCTACAGCCTCTACCTGCTCTACCTGGGCCTGCCGAAACTAATGCGTTCCGACCCCGAGCGGACCTTGCCCTTCTTCGCGCTCGTTCTCGTCACTTCGCTGGGGCTGGCGCTGTTGATTAGCATGCTGACGACCTGCGCGACCAACTACGGCGGCCCGGTCTCGATCTACTAGTGTGGTGGTTCTGAAGTTCGCCTGATTGATTGGGCAAGTTCTGTTGCGAACTTCAGAACCGTAAACCACACTAGAAACATAGACTTTCTAGTGTCCTTATCGATTCCGACGTTCGTCGGAGCCCGCCCCAGACGCATGCGAACTTCGGAATCGGGACGCTAGACCTCGCCGACGTAGACGCGCTCGGCGCGGCGGCTGAGCCGCACGAGGATCTCATAGGCCACGGTGCCGCCGGCGGTGGCTAGATCATCGATCAGCGCGTTGGGGCCGATGATCTCGACCATCTCGGCGACTTCGGCCGGCGCGTCGCCGAGGTCGAAAATCAGGATGTCCATGTTGACGGCGAGCAGGGGACGGCGGCCGCCGCCCAACCAGACGTAGCCGCCGGCGCGTGCGGCGCGGATCACCCCGTCGGAATAGCCGACGCCGGCGACCGCGGCGCGGGTCGCACGGACGATGCGGACGCTCTCACCGTAGCCGACCACGTCGCCGGGCTTCAGGTGGCGCAGGTCGAGGATCGGGGCGGTGAGGGTGGCGACGGCCTTCAGACGCGGATCGGGCGTCCCCCCCGGCCCGCCGCCGTAGAGGCTGACACCTGGGCGGACGAGGTCGAAGCGGTAGTCGGGGCCGAGGAAGACGCCTGCCGAGGCCGAGAGGCTGGCGCGCGCCTGGGGGAACAGGGTGAGGACCTCAAGAAAGCCTTCCAACTGGCGGGCGTTACGGGAGTTTTTCGGTTCAGAGGCCGAGCCCATGTGGCTCATCACGAGGCCTATTTCCAGGCCGCGCAGGCGGTCGGTGGCCGTGCTGTTGCTGGATTGGGCCACAGCGCGCGCCTCCTCCGGCGTCAGGCCCTGGCGGTTCATGCCGGTATCGACGTGCAGGATGGCAGGCAGGGGCGTGGCCGTGCGGGCGGCGAAGGCGCTCGCCTCTGCAATCTGCGCGAGACTGGTGAGGACCGGCGTGAGGTCGGCGGCGGCGAGGCGCGGGGCCGAGCCCGGCGTCATGCCGTCGAGGACGTTGATCTGGCAGGGGCGCTGTGGGCCCAGCGCGGCGCGCAAGGCCTCGCCCTCGGCCAGACGGGCGACGAAGAAGGTGCGCGCGCCCTCGGCCCAGAGGCGCTTGCCCACCTGGGCCGCGCCCAGGCCGTAACCGTCGGACTTGAGCATCGGGGCGACTTCGGCGCCTGCCGCCTCGCGGCCCAGCACCGCGTAGTTGTGGGCAAGCGCGTCGAGGTCGACGGTCAGCCGCGCGCCACCGCCGCCATTTGGGGCGGGCTCAGCCATCTCGGCTCAGCGTTCGTAGCGGTTGTGGTCCCGGGCGAGGTTGCCGAACTTGGTCAGGTCCTCGTTGTAGGAGAGCTTCACATTGCCGATCGGGCCGTGGCGCTGCTTGCCGATGATGATCTCGGCGAGGCCCCTCGTCTGGTCCATGCTCTCCTGCCACTTGAAGTGTTCCTCGGTGCCTTCGCGCGGTTCCAGGCGGCTGAGGTAGTAGGCTTCGCGGTATATGAACATCACCATGTCGGCGTCCTGCTCGATGGAGCCGGATTCCCGCAGGTCGGAGAGCTGGGGCTTCTTGTCCTCGCGGTTCTCGACCTGGCGGGAGAGCTGGGCCAGCGCCAGGACCGGGATCGAGAGTTCCTTGGCCAGAGCCTTCAGGCTCTGGGTGATCATCGAGACTTCCTGCACGCGGTTGTCGTTGCGGCTCATGCCGTCACCGCCGGTGATCAGCTGCAGGTAGTCGACGATCAGCAGGTCGAGGCCAACCATGCGCTTGAGGCGCCGCGCCCGGGCGGCGAGCTTGGCCATCGACAGGCCGCCGGTGGCGTCGATGTAGAGCGGCGCTTCCTGGATCTCCAGGGCGGCGTCGCGGACGCGGCCAAATTCAGACGCGTCGATCTCGCCCTTGCGCAGGCGGTCGCCGGAGACGCCGGAGGCCTCGGCCAGCAGGCGCATGGCCAGCTGCTCGGCGGCCATTTCCAGCGAGAAGAAGGCCACGACCCCGCCGCGGACGGTCTTCTTCGAGCCGTCGGGCTGCGGCTCCCAGGCGTAGTTGCGGGCCACGTCGAAGGCGATGTTGCAGGCCAGCGACGACTTGCCCATCGACGGCCGCGCGGCGAGGATCACCAGGTCCGACGGGTGCAGGCCGCCGATCTTGTTGTCGAGGTCGATGAGGCCGGTGGAGAGGCCGGCCAGGCCACCGTCACGGCTGTGCGCCTCGGCGGCCATGGTGACGGCGCCGTGCAGGGCGTCGGCGAAGTTGACGAAGCCCTGGGAGACGCCGCCGGTCTCGGCCAGGGCGTAGAGCTGCTGCTCGGCCTGTTCGATCTGGTCGCGGGCGGAGATCTCGGCGTCGCCCTGGCTGGCGACGTTGGCGATGTCGCCGCCGATGCGGATCAGGTCGCGGCGCAAAGCCAGGTCGTAGATGGCGCGGGCATAGTCCGGGGCGTTGGCCGCCGGCGGGGCGCGGTCGACGAGGTCGGCCAGGTAGCGGACCCCGCCGAGTTCCTCGAAGCCGGCGTCGCGGGCGAACTGTTCGGCAAGCAGGATCGGCTCGGCCAGCTGGCCCTTGCGGATGTGGCTCTCGATGGCGGCGAACAGCCGCTGGTGGAAGGGCTCGAAGAAGTGGCGCGCCTGCAGCCAGTCGCCCAGCCGCTCGAAGGCGGCGTTGTCGTAGAGCAGGGCGCCCAAGAGCGCCTGCTCGGCCTCCACATTGGCCGGGGCGTGGGGGATGTTGACGTCGTTCGACACCGAACGCAGGTCGAGAGCGGGAACCAGGGCCATGGGTTAGCGGTAGCCTAAGGCCGGCCGTGCGATCAGTCGGATTTCGCCGCCCGTCCACACTTTCCAGTGAGCCTGTGGACGAAGCTCAGGCGTTAGGGTTGCAAACGAATGGGGCGGGCCGGTGAACCAGCCCGCCCCTTCCATTTCGTCCATAAGCCTTATGGCTACCAGCTGTAGCTGGCCCGGGCGTAGAGGAAACGGCCCTGGAAGCCGAAGGGTGAGTATTCCGGGAAGGCGGCCACGCCATTGGAGCTGAGGGTCACGCCGTTCAGCACGTAGGGCGGGGTGGTGGGATAGGTGTCGAAGAGGTTGTCGGCGCCCACCGCCAGCTGCAGCCCCTTGGTGACGTTCCAGCGGGCCTCCAGGTCGACCAGCGTCTTCGGCTCAAGGACATAGTCGCCGGCCGCGTTATTGGTGTTCGAGGGCTGAAGCAGTTTGCCGTAGTACTCGGCCTTGGCGGTGACGCCGAAGGGCCCTTGGGTCCAGTCGACGAGGAAGTTGGCCTTCCACTTGGGCTGGCCGTCGGTCAGCGTGACCGTGCGGTAGTGCGGCAAGAAGACCGGCGGCGGCGTCAGCGCCGAGAGGACCGGGGTGGCCTGGACGCGGGTCAGCTTGGTCTCGTTGTGGGAGGCAGAGGCGCTGAAGTCGAAGGCGCCCCAGGCCGGGTCGGGCCGCCACTTGTAGCTGGCCACCGCTTCCAGGCCGCGGGTCTCGGAGTCGACGCCGTTGGTGAAGAAGCGCACCCCGCCGATGCCGTTGACGCCGGCCGCCTTGAAGATGGCGATGACGTTGGCCTGTTGCAGGATGTCGCTAAGGACGATCCGGTCCTTGATCTTGATGTAGTAGGCGTCGACCGTCAGCGAGAAGCCGCCGTTGCGGAAGACCCCGCCGCCCGAGAAGTTGGTCGAACGTTCGGGCTTCAGGGCCGTGGCGCCGATCAGTTGCGCGCGCGGATCGCTGGGCGGCAAGAGGATGGTCTGCACCGGCAGGCCGCCTACGAAGTTGGTCGACGTGGTGGTGATGAACGACTGCTGCAACGACGGCGCCCGGAAGCCGTTCGATGCGCTGGCGCGAAGCGCGATGTTCTCGTTGATGTCGTAGCGGCCGCCGAGCTTGCCGGTGACCACGTCGCCGAAGTCGGAATAGTTCTCGTACCGGAGGGCGCCGTCGAGATCGAGGGCGGCGAACCTGCTCTCGGCCTCGATATAGACCGACTCCGACGTGCGGCTCTTGTCGGTGGCGTTGGCCGGGCTGAAGCCGGAGAACGACTGGGCGCCAGAGCCGCCAAGGACGCCGGGCTGGGTGAAGAAGCCGCCGTTGACGTAGGACGCGGGCTCGCCCGGTTTGATCTGGTAGCTCTCGCCGCGGACCTCGACGCCGGCCGCGAGGTTCACGGACTGGCCGGAGAGGTCGAAGGGCCGGGTGACGCCGAAGTTGCCGACGGTCTGCGAGTAGATCAGCTTGCCCGCGTCAAATTCGCGGGGGCTCGTCGGGCCGAGCGACGCGTTCAGCGAGTCGGTGACGCCGAAGTGAAATTCGTTGCGGCCCCAGACGACGCTGGCGTCCCAGTCCCAGTCGCCAGCCTTGCCCTTGGCGCCGCCGGCTAGACTTGCGTCCCGCACCTTGCCTTCGATCTTGGGCAGGAAGCCGTCGGGGTAGATCGCCAGGATGTTGGAGCCGGCGCTCTGCTGGATCGCTCGACGCACATTGGCCGCGGAGAAGGCGTCGCGGAACTGGTAGCTGCCCCAGCCATAGAGGTGCACGCCGTTGGATATGTCATAGCCGGCGTTGGCGTAGCCCGTGTACTGGTCGAGCTTCGGGTCGCCGTACCAGTTGTCGTAGCGGTCGTAGGTGAGCTCCCTCGGATCGAAGGCGCCGGCGACACCCCCGACGAACGGGTACTGCTGGCGCGGATCCGGACCGGCGCGGGTGGTGTGTTGTTGGATCTTGGCTTCGGCCGAGAGAGTCAGGAAGCCCGAGCCGAACAGCGGCAGGCCCTGCCAGCCGGTGATGGTGGTCGTGCCGCCATCGTTGCGGTGCTTGTTGGGTTGCAGCACGAGGCCGGGAATCGGGGTGGCGCTGGGCTTGGTTTCGACATCGGTGTCGTGCTGGCCGTAGGTGGCGCTGGCGTAGCCGCCGGAGCTGGCTTCGCGCAGGCGCAGGTTGATCACGCCGGCGATCGCGTCGGAACCGTACTGCGCCGATGCGCCGTCGCGCAGCACCTCCACCGAACTGATGGCGGCCGACGGAATGGTGTTGAGATCGACCGCGCCGGAGCCGTAGCCGATGGAGCCGTTGAGGTTGACCAGCGAGGCGGCGTGAGCGCGCTTGGAGTTGATCAGCACCAGGGTCTCGTCGGGGGCGAGGCCGCGCAGCGTCGCTGGACGCACGGTGTCGGTGCCATCGGTGACGGCCGGGCGGGTGAAGTTCAGCGAGGGCAGGGCGAAGGACAGCGCCTGGGCCAGTTCCGTGGTCCCGCCGCGGGCCAGCTGCGTCGCGCTGACCACGTCGACCGGCGCGATGGTCTCCAGCCGGGAGCGGGGCTCGGCGCGCGAGCCGGTGACGACAACCTCTTCGACGGCGCTGGGGGCGACGGCGGCCGACGCGGCGGCCAGTATGGCCACCCGTGGCTGCGCGCCGGCGCTGGACGCCAGAAGGGTCGCGGCCGAAGCCGCGGCAAACAACACGATACGAGATTTCATCGACAACCTCTGGATGGCGGCCCGCTCGAATGCGAAGCGGCCTGACAGCCCCAAAGCCGCCTAACTAGGTAGTGTCGCGGGGAGGCGGGATGACAATTGTGTCACAGTGGACATGCAAAAGGCGCGGGAGAGGCTCCCGCGCCTTCGCAAGCTTCAGACTGCGGTAATCAGGCCGCGGTGTAGTCGCCCTCGTGGCTGCCAGCGCCGCCTTGCAGCAGGTCCGCCTGCGCCTGTTCGTCGGCGACGCGGTCCTCTTCGAACTGGCTGTCGATGATGTTTTCGCCGCGGGCCTGGCGCTCGGCTTCGTCCTGGCTGCGGGCGATGTTGAGCGTCACGGTGACGGTCACTTCGGCGTGCAGGCGGATCTTCACCTCGTGCAGGCCGAGGGTCTTGATCGGCTTGTCGAGCACGACCATCGCGCGATCGACCTTGCCGCCCTCGGCGTTGACCGCGTCGGCCACGTCGCGGCCGGCCACGGAGCCGTAGAGCTGGCCGCTTTCGCCGGCCTGCCGGATCAGGATGTAGACGGTCCCGTCCAGCTTTTCGCCGGCGCCACCGGCGGCTTCCTTGGCCTTGGTGTTGCGCGCCTCGATCTCGACCCGCTGGCCTTCGAAGACCTTCAGGTTGGCGGCGTTGGCGCGCAGCGCCTTGGCGCGGGGCAGGAGGAAGTTGCGGGCATAGCCGTCCTTGACGTTGACCACGTCGCCGAGGGCGCCCTTGCCTTCCACACGTTCGAGCAGAATGACTTTCATGTGCCTGGCTCCCTTACTTCACGACATAGGGGAGGAGGGCGAGGAAGCGGGCGCGCTTGATGGCCTTGGCCAGTTCGCGCTGCTTCTTGGCCGACACCGCGGTGATCCGCGAGGGCACGATCTTGCCGCGCTCGGAGACGTAGCGCTGCAGGAGTTTGACGTCCTTGTAGTCGATCTTCGGGGCGTTGGCGCCGGAGAACGGGCACACTTTCCTGCGACGGAAGAAGGGGCGGCGGGCGCCGCCGGCGCCGCCGGCGGGGGGCGCAGTGTCCTGCGCTTCAACGGTTGTTTCGTCGGTCATCAGAAGGCTCCTTCCTTGGGCCCGAAGTCGTCGCGGCGCGGCTCACGTTCGCGGTCGCGATCACGGCGGGCGAGGATCGGGGAGAGCTCCAGCTCCAGCTCTTCGACGCGCACGGTCAGGTACCGCAGGACGTCTTCGTTGATGCTGAGCTGACGTTCCATTTCCTTCACCGCGTCGGACGGCGAGTCGATGGACAGCAGGGAGTAGTGACCCTTGCGGTTCTTCTTGATCCGGTAGGTCAGGTTGCGAAGACCCCAATACTCGATCTTGGCGACGGTGCCACCGCCGGCCTCGATCAGAGCTTTCATGGTGTCGTTGAGGGCTTCAGCCTGTTGCGGCGAGATATCCTGCCGCGAAATGACGACGTGCTCGTAGAGCGCCATAGTTTCCTTCTTCCATTGGGAGGGCGGCGCTACCGGCGGCGGAAGGCCCGCTGGCGACGATGGATCTCTGGCGCGGCGGCCGGGATGGTCCCGACCCATTGGTGTTCCGCGAGAGACCGCTCTCCGTGAAGAGGCGCGCTGATAGGGGAAAAACGCCGTCAGGGCAAGGGTAGAGGGGCTGGAGAGACGGCCCACCAGATAATTCGAACCTGTGGCGTGCGGCCCGTTGGTCGTTCGTCCTTGGGATACAAGGAACCCGCAGAGAGACGGAGCCGCCCGATGACCCCGACGATTACCGCCTTCAAACAATCACCCGATCGCGGCCGAGGGCTGGCGCGGGACATGCGGGTCCGCTGGGCGCTGGAAGAAGTGGGCCAACCCTACGAGGTTCGCCTCGTCACGTTCGGCGAGATGAAGGAGCCCGCGTATCTGGCGCTGCAGCCCTTCGGGCAGATCCCGGCCTACCAGGAAGGCGATCTCACCCTTTTCGAGTCCGGGGCCATCGTGTTCCATATCGCCGAGCGCCGTGCGGGCCTGCTGCCGGACGATGCGAACGGCCGGGCGCGCGCGATCGCCTGGATGTTCGCGGCGCTCAACACGGTGGAGCCGCCGTTGGTCAATCGCGGAGTGGCGGCTCTGCTGGAACGCGACCAGCCCTGGTACGGGCAGCGGCAGCCGCTGCTCGAAGCGGGCGCTCACAGGACGCTGGGCGAGCTTTCCCGCCGCCTCGGAGACGCCGAATGGCTCGATGGCGGGTTCACCGCCGGCGACCTGATGATGATCGGCGTGCTGTTCAGGTCGAAGGGATCGGGGATCCTCGACGAGTATCCGAACCTCGCCGCCTATGTCGCCCGCGGCGAGGCCCGGCCGGCTTTCAAGCGTGCGTTCGACGATCAGCTGGCTGTTTTCACCGCCTCATCGAGCGGCTGACGGAGGTCCGTTTCGGACAAAGCCGGCGCCTGACGCGTCGACAAGTTTCGCTTGCCACGCGAACTTCTGCCTTCCGTGCGCCGCCCCGGACCTCTAGGGTGCCGATCGCCCCCGGCGGCTGTCATTGTGGAAGTGCTTGCCCGAGTCCCGCGTATCTTTTCGGTACTTCCTGCCCGCGCCGGCGCTGCGCGCGACGATCACCACCTACTATGTGCTCGAGGTCGGCGGCGACGAGCCGATCGAGGAGCTGCTGTTCCCCGAGTGGGCCAATATCCGGCTGTTGCTCGACGCCGACTGGACCCAGACGTTCAGCGACCGCCGCGTGGCGAGCCACACGGCGCCATCGGCGCTGATGAGCGGGGTGATCAGCCGCATGGCCACTGTCCGCGGCGGGCCGGGGCGGATGGTGGGCGCAGGTTTCCTGCCCGCCGGGTGGGCGGTGTTCACGGCGATGCCGGCCAGCGACTACCTCGACCAGATCGGGCCGCTATCGACCTTTGTCGGGGCCGGGGCGGCGGAGCTGCTGGGCCAGGTGCTGGCCTGCGACGACGACGCCGCGACGGTAGCCACGCTGGACGCCTGGTTCCTGGCGCACATGGCCGGGCGCGAGGCGGCGCAGGCGTTGCTGGTGGCGGCGCACGAGGCGCTGATGGATCCGGACGTGCGCTCCGTGGCCGAGTGGGCGCGCCGGCTCGGACGCTCTCCGCGTCAGCTGGAGCGCCTGGCGCTGACCTATTTCGGGATGGGGCCCAAGGCCCTGCTGCGGCGCCAACGCTTCCTGCGCAGCTTCGCGGCGATCCGGGAGCATCCGCCCGGGCTTTGGGGCCGGATGATCGATCCGGGCTATGCGGACCAGTCCCAGTTCGTCCGGGACTTCCGCTATTTCATGGGCATGCCGTCGCGGGCCTATTTCGCGCGGGACTTCTCGTTCATGCGGGCCGCCGGCAAGGCGCGGGCCGCATTGCTGGGCGATCCGCTGCACGGCCTGCACGCCGCCACGCCCGGAACGGCCGATCCAAGACCTAGGCGGCGGCCTGAGTGAGGTCGTGCGCCAGCCAGGCCCGGAGAGTGGCTCTACGCCGGCGTTTCAGCAGCCCTGGCCGACGGCGCTGCTACTTCTTCATCGCCTTCACGGCGCCCAGGGTCTCGTTGACGTGCTCGGCGGGGTCCAGGTTCGAGTAGACATGCGCGATGTCGCCGTTCTGGGCGATCACGTAGGACGTTCGGCTGGACCAGTCGGGCTTCTTCTCCAGGATAGAGTCGTACCTCTTGGCGATGACCGCGCCGGGATCGGAGGCGACCGGGAACTTGCCGCCGCAATGCTCGGTCTCCTTGGAGAAGTCGGCGAGCTGGTCGAGGTTGCCGGCGGTCACGCCGATCACCGTGGCATGGGCCGCCTTGAACTTGCCGATGGCGTCGGAGAACAGGTGGGCCTCGATGTTGCAGCCGGCGGTGTGGGCGGCGGGGAAGAAATAGACCACCACCGGGCCTTTCTTCAGCGCGTCGGCGAGCTTGTAGGTGAACGGCGGGCCGGCGAGGTAGGCCGGGGCGGTGAAGTCGGGCGCCTTGGCGCCCGCCTTCAGCTCGGCAAAGGCCGGGGCGGCTAGGGCGAACGCGGCGGCGACGGTCAAGGCGATCAGCTTCTTCATGTCGGTTTCCCTTGAAATTCGAAAGGTTTTCTACACCGGCCCGCGACGGCTGTCTCGCGTCCCTGGCCGGGTTGCAGGGACGCCGCCCCGTGATCTCGACACCCGGCAAAGCTCACACCTCGCGCTTCCATTCGCAGAACTGTGGGTGATCCTTAATAAATTTCACCGATGATTCGGACCCATGCTTCCCCGTATCCTGTCCGTCGTTGGAACCCGGCCCGAAG
>JANXXK010000084.1 GCA_025350685.1 Alphaproteobacteria bacterium | reverse complement strand
CGATATCAAGGAGTTGATCACCAAGGTGGTCGACGAGGCGGACTTCTTCGAGATCAGCCCGGACTTCGCCAAGAACATCGTCGTCGGTTTCGCCCGGATGGACGGCCAGCCGGTCGGCATCGTCGCCAACCAGCCGCAGACCCTGGCCGGCGTGCTCGACATCGATTCCAGCCGCAAGGCCGCCCGCTTCGTGCGCTTCTGCGACGCCTTCGAGTTCCCGCTGATCACCTTCGTCGACGTGCCGGGCTTCATGCCGGGCACCAAGCAGGAGCAGGGCGGCCTGATCCGCCATGGCGCCAAGCTCTTGTTCGCCTTCGCCGAAGCCACCGTGCCGAAGATCACGCTCATCACCCGCAAAGCCTACGGCGGCGCCTATGACGTGATGAGCTCCAAACACATCCGCGGCGACATCAACTACGCCTGGCCCACCGCCGAGATCGCGGTGATGGGCTCAAAAGGCGCGGTAGAGATCATCTTCCGCTCCGAGATCGGCGACCCCGAGGCCATCGCCGCGCGCGAAGCCGAATACAAGGAACGCTTCGCCAACCCCTTCGTCGCCGCCTCGCGAGGCTACATCGACGACGTGATCATGCCCCACGGCACGCGACGCCGCATCGTGCGCGCGCTGAAGAACCTCAAGGGCAAACACCTCACCAACCCCTGGAAGAAACACGACAATATCCCGCTGTGACGGACGTCTCGCCCTGGCTTGAGCGCTGGAACCTGACGCCGGACGGCGAGCCTTTCCTCGGGCCCTATACCGGCAACACCCTGGTCCCTGTCCGCCAGAACGGCGTCGCGGCCATGCTGAAGATCGCCCACCACGCCCAGGAGCAACTCGGCGCGCGCGTGCTGGCCTGGTGGGCGGGTGAGGGCGGCACCCCGGTCCTGGCCCAGGAGGGCGAGGCGTTGCTGATGTTGCGTGCGGCAGACACTGGGACGCTCAAGGCGATGGCCCGCGAGGGCCGCGATGAGGAGGCCGACACGATCCTCTGCGCCGCCATCGCCGCCCTGCACCAGCCCCGTCCCACGCCGCCGCCTGAGGGACTGCGCACGCTCGGCGAACTCTTCCGGGCGCTGCGTGAGGCCGCTGAGCGCGACGACCGGTTCAAGCCATCCTGGGCCGTCGCCGAGGCCTTGCTGGCCGACCCCCACGACGTGGTCGTCCTGCACGGCGACATGCACCACGAGAACGTCCTCGACTTCGGCGCCCTGGAAAAAGGGGGCCGCGGCTGGCTGGCCATCGACCCCTGGGGCGTCATCGGCGAGCGGACCTACGACTACGCCAACATCCCGCGCAATCCGGACCTGGAGACCTCGATCAAGCCCGGCCGCATGGTCGCCGAGGTCAAGCGCCTCGCCCGGCTCGCCGGCCTCGACGAGGGCCGTCTGCGCCGCTGGACCCTGGCCCACGCCTGGCTGTCGGCCGCCTGGTGCCTCGAGGACGGCGTCGACCCGGAACCGGCGCTCCAGCTGGCGCTTATCGCCGACCGCCTGCTCTGACGGCGAAAAGTTCACCTAATTTTTGACATCCGGCCGTTTCGAGGTTCCCTATATGTTCTCATGGAAGCCTCCATTATCCCCGACCGTGACGAAGCCATGCTGGCCGAACTGGCGGAGATGGATCTGTCGCTCGCCCGCAAGCTGCACGCCTGCGCCCTGGCGGCCGAGGACCCGCAGGTCGTCAGCGATCTGGCCCGCGGCTATCAGCGCGTCGCCCGCTCGCTGCGCCAGACCCTGGCGCTGACGGCCCAGCTGAAACGCGACCGGATGGCCGAGGCGGTTGAGAACCCGCCGCCGCGCCCGCGCCTGGACCCGGTTCACGTGCTGAAGCGCTGCGACGACGTGCGCGTGGCTGTGCGCCGGATCATCTGGGACGAGCAGGAGGGCGAGCACGCCGACTACCTGCACGATCTGGTCGACGACCGCCTGGCCCATTGGGCCCACACCGACGCTGTCGGTCACCGCGACCTGGACGGCGACATCGCCGCCATGTGCCTGGATTTCAGCCTTACCGCCAAGGGCGCCGCCGCCTGGCGCGACCTCCCCGACCCCGAATTCGAAGACGACCCCGACGACTGGGATGACCCCGACGAGCGCCCGCCGCGCGTGCTCATCCCGCCCGGCCGGCGAAGCTCGGCCTGACCGCCAATCCGCTCATTCCCGCGAAAGCGGGGATGAGCGGAGGGATGGGAGTCTTTGACCTACGCCGGCTCGGCCACGCCCTCGCCGCGGTGCAGGGGGTCGGGCAGGGGTGCGCCGTAGGGCGTGAACGCCAGGCTCACCGAGTTGATGCAGTAGCGCAGCCGCGTCGGCGGCGGCCCGTCGGGGAACACGTGGCCCTGGTGGCTGCCGCAGCGCGCGCAGAGCGTCTCGATGCGCAGCATGCCGTAGGCGCGGTCCTCGACCGCCTTGACGTGGGCCTCGTCCACCGGGGCCCAGAAGCTCGGCCAGCCGGTGCCGCTCTCGAACTTGGTCCTGTGCTCAAACAGCGGCAGGCCGCAGAGGCGGCAGCCGTAGATGCCGGCGTCCTTCTGGTCCAGGAGGCCGCCGCAAAACGGCGCCTCGGTGCCGTGGTGCAGCAGCACCTCGGCCTCCTCGCGGGTCAACGAGGCTTCCAGGGCCTTGCGTTCCTCAGGGGTAGGCGGGGTCAGATCGAAGCCGGATGGGGAGAGTTGTGGCGTGCTCATGACGCGCAATCTAAGGTCCCGGCCGTTGTTTCGGAAGACGGGCTGAATGTTCTCAAAGATCCTGATCGCCAACCGCGGCGAAATCGCCGTGCGTATCATCAAGACCTGCCGGCGGATGGGGATCGCCACGGTGGTGGTCTATTCCGAGGCCGACGCCGATTCCATGGCCGTCGAGCTGGCCGACGAGACGGTGTTCATCGGCCCTCCGCCGGCGGCGCAGTCCTATCTGGTGGCCGACAAGATCATCGCCGCCTGTCGCGAGACCGGCGCCGAGGCCATCCATCCCGGCTTCGGCTTCCTCTCGGAAAGCGCGGCCTTCGCCAAGCGATGC
>JANXXK010000051.1 GCA_025350685.1 Alphaproteobacteria bacterium | reverse complement strand
ACCAACCGGCAGACCCGGCGAGCGCCCTCGAACGGGTCGGCCATGTGGTGCAGCACCCCGGTCGACTGGACCATGTCGAACCGCGCTTCCCCATCCAGTTCGAGGAGATCGGCCTGAGCGTAGGTGATGCGGTGGTCCAGCCCCAGCTCGCGGGTCTTGCGCGCCGCGTAGGCCAGGCTGGTGCGGCTCAGGTCCACGGCCAGGATCCGAGCGTCCGGAAACGACATCGCCGCCAGGATCGGATGGCGACCTGTGCCACATCCGGCGATCAGCACCTGGGCCTCATGCGGCACGGCCCGGCCATGAACATGCGTCTGCACCCGAGGCTGGTTTACGCGCCGCCATCGCGGATACGGATTGACCGCGTATTGGGCCTCCACCGCCTGCGAGATTTCGCCGCGGACGGACGTGAGTGTCGGTAGCGACGCGGCGATGGCCGCCTCCTCCCGCACGGTGACAACCTGCTCGTGCAGCACCCGCCGCACCAGCTCTCCGCCGTCACGGGCCAACAGGGCATCGACGCCGGCCAGCCGCGCCAGCGGCCGGTAGCAGGCCAGCAGCATGACCTGGTACGGCGTCAGATCAGCCAGATTCCCCGCGAGGGCGTCGACGCGCTCGGTCTCCACGGCGTCCTCATGCCAGGCGTACTCATTGAGGTGGCATTGGATCGCGAGCGCCGCAACCAACGGCGCCAGCTCGTCGCGCGGCTCGATGAAGAGCAACGACAGGCGCCTCCGCGTCATCGAACGCTCAAGCCAGGCCGGGAAGATTGAGAAGCTTTGCAGGAATACTGCGAGCAGGTCGTCTCGCGCGACCTCGAAGATCGTCTGGTTCGGGTCCCACGAACGCCGCAGGACCTCGCCAGCCTCCGCCGCCAGTACTTCGATGACGCCCTGGCCGCGCAGGAACGCGCTCAGCAGGCGCTGACGCTCTCCGTCCTGTTCTGCAGGCTCAGCCGCCATGCATGGCCCACGGGACAAGCCTCACGGCCGGCCTGCTCTCCCCGCCGGCGATCACGCGCTCGGCCCCACGGATCAGCCGACCTTTTCGACCTGGCTGTATTCGAGCTCGACGGGGGTCGCGCGGCCGAAGATCGAGACGGTGACGCGCAGGCGAGTGCGTTCCTCGTCGACCTGTTCGACCGAGCCGTTGAAGCTGGCGAAGGGGCCGTCGGTGACGCGGACCTGCTCGCCGATCTCGAACTGAATGGTCGGCTTGGGCCGCTCGACGCCTTCTTCGATGGCCCCGATGATCCGGGCGACTTCCTTGTCGGAGACCGGCATGGGCTTGGAGCCCGAACCCAGGAAGCCCGTGACCTTCGGGGTATTTTTGATCAGGTGGTAGGCTTCGTCGGTAAGCTCCATCTTCACCAGGACGTAGCCGGGGAAGAACTTGCGCTGCACCTCGATCTTGCGGCCCCGGCGAATCTCGGTGGCGGCTTCGGTCGGCACCAGCACTTCGGAGAAATTGTCCGCGAGCCCCTGCGACTTAGCCTGTTCGAGGATCGATTCCTTCACCTTGCCCTCGAAGTTCGAGTAGGCGTGGACGATGTACCACTTGTGGCGCGGGTTCGACGGGGCGGTGGGTTCGGCGGCTTCTGACATCTGGGTGCTTACTTTGGGCTGGCCAACTTCAGGATCGTGTTGACGCTCAGCAGAACGCCGGCGTCGACGAGCCAGAAGTATAGCATGGCGACCACGACCATGATCGCGACCATGACCGAGGTGATCCACGTCTCGCGGCGGGAGGTCCAGGTGATCTTGCGCGCCTCGGCGCGGACTTCCCGGAAGAACTGGATCAGATTGATGCGCTTCTTAGGCGCCGGCGCGAGCGCCGACGGCGCGGCCATGGCCGCGGCGGTCTTGGCCGCGCGGTTGCGGATCGCGGAGGGGTTGGTGCCCGGTTTCTTGGCCATGGCGGCGAATTCTAACTCTCATTGTGGGGCGGCGGACCTCCGCGCCCCGGATCAACACGCGACGTATATAGGGTGGCAGGAGTGGAGGGACTCGAACCCCCGGCCCTCGGTTTTGGAGACCGATGCTCTACCAGCTGAGCTACACTCCTATTCGCCCGGCAAGAAAGGTGGGCGTCCCGGCAACAGAAGATGGGCGTCCCCATCTAAGCACCTCCGGCCCATGAAACAACGCGCCGGAGGGCGGCTGGCCCTTCGACGCGTACGGCTCATAACCGGAGCCGGCTCGTTTAGCAGGGGCGCCCCAGCCGGGCAAGGTAGATCGGGCAGGCCTCGCGGCGCGGATCACCGTTCCAGACGCGTGACGAGGTCACCAACCTGCCCAGGCGCTACAACGACCAGGCGCTCAGCCTGCGGATAGAAAGCTGCGGCGCCTGGGTGGTCTGCGCCGACAGCGACTTCGGCGACCGCTCCCAGGTCGTCGACCGCGACGTGCGCGACCTGAGGTCGCTCGGCCTGGGCCATGCGATCAGCTCGACGCGACCCGAGACCGCGAGCCCGCGGCTATTGCCGACGAGCCGCACCTTGGGCGACACCAACAAGGAGTATTCGCTGTTCGCATAGCCGTAGCGCGACAGGTCGAGCGCGACGTCGACGCTCTGCAGATCTTCGCCGCTCCAATGGACCTTGCCGTCGACGGTAAACGGGCTCTCGCTGTCGAAGATGCCGTTGAGCGTTTGGCAGCCACGCGCCACCGCGCCGCCGTTCTTGGGGCACCCAAAAATGATCAGTCCGTCGGGCGAGAAGAGCACGCTGCCACGTTCGATCAACAGCTCGCGATCGATGCGGCGTAGCTCGACCACCATGCCGACCGCATCCGCGCGCCCACGAAATTGCGGCCGACGCGGATTGCCCGTGACGTGCAGATCGACATC
>JANXXK010000030.1 GCA_025350685.1 Alphaproteobacteria bacterium | reverse complement strand
CCTGCCGCCCCAGGGTCAAGCCCTCCGGCGGCTTCAGGTCGAGCACCAGCAAGGTGAGCACGATGGCGAACACAGCGTCGGTGAAGAACAGCACGCGGTCCAGCAGCCGCTTCTCCAGATGGGCTTCCTCATCCTCCACCGACATCGTCGCCCTCCAAGAACCCGCACCCATTGTGCCGCGCGGCCTCGGGTTCCGCAAAGGCGCCCTTCCCTCCCAAGCCCAGGCGGTCATACAGTTGTTTGATGAGTGAAGCCGAAAGCCAGTTCCGCAAGCCGGAGGGCCCGCCGCGGATCCCGGGCGCCCCCGCAGTGCGGCCGAAGAACGCCGCGACCGTGATGATCATCCGCCGCGACGCCAAGAAGCCGCGCGTGCTGATGGGCCGTCGCCATGGCGGCCACAGCTTCATGCCCGACCGCTGGGTGTTCCCCGGCGGACGGATCGACCGCGCGGACTATCGCGCGCCGTCCGCCACCGACCTCAAGCCTGACGTCGCCGCGGTGTTCGACGCCCACCTGCCGGCGGGCCGCGGCCGGGCCCTGGCGCTGGCGGCGATCCGCGAGACCTGGGAGGAGGCCGGCCTGCTGCTCGCCAAGGCCGCTTCGGCGCGGCCCGCTTCTGGCCCCTGGCGCGAGTTCGTGGCCCAGGGCGCGCTGGCCGACCTCGATGCCCTGGAGGTGATCGCGCGCGCGATCACGCCGCCGATGGTCGGCAAGCGGTTCGACACCTGGTTCCTGCTGGCCGACGCTGAACGGCTGATGAGCCTCGATCGGCAGCCCGACTGTGGAGAGCTGGAGGAGATTGCCTGGGTCGATTTCGACGAGGCCCAGGCCCTGCCCCTGCCCTCGGTCACCCGGATGATGCTGAAGGAGGCGGTGCTCAGGATGGACGATCCGTCCCGCCCAAAGCCCTATCTGCGCTTTTCGGCCGGCGCGATGCGGCCCCGACACCTTTAGGGCAGCTAGGCCGGCGCCTCCCCGGCGATGGTGGTGCGGTAGAGCTCGCGGCGGAAGCCGTCGTAGTCGTTGAACGCCTGGTGGACGCAGATGCGGTTGTCCCAGGCGACGTAGGTCTTCGGCGCCCAGCGCAGGCGGCAGGTAAAGGCCGACTGGGTGATATGGCTGACCAGGAAGCCCAGCAGAGGCTCGGCCTCGGCCGGCGTCAGGCCCTCGATGCCGCAGGCGTAGGTCTGGTCGCAGTAGAGCGCCTTCTCGCCGGTGACCGGGTGGGTGCGCACCAGCGGGTGGAACGACCCGGCCACCTTGCGCGCGATCTCGTCGGGCAGCTTGGCCAGGCCCTTGGTCGACGCCACCCGGCCGAGCGGGGTGTCGTCGGGGGCCTGGTGGGCCTGCGCGGTCTCGACGACCCGGCCCATCGACATGTGCACCTTCAGGGGCGCCAGGATCGCCTTCATGGCGTCGCTGAGCGTCGCATAGGCCAGGGCCGAATTGGCCCAGATGGTGTCGCCGCCATAGGGCGGGATCTCAACGCCGTAGAGCATGCTGATAGCCGGCGGCTCCGCCAGGAACGGCGAGTCGGTGTGCCAGCCGGCGCCGAACACCACACCCAGGGTCTGGCTCGCTTCCTTGATCAGCGGCTGGACGTGGAGGTGGCCCGGCACGCCCTGCGTGTAGGCGTCCTCGGCGAAGGGGCCGAAGCGGGCGCTGAAGGCCTCCTGGTCCGCGTGCGTGATTTCCTGGTCGCGGAAATAGATCATCTTGTGCCGGAAGAGCGCGGCGCGGACCTCGGCGAAGGCCTCAGCAGAGAGGCTGGCGAGCGAAACGCCGCGGATTCTCGGCGCCCATGGCGGCGGCCAGCGGGACAACCTCGATATGCCTGTTGTCGGCGGGATGGTTGGCGAATCCGTGGGTCGGATGGAGGATCATGGGCCTACCCTACCGGCGCCTTCTCCAGCCAGTCATTGACTTTGGCGCGCGGATTCGTATTTTCCGCGGCTCTTCGAACACCCGCCGTCGGCTTGCCCGTCCGGCCCCGCCCAAGGACAGACCATGGCGAAGCCCGCCTCCATCAAGATCCGCCTGAACTCCTCGGCGGACACCGGCTTCTTCTACGTGACCAAGAAGAACGCCCGCACCAAG
>JANXXK010000324.1 GCA_025350685.1 Alphaproteobacteria bacterium | reverse complement strand
GGAAGGAAGGCGTCGACTGGTCGGGCGTTGTGCCCGGCGACCGCTCCGACCTGATCTGGACGAAGCAGCTGCCGTTCAGCCAGATTCCGCAGGTTTGGAATCCGAAGTCGGGCTTCGTGTTCAACTCCAACAACACGCCCTTCCAGGCCACCGACCCGGCCGACGACCTGAAGCCGCAGGCCTATTCGAAGACCCTGGGCATCCAGACCAACATGACCAACCGGGCCTACCGGGTGCTGGAGACGGTGGGGACACAGACCGCGATCACCGCAGCGATGTTCAACGACGACAAATACGACCTGGCCTACAGCCGCAAGTCGGACATCGGCAAAGGCATCGCCGCCCTGCTGGCGCTCAATCCCGGCGAGGATGCCGACCTTGCCGCGGCTCAGGCCGTGCTGAGGGGCTGGGACCTTCGCACCGACGTACACAGTCGTGGCGCGGCGTTGGCGGTGACGACGCTCACCCGACTGCAGGGCGGCGGCACGCCGATCGCGGCGCTGAAGGCCGCCATGGCCGACCTGAAGGCTCACTTCGGGCGCATCGATCCGGAGTGGGGCGAGGTCAACCGCATCCGCCGTGGCAAGGTCGACCTGGCCATCGACGGCGGTCCGGATGTCTACCGCGCGGTCTATGGCCGGCCCGATCCGGACGGGCGGCTGCACGCGCTCGCCGGCGACACCTATGTGATGTTCGTCGAGTGGGACAAGGCCGGGCGCCTCACGTCGCGCTCGGTCCACCAGTTCGGCTCGGCGACGATGGACGAAGCCTCTCCCCACTACGCCGATCAGACGCCGCTGTTCGTGGCCATGCAAACCAAGCCGGTGTGGTTCACCGAGGCCGAGCTGAAAGGCCACATCGCCAAAGACTATCGCCCGCCGGAATAGGAGCCTCTGTGACCTTCCCCATCCTCGAGAACGTGACGAAGAGTGCGCGGCACACCAGCTTCTACCTGTCCTGCGGGGCGGCCGATTCGACGCCGATCATCTTTGTCCACGGCTGGCCGGAGCTGTCGATCTCGTGGCGCCATCAACTGCCGGTGTTCGCCGCCCTGGGCTTCCGCGCCATCGCCCCGGACATGCGCGGCTATGGTCGCTCCAGTGTCTACGGCCGTCACGAGGACTACCGCCAGGAGGAGATCGTCGCCGACATGATCGAACTGCTGAATACGCTCGGCGCCGATAAGGCGGTCTGGGTCGGGCACGACTGGGGCGCCCCGGTGGTCTGGGGTCTCGCCCAGCACCATCCCGACCGCTGCCACGGCGTCGCCAACCTTTGCGTGCCCTACATCCCCGACGGCTTCGCGCCGGAGAAGATCATCCCGCTGGCCAATCGCCAGGTCTATCCGGAAGCCCGGTTCCCGGCGGCCCAGTGGGACTACATGATGTTCTACCTGGAGAGCTTCGCCAAGGCGCAGGCCGGGTTCGAGGGCAACATCCGCGCGACCGTGAAGGCGCTGTTCCGCGCCGGTAGTCCAGCCGGCGAGGGCCAGCCGGCGATCACCTCGATGGTGCGCGCCAACGGCGGCTGGTTCGGGCTTGGCGCGCCGGCGCCGGACTTCCCGCGCGACGAAACGGTGCTGACGGAGGCCGACGAGAACGCCTATGTCGCGGGCCTGGAGCGCAACGGCTTCTTCGGTGCCGACAGCTGGTACATGAACCCCGACGCCAACGTCGAATTCGCCGGCCGGGCCAAGGCGGGCGGGCGGCTGGCCCTGCCGGTGCTCTTCCTGCACGCCGCCTACGACTATGTCTGCGCGACCCTGGATTCGAAGCTGGCAGATCCCATGCGCGCGAACTGCGCCAACCTCACCGAGGCGACCGTGCCCTCGGGCCACTGGATGGCGCAGGAGCAGCCGGTGGCGGTCAACGCGGCTCTGGCCCGGTGGCTGGCCGCGCAGTTTCCGGAGCTTTGGCCCGCCAGTTGATCTCCACGGGCGTTTCGTGCGTTTTCGATGTCGGATCGGGGCGTCGGCCTACGTCCTTGGAATGAAGCGCCAATGGAGAGACGCAGATGAAACAGATCCTGATCGCCGCCTCGGTTTTGGCGCTGGCCGCGGCCGGCCCAGCCATGGCGCAGACCAAGCCCGCCCCCAAGCCGGCCGCCACGGCCAAGCCTGCGGGTCCGCCCGCCGGCGGATATGTCATGGACAAGACCCACACCTCGGTGACCTTTCGGGTCAGCCACCTGGGCTTCTCGCGCTACACGGCCCGGTTCGCCACCGTCGATGGCAAGCTGAAGTTCGACCCGGCCCATCCCGCCGACATGGCCGTCGAGGCGACGATCGATCCGCAGTCGCTTGAGCTGAACGCCCCGCCGGCAGGCTTCCACGACCAGCTGATGGGCAAGAGCTTTTTCGAGGCGGCGAAGTTTCCGCAGATCACCTTCAAGTCGACCAAGGTCACCCTGGCCGGGCCCAACGCCGCCAAGGTCACCGGCGACTTCACCCTGCACGGGGTCACCAAGCCGGTGACGCTCGACGTCACCTACAATGGCGGCTACCCGCCAATGTCCTTCGATCCGGGCGGCGCGCGGATCGGCTTCTCGGCGCACGGGACGCTGAAGCGCTCGGCCTTCGGCATGGGCTATGGCGTGCCGGCGGCCGGCTCGAACATGGGCGTCGGCGACGACGTCGAGGTGATGATCGAGACCGAGTTCAGTTCCAAACAGGCGCCGGCCAAGTAGCCGGCCGCATTACCTGGAATTCACGGGTCAGCATCGACGCTGCGATCCATAGTCGACCGGCGATTATGAGCGGGGGCCCGAGCCATGGGACTGCGGAGCGGGGCCGGCCCTGCCATCGCGGTCGCCATGCTCGCCGCGCCGGCGTTCGCCGCGCCGGCGTTCGCCGAGTGCGCGGCCGGCGCGCCGACCGGCGTGTTCCAGGGCGCCGCGGGCGACAGGCCCGACGACCACGTCGAGATCCTGTTGAACCTGGTCTGCGACGCCGCCGGCTACCACGCGCAGATCTTCTCCTCGCAGTCCGACTTCAGGATTTCATCTGCGGTCGGCGGGGCCGGGCGCGTCGAGCTGAAATTCGACACCGGTTCGGCTCTTGGCGAGGCGAGCATGACCCTCGATGGGGACGCCCTGGTCGGTCCCGTCCCGGTCCTGGGGGGCAGCCGGAAGCTGGCGCTGACCCGCACGGGGCCGTCGATGCCGCTCGACGCCACAGCGCCCACCCTGTCGCTGACCACGGCGCAATGGCGCGCCGACCTGCAGGCCTTCGCCGCCGAACTGCCCAAGCGCCATGGCAACGCCTTTTTCGCCCTGCCGCGCGAGCGCTTCGAGGCCGAGATCGCCGACCTCGACCGGCGGCTGCCCGGGCTGAACGGCGACCAGATCTTCGTCGGCCTGCAGCGGATCGCCAACCTGATCGGCGACGGCCACACCGGCTTGGTGTTACCGACTGACCGTCGCATCCTGCCGGTCGAGATCCGCCGTTTCGGCGAGGACTTCCGCATCGTCGCCGTTGGACCTGGCCTTGAGCGCGCGCTGGGGGCCCGGATCGTACGGATCGGCGGCAAGCTAATCGCCGAGGCCTGGAGGCGGGCCCTGACGCTGGCGCCACAGGGCGAGTTGCCGGAACTGCAGGCGGGCCGAGCCCTGAATGATCTGCGGCGAGGGCTGAGCCTGCACGGCCTGGGGATCACGCCCCGGCGCGAGCATGCGGTCTTCAGCCTGCGCGATGACGCCGGGCGCGCCTTCGACCTCGATCTGCCCGGCGTGGCGCCGGGCGCGCCGCTTCCGCCGATGACGACCGCCGCGGCGCGGACGGGGCTCGCCCGCCAGAACCCCGACCGGACCTTCTGGTGCCAGGCGCTGGCGGAGCGCCAGACGGTCTATTGCGCCTTCCACGCCTACCAGGACCTCAAGGCGCGCGCGGCGGAGATGTTCACCCTGATCGATCAGGTCCATCCCGCCAAGCTGGTCATCGACATGCGCGACAACGGGGGCGGCGACAACACCCAGGGCTACCGCGGGCTGATCCTGCCGCTGATGCAGCGCGCCGACCTCAACCAGAAGGGCCGGCTCTATGTGCTGGTGGGCGCGCTCACCTTCTCGGCGGCGATGAACAACGCCGCCCAGTTCCAGGACCTGACCAAGGCCACTCTGGTCGGCCAGCGGATCGGGGAGACGCCCAACTCCTACCAGGAACCCCGGCAGTTCCGCCTGCCCAACTCGCACCTCGTGGTCCGCGCTTCCAGCCTCTTCTACAAGTTCCGCCAGAAGGGCCCGAACGAGGTGGCGCCGGACGTGGCGATCGCGCCCGCCTGGGAGGACGTCAAGGCCGGGCGCGACAAGGCGCTGGACTGGGTGCTGGCCCAGCCGGCGCCCTAGGGTCCGACGCGCTCTGGACGGGCCTTAGTCTGGCCATTCCCCCAGGGTGAAATGACGGCGAACCAAGGGAGTATCACCATGGTCGACGTGCATTACGGCGTGATCCAGCAGAACGGAGCCTGGAGCATCATCGGCGACAGCCTGCACTTCGGGTCCTATCCGACGCGGCGCGCGGCTGAACGGGCGGCGCGAAGACTGGCCAAGCAGTCGGCCGGGCTTCCGGTGCAGCTGCATGTGCAGACCGAACTCGGCGAACTGTTGCCGCCGGCCAAGGTCAACTGACGCCGCCTAGTCGGGACACTAGCGCTTATCGAGCCAGGCGCGCATGTCGGCGGCCTCGCGTCGGCCGCTCATCAGGTAGCGGACGTCGGAGCCGACGGTCACCAGGTCGAAGCCGCGCTCGATCATCTGCTGCGAGTAGCCGACGCTGTTGGTGTGCACGCCGACCTTGATCCCGGCCTTGCGGCAGGCGGCCATGATCCTGTCGAAGGCGGCGAGCAGTTCGGGGGCCTGGCTGTCCTGGCCGGGCGGTCCGCCCATGGCCAGGGACAGGTCCGAGGGGCCGATATAGACGCCGTCGAGGCCCGGCGTGGCGACAATGGCCTCGAGGTTTTCGAGGCCGCCGGCGGTCTCGATCATGGCGATGGTCAGCATCTCGCCATCGGCCTTGGCTAGATAGTCGGCCCCGCCATAGATCGACGCGCGGATCGGACCCGAGCTGCGATAGCCGGCGGGCGGGTAGCGGCAGGCCTGCACGAAGGCGGCGCACTCGGCCGCGTCGTTGATCATCGGGCAGATGACGCCATAGGCGCCGGCGTCCAGCGCCCGCATGATCTCGCCGGGCTGGTTCCAGGAGACGCGGACCAGCGGCACCGTGGCGGTGGTCGAGATCCCCTGCAGCATGGCGACCATCTCGGAATAGCCGGTCAGGCCGTGCTGGGTGTCGATGGTCACCGCATCCCAGCCCATGCCGGCCATGATCTCGGCCTGGAAGCCGCCCGGCGCGTTCATCCAGCCGTTGATCACGGGGCGGCCCGAGGCCCAGATTTCCTTGAGGCGATTGGCGCGCATCTCAATGGGCCGCGGGTTGGTCGAGCATGATGTTCAGCACCTTGTCTTCGAAGCCGGCCAGCGAGGCGCACAGCAGCTGTGCGCTCTCCGAGGTCGCGGCGTTCTTGAAGTAGCTGACCACAACGCCAGCCGGTTCGTAAGTCACCGTCCCGAACGCCGCCAGCTCCTCCGGCGCATCGCCGATCTTGGTCAGGAAGTTACCCTTCGATACAAAGCAGATCACCGGCACGTTGTGCTTGTGGATAGGCATCACCTGGCCGGGGGCGAAGTCGACCTGGGTGGTCTCGACGCGGTTGACCAGCTTGCCCGGCGAGATCGGGATCATCGCCAGCGGGGTGCGGCTGGGGATCGCGGGCTGGGCCCCCGCAGTTGGGGTTGGGGCCGCTGTCGCCAGCGTCAACGCCAGACCCAGACTGCTCGCGGCTCGAAGCAACATTCGCGGTCTCCTGATCTCAACGCGCCCACAGCGTGTGGGCGAGGACGCCCACGCGGGCCTCGATGGCGGCGGCCGCGTCGAGGCACAGGTCCTCGCGGAACCGCTGGCCGATGATCTGCACGCCGACCGGATGGCCGCCGACCAGGCCCACGGGCGTCGCGGCGCAGGGGAGGCCGAGCACGCTGAGCGCCGAGGTGAAGCGGAAGTCGTTCCAGAAGATCTCGCGCACCGCCGCATCGCCACCCAGGTCGGCGTTCACCGCCCAGGGGGGCTTCACCGACACCGGCGTCAGGATCAGCGGCCAGGTCTCCAGGAAGACCAGCCACTGGCGGACGATGCGGGCGCGCAGGGCGAGCGCCGCCATGTAGCCCGGCCCGTCGAGGATCGTGGCCATGTGCACGATGCCGTCGAGCGCCTTGACGAAATCCGCACTGCCCATCTGGCGCATCTGGGCGGCTTGCAGGGTCTCGATCTCGGTGGAGATCAGGTCGCACCACAGGTTGAAGGCCGCCGAGATATCCGGGGTCTCGACCTCGCTCACCGCATAGCCGGCGTCGGCCAGATAGCCGGCCGCCTGGCCGATCAGCGCCATGACCTGCGGGTCGGTCTTCATGTCGGGGGGGATGTTGGCGACGGCGACCTTGATCGGGCCGGGCAGGGGCGGGCCGACCAGCGGCGCGGGAACCTGCCAGGTGTCGCGCACGTCGCGCTGGGCCATCACTTCCAGCGCCAGGCGGACGTCGGCGACCTCGCGGGCCAGGGCCCCCTGGGTGGACATCAGCTGGGCCATCATCGGCCGCTCGACCGCGGCGCTGGGGTTGAACGCCGGGACGCGGCCCTGGGTCGACTTGATGGTCGAGACGCCGTTGCAGAACGCCGGGCCACGCAGCGAGCCGCCGATATCGTTGCCGTGGGCGATGGTCCCGATGCCGCTGACCACTGAGGCGCCGGCCCCGCCGGACGACCCGCCGCAGGTGATCGTGTGGTCCCAGGGATTGAGGGTGAGGCCGTGCAACGGATTGTCGGTGAAGGCGCGAAGCGAGAACTCCGGCGTGTTGGTCAGGCCGAGCACGATCGCGCCGGCCTTCTTGAAGTTGGCGGCCACCGCCGAGTCGCCCGGCGCGATGTTGTCCTTCAGCGCAACGACGCCATTGGAGTTGGCCTGGCCCTCGACGTCGATGTTGATCTTCAGCGTGATCGGTACGCCGTGCAGGGCGCCCAGCCTGTCGCCACGAGCTTGGGCGGCGTCGGCGGCGCGGGCGGCGGCCATGGCGGAGTCGGTCAAGTCGACGACGACGGCGTTGATCGCGGGGTTGGCGGCGTGCAGGCGCGCGATATGGGCGGTTGCAACCTCGACGGCCGAGACCGTCTTGGCCTTGATCGCCGCGGCCGTCTCCACGGCGGACCACTGCCAGATTTCACGCGACGCCATGCATCCCCCTGCCGAACTCCAGCGCCACGGGCGCCGAGCGGGCTTCAAATCGCTTGGAGGATGCGAGCCTGCGAGTCCTTGCAAGTCAAGGCGCGACGGCTCGGCGAAAACAACCCCCGGTCCAGTCTAGGGGGGGAGGAGGACCGGGGGCTGGGCTCGCGGGGCGCCAAAACTCGGCGTGCGGCTTGAGCAGAACCTGGATGCCCGCGGTAAGCTGAAGGTAAAGGAATTCGCGATTGTCGGCGGAGGCCGCCGCCTCGCGCCCGCGGCACGAACCGCTTGCCATTTTTCAAACGCTTGTTAGTCAACCTTGCTCCAGTGAGGCGCGAGAGATTGCATGGCCGAAGACCCAAAGCCGGCGAAGAGCCCGGAGGTCAGCTACGACGACCGGCCGTTCCCCTCGACCGGCGACCTGCCGCCGGAGGTGCAGGCGCCGCTGGCCGAGTACAGGGGCGAGCCGCCGCCTGCGCCGCTGTGGTTCAAGGAGGCGATCGCCCAGGAACCCGAACGGATCTTCGTCGAGTCGCTTGGCTCGAAACTGGAAGTGCTGACCTGGGGTGAGGTCGGCAAGCCGGGCCTATTGTTCGTCCACGGCAATTCCGCCCACGCAGACTGGTGGAGCTTCATCGCCCCGTTCTTCGCCGAGGACTACCGGGTGGCCTCGATGTCGCTGGCCGGCATGGGCGCCTCGGACTGGCGCGACCGCTACGCCTTCACCGACTTCTCGGAGGACGCCGAGGCGGTGTCCCGGGCCGCCGGCCTCTATGAGGGCGGCGTCAAGCCGATCTATATCGGCCACTCGTTCGGCGGCGGCCAGGTGTTCTTCGCCGCGGCCAATACGCCTGAGCGCATGCGCGCCGCGATCCTGGTGGACACCGGCTTCGGCCCGCCGCCGGAGGAACTGGCCCGGCGAATGGCGCAGATGGAGGCGGTGCGCAACATCCCGACCATGGACCGGCCGAGCCGGATCTACGCAACGCTTCCCGAGGCGCTGAACCGTTTCCGGCTGATGCCGCCGCAGCCGGCGGGCAACCCGTTCATCGCCGACTTCATCGCGCGGCGCTCGCTAAAAAAGGCGCCCCTTCCCAATGGCGACAAGGGCCCCGACGGGTCTGGCGAGGGCTGGACCTGGCGCTTCGACCCCAACATGTGGGCCAAGCTCGACCGTGGCGGGATGATGCAGCAACAGGCGCAGACGCCGCACGGGGTCCGGGTGCCCATCGTGCACATCTATGGCGGCAAGAGCCGGATCGTCGAGCATCGCAAGCAAGGCGCGGCCTCCCCCTTCCCGCCGGGGATGATCGAGATCGAGATTCCCGATTCGCATCACCATGTGATGATCGACCAGCCGCTGGCCCTGGTGGCCACGCTGCGGGCCCTCCTGGCTGGCTGGTCCGCTGACGGCGCGGCTTGAGCCAATAGCCTGTCTCGTGTAGTCCCGGCTCCACGAGTTCACGTCACCAGAGAGCGCGCTTCCATGGCCGGCCAGGCTTCCGACTACCACCGCGGCGAAATGGACATCCACGAGCAGGTGTCGACCTTCCACCTGGTCATGGGCATCACCAAGTGGGGCAGCCTGGTGCTGGCCTCGATGCTGCTCTTTCTGGTCATGTGGTTCTGCACCGGGGCTGGCTTCTTCGCCGGCCTGATCACCGGCGGCGTGGTCGCCATCCTCGGCATCCTCCTGCTCCGCAGCCGTCCGAGCGACGGGCACTAACCGGTCCTTCGCGGCGTCCCGCGTTCGTGTTGTAGAGGGGGCTCGGCGTCATGGCCGTCATCGCCGTCACCAGGGAGCGCCGCGCCGGCGAGACCCGCGTCGCCGCGGTGCCTGAGACGGTGAAGAAGCTGATCGCGCAGGGCTTTTCGGTGACGGTCGAGGCCGGCGCCGGGACCGCCGCCTCCTATCAGGACGAAGACTACAAGGCCGCCGGCGCGACGCTCGTGAAGACCGCCAAGGAGGCGCTCGCCAAGGCCGACATCCTGTTCAAGGTGCGCGCCCCCGAGACCGAGGAGATCGCCGCGATCAAGGCCGGCACCCTGGTCGTCGCCACGCTCAATCCCTACCAGGACAAGGCCCAGCTGGCCGCCCTCGCCAAGGCTAAGGCCACCGCCTTCGCCATGGAATTCGTGCCCAGGATCACCCGGGCCCAGGTGATGGACGTGCTGTCCTCCCAGGCCAACCTCGCCGGCTACCGCGCGGTGATCGAGGGCGCCGAGGCCTATGGCCGCGGCATGCCGATGATGATGACCGCCGCCGGCACCGTCGCCGCCGCCAAGGTGTTTGTGATGGGCGTGGGCGTCGCCGGCCTGCAGGCCATCGCCACCGCGCGGCGCCTGGGCGCTGTGGTCACCGCCACCGACGTACGCCCCGCCACCAAGGAGCAGGTCGAGAGCCTGGGCGCCAAGTTCCTCGCCGTCGAAGACGAGGAGTTCAAGAACGCCCAGACCGCCGGCGGCTACGCCAAGGAGATGAGCAAGGAATACCAGGCCAAGCAGGCCGAGCTGGTCTCCAGCCACATCGCCAAGCAGGACATGGTGATCACCACCGCGCTCATCCCCGGCCGCCCGGCGCCGAAGCTGGTCTCCGCGGCCCAGGTGGCCTCGATGAAGCCCGGCTCGATCATCGTCGACCTGGCCATCGAGCAGGGCGGCAACGTCGTGGGCGGCAAGCTCGGCGAGGTCGCGGTGACCAAGAACGGCGTGAAGATCCTCGGCATCCCCAACCTGCCCGGCCGCATCGCCACCGACGCCTCGGCGCTCTACGCCCGCAACCTGATGGCCTTCGCCGGCCTGTTCCTCGACAAGGACGGCAAGTTCGCCCCCGACTACGAGGATGAGATCCTGAAGGCCGCGCTGGTCACCCAGGGCGGCGCTGTCGTCCACCCCAACCTGAAGAGCTGAGGGCCGCGATGGAAGCCGTCGATCCCACCGTCTTCCGCCTAGCGATCTTCGTGCTGGCGATCTTCGTCGGCTACTACGTGGTCTGGAGCGTGACGCCGGCCCTGCACACGCCCTTGATGGCCGTCACCAACGCCATCTCCTCGGTGATCATCGTCGGCGCCCTGCTGGCCGCCGCGGCGCATGGCGCGAGCGGCGACGCGCCCACCGCCAACGTCTGGATCTCAAAGGGGGCCGGCGCGGTCGCCACCGCCTTCGCCTCGGTCAACATCTTCGGCGGCTTCCTGGTCGTGCGGCGGATGCTGGCCATGTACAAAAAGAAGGCCCCACCTCCCAAGAAGGAGGGGGCGGCGTGAACGCCAACCTCGCGGCCATCCTCTACATCGTCTCCGGCGTCCTGTTCATCCTGGCGCTCCGGGGGCTCTCCTCGCCAACCACCAGCCAGGCGGGCAACCGCAATGGCATGATCGGCATGACCATCGCCGTCGGCACGACGCTGCGACGCTGTTCAGCCAGGGCGTGCTCGACGCCGTCACCCTGGGCCTGATCGCCGGCGGCGTGGCCATCGGCGGGACCGTCGGCGCGGTGATCGCACACCGCGTGGCCATGACCGCCATGCCGCAGCTGGTGGCCGCCTTCCACTCGCTGGTCGGCATGGCCGCCTGCCTGGTGGCGGTGGCCGCGATCCACACGCCCGCCGCCTACGGGATCCTCGGGCCAGACGGCGCGGTGCGGCTGGAGTCGCTGATCGAACTCTCCCTGGGGCTGGCCATCGGGGCGGTGACCTTCACCGGCTCGGTGATCGCCTTCGCCAAGCTGAACGGCAACATGTCGGGCGCCCCCATCCTGCTGCCCGCGCGGCACCTGCTGAACATCATGATCGGCCTGGGCATCGCGGCCTTGATCGTCCTCCTGGTGATCAGCGGCGGAACCGCGCTCTGGGCCTTCTGGGGCATCTTCGCGCTCAGCCTGCTGGTCGGGGTCACCCTGATCATCCCGATCGGCGGGGCGGACATGCCGGTCGTCGTTTCTATGCTGAACTCCTATTCCGGCTGGGCCGCGGCCGCCCTGGGGTTCACGCTCGAGAACACCACCCTGATCATCACCGGCGCCCTGGTGGGCTCGTCCGGCGCGATCCTCAGCTACATCATGTGCAAGGCGATGAACCGCAGCTTCGTCTCGGTGATTCTCGGCGGCTTCGGCGGCGAGGATGCGGTTGCCGGCGCCAGCGGCAAGGTCGAGACCCGGCCGGTGAAGCAGGGCTCGGCGGAGGACGCCGCCTATATGATGAAGAACGCCGCCAAGGTAATTATCGTGCCGGGCTACGGCATGGCGGTGGCGCAGGCCCAGCACGCGCTGCGCGAAATGGCCGACAGGCTGAAAGAGGAGGGCGTCGAGGTGAAATACGCCATCCACCCGGTCGCCGGCCGCATGCCCGGCCACATGAACGTGCTGCTGGCCGAGGCCAACGTGCCCTACGACGAGGTCTTCGAGCTGGAAGACATCAACGCAGAGTTCCCCACCGCCGACGTGGCCTTCGTGATCGGGGCCAACGACGTGACCAATCCGGCGGCCAAGACCGATCCCACGAGCGCCATCTACGGCATGCCGATCCTCGACGTCGAGAAGGCGCGCACGGTGCTGTTCGTGAAGCGCGGGATGGCGGCGGGCTACGCCGGGGTCGAGAACGAGCTGTTCTTCCGCGACAACACCATGATGCTGTTCGGCGATGCCAAGAAGATGGTCGAGGGGATCCTGAAGAGCCTCTGAGCGTTGCCCTGAAGAGAGGCGCCCCCGCGGAATATTTCCGCCAGGCGCCGGGCTTGACCTCGATCCGTAACCTTTGTCTGGCCATATGGGCCTGCATTGCCCGGAGACGCCCCGCATGGCCGCTCAGCCGTCCAGCCCGACCAGGACCGCCAGATGGCCGGCCTTTGGGCGCGCGGCGGCAGCCCGGCCCAAGGCGCCGCGCGGCGAGCTGATTGATGTCGGCGGCCGGCGGCTGCGCGTGGTCCGCGCCGGCCCAACGCCGACCGGGGTCAGCGATCGGCCAACCATCGTGCTGGAGCACGGCGCCTTCGGATGCGCCTCGGACTGGGCGGTGGTGCAGGCCCGGCTTGCGGCCAAGGGGCTGGCCAGCGTGGCCTACGATCGCGCCGGCCTCGGCCACTCCGACCCCGGGCCGGTCCCGCGTGACGGCCACGCCATTGTCGCCGACCTCACGGCCCTGCTGGATTCGATGGCTGAGAGCGAACCGGTGGTGCTGGTCGGCCACTCGATGGGCGGGCTGATGGTGCGGCTGTTCGCGCTCACCCATCCCAAACGCGTGCTCGGCGTGGTCCTGGTCGACGCCGTGACGCCGGAGGTGATGGCCTCGGCGATCGGCGCGGGCGCGGTAAAGACCTTCGCGCGGCTGATGCGGCTGGCCAGTCACGGCGCGCGCCTGGGCATGCTGCGTCCGGTGGCGGTGTTCGCCGGCGACCGGATCTTTCTCGACCCCGAGGCGTCCGCGGAGAAGCGCAAGATCTGGGGCTCTCCCAGCCACGCCCACTGGTCGGCCGAAGAAGTGGCGCAGTGGCCGACCACGTCGAGCCAGGCGGGGGCCAGGGACTTCCCAGTGGGCATGCCGATCGCCGTCGTCACCGCGGGCGGCGAGGAGACCGCCACGGTGCTCAAGGAAATCCAGATGATCCCGGCGATCGCGTCGAAGAGCGGCTACATCGAGCATGTGCCGCGGGCCACCCACGCCAGCCTGCTCGGGCGCAAGTTCGCCGACCCGATCGTACGCGGCGTCGACCACGTGCTGGCCGCAGTCGGACGTTAGTCGGGGGCCGCTAAGCGGGCTCGCGGTCCACCGCCCCGCAGGCGGCGAGCAGCCGTGGCAGGGCCAGGGGCAAGGCGACCGCCAGGGCGGGATTTCCGGCCTCATCGATGACCACGGGCAGGGTCGGGCGCAGGCTCGCCGACAGGGCGCGAACGACTTTCTGGTCTTCGGGCGGAAGCTTCCGGGCGACTCCGGCCAGCCGGCGCACGGTCATCGGCCGCCCGGCGGTGACTGCAAAGCGGCCGTCCCAGACCGCGGTGTCGCCGGCCGCCAGGGTGAGGGGCGCGAGGCCGCCGCGCGCGGCTTCGCCGGCTTCGCGCTGGAAGCGCACCTCAAGAGCGTCGGCTTCGATGCGTGCGCCGGCCAGCGTGGCGGTGACGTCGCCGGCGGCCGCCAGGCGATCGATCAGGCTCCGCACCCGCGCCGCGCCGGGCGGTCGGTCGGTTCCGGCGGCGCAGACGCAGGCGGCGGCGGCGAACCGCCGGGCTGCGGCAGGCGCCGCCTCGCGCAATGCGGCTCGGGCGATCTGCAGGCCGCCGCCATCGCTGCGGCAGGCTGTCGCCAGGCTGCGGGCTGACGTCTCTTCGGCCTCGGGAGCTTCGGCTGGCCGTGCGGCGATCAGGTCGCGCCGGGCGCGAGGTCGGGCGTAGGCGAGGTCGGCATTGGATGGATCCTCGATCCAGTGCTCGCCCCGTTCGCGGAGCCAGGCTCGGATATCGGCCCGGGCAACCCCCAGCATCGGGCGGAGTAGGAAGAGGCCGCGGCCCTGCGGCCACGCCGGCGAGGGGCCCCACTCGCGCGGGCTGGGCGTGGACGACCCGGCGGCGCGCATGATCTGCGCTTCCAGCCCATCGTCGGCGGTGTGACCCATCAGGATCACCCGCGCGCCGGCCGCCCGGGCGGCGTCGGCGAGCAGCCGGTGGCGGGCGGATCGCGCCGCGGCGGGGAGACCTGTGGTCGGCTTGTCGCCTTCCCAGGCGAGCGGCTGAAAGGGCAGCTTCAGCCGCGCGGCGACTGCGGCGCAGGCCTTGGTCCAGCCGGCGCTGGCCGGCCTGAGGCGATGGTCGACGGTCAGCACCACCAGGCCTCGGCCCCTGCGGCCCGCCCAGTCCGCGGCGGTGAGGAGCAGGGCGAGAGAGTCCCCGCCGCCGGACAATGCCACCGCGAGCGGGCGCGTGTGAGCGGCTTGCAGCCGGCGGTCGAGAACATCGCCGACCACCGTCTCGAGGTCGGATGTGGACGCAGGCGGGGCGGTGGCTACCCGCACTTCGCCTGGTCATGGATGGCCGCCGCGCGGGACTTCAGGGCCGGCGGCGCCTTGGGATATTTGCGGCCGAGCTCGGCCAGGGCCTGGCAGGCGTCGGGTGCGCGCTTCACCGCGACCAGCGCGCGGGAGAGCTCCACCACGGCATCGGGCGCCCAGGCCGTCTGCGGCCACCCGCGGATGGCGGCGATGAAGGCGCTGGCGGCCCTGACATTGTCGCCGCGGACCAGCAGGGTCTTGCCCCACCAGTAGTTCGCCTCCGGTGCCCTGGCGCTATCCGGGTAGGTGGTGGCATAGGCTTTGAACGCGGCCTCGGCGGTGTCGTAGTCGCCGCTCAGCATCAACCGCCGGGCCTTGGTGAAATCGGCCGACGCGGCCTGGGCTGCGGCCCGGGGATCGGGCGCGGCGGGCGCTTCCGCCGGGCTCGGCGGTGCGGTCGCCTGCGCCGCGACGAGCGCGTCGGCGGCCTTCCTCTCATCGCCGGTCAGCCGTTCGCTCAGGGACTTGAGGTCGGCCCGCAGCGCCGTGTTCTCCCGCCGCGTCTGGTCGAGCTCATGGGTCGCGGTCTCCAGCGAGCCGTTGAGCTTGGTCAGGGTCTGCTGCAGGTCATCGATCTTGGCCGTCAGGTCGGCCAGCCGGGAGTCGGTGTCGGCGGGCTGGACCACCACCGGTGCGCCGGTCTTCTGGGCCTTGAAGACGATGTCGCGCAGCTCGCGCACCACCTTCTCCATGCGGTCGACGCGCTTGGCGTCGCGGGCGTCCAGCGGGTCGTCCATCGGCGTCTGGGCGAGAGCCACATCCGCGAAAGGGGGGACGACGATCAGAGCGATCGTCGCCGCCGCGCCCAACAGTCTCAGCCGAGACTTAGGCGTCATTGCATCCGCGCGCCGGAGAGGATCGCGGTGTGGCCGTTGCGGTTATGCGCCTCGGCCGCTTCACCGGCGCCCGGATCGATCGGCTTTTCCTTGCCGTAGGACACCGTCGTGACGCGGGCCGCTTCGACGCCGTGGGCGACCAGGTATTCGCGCACCGCGTTGGCGCGGCGCGCGCCCAGCGCCAGATTATATTCCTGCGTGCCGCGCTCATCGCAGTTGCCCTCGATGCGTACCTGGACCGCCGGGTAGCGCTTCAGCCAGCTCGCCTGGGCGTCGAGCAGGGGCGCGGCGTCATCGCGCACGCTGTATTTGTCGTAGTCGAAATAGACCCGGTCGCCGATGTTGATCACGAAGTCCCGCTCCGAACCCGGCAGGGCGGCGGTCGAGACCGGGCCGGCGCCGGGCGCCTGGGTCGGACGTTCCGGCGGCCGCTGTACGGGCGCCTCGGCGGGGGTCTGGGTCGGGAAGGCCGGCTTCGGCTTGTGGGCGCAGGCGGCGACCGACAGGCTCGCAGCGACGATCAGGCCCAGGCGCACAACGCTTCCTGAGTTGCGGGGAGTGACCATGAAAGCGTCTCCTTCGAGGGCGCCTCGATGGCGCGGGGCAAGAATCAAGCGCGTTGCAGGGCTTCGCAACCCTGGACGATGGTTTAGTTCAGTAACGGCGACCAGGCCGGGTCCGATCCCGCGCCGGGGTAGGGCACGGGCTGCAACACGCGGCCTGTGACGTCGACGGTCCACAGCTTTGAGCCGCCGCCGGCGCCTTCGCGCGAGAACATCAGCACCCGGCCGTTCGGCGCCCAGGTCGGGCCCTCGTCGAGGTAGCTGGAGGTCAGCACCCGCTCGTCGGTCCCATCCGGCCTCATCACCCCGATATGGAATTCCGAGCCGGTCTGTTTGGTGAAGGCGATGAACTCGCCTGTGGGGCTCCAGACCGGCGTCGTATAGCGGCCCGCCGCGAACGAGAGCCGCTTGGGGTTCGAGCCGTCGGCGCCCATGACGTAGAGCTGCGGCGAGCCGGAGCGGTCGGAGTTGAAGACGATCTTTGTCCCGTCCGGCGAGAACGACGGTGAGGTGTCGATGGAGGGGTCCGAGGTCAGTCGCGCCGTCGAGCGGCTCTTCAGGTCCATGACGAAGATGTCGCTGTTGCCGCCACGCTCGACCGAGAAGGCGACCCGGCCGCCGTCGGGCGAGAAGCGGGGCGCGAAGACCATCCCCTTGAAGTCGCCGATGGTTTCGCGTCGGGTGGTCTCGAGGTTGAGGATGTAGATCTTCGAGCCTTCCGGCCGAAGCTCCATGTAGGTGATTTCCTGGCTGTTCGAGGAGAACCGGGGCGTCATGATCGTGCCCGAGCCATCGGTCAGGTAACTGGGGTTGGCCCCGTCCTGGTCCATGATCGCCAGGCGCTTGATCTTCGAGCCGCGCCCGCCGCTCTCGGCGACGAACACCACGCGGGTGTCGAAATAGCCCTTCTCGCCGGTCAGCCGCTGATAGACGCTGTCGGAGATCTTGTGGGCGATGCGCCGCCAGTTCTCGGGGCTGGCGGCGAACTGCAGGCCCAGCAGTTGCTGCTCGGCGAAGACGTCCCAAAGCCGGAAGTCCACCTGAAGACGGCCGGCGACGACGCCCACCTGGCCGTTGACCAGCGCCTGGGCGTTGATCTGCTTCCAGGACGGGAAGTTGGGCTGTACCGCCGCGTTCAGGTCGCGCTCGACGAAGCTCGCCGGGTCGAGCGGGCGGAACAGGCCCGAGCGCTGCAGGTTGGCGGCGATCACGGCTGAGATGTCGCCGCCGGTCTGGCCGCCGCCGAAGGCGGGGATGGCGATCGGCAGGGGCTGGACGTCACCGCGGTTGACGTTGACCTCGATCTCCGCTCGGGCGGCGGCGGGCAGGAGGGTCACGGCCGGGAGGGCGGCCAGGGCCGTCAGCAGGGTTCGCTTGGTGAAACGGGTCATCGGTGCGCACAGGCCTCGGGAGCGGAAAAGGTGACGCTGATGGTTTGGCCGTAGAAATCACGGGGCAGACTGCGGAAGCTCGGCGAGCCGGAGGCCGCATAGACCGCGCGGACGGCGCTTTCGGCTCCGGCTTCCGAGACGGCGTTGCGGGCGCTGATGACCTTGGCCGTGGGCTGGCCGACGACCTGGCCCGAGGCGCCCAGGTTGAACAGCGCCTTGACCACCACGTCGCGGGCCCCCTCCACGTCGCAGTTCAGGTGCCAGCGCTTTTGCAGTTCGTCGGTCAGGCCGCTGCTAGCGGCGGCGAGTTCGGCTGCGCCGAGCGCCGGACGGGCCTGCGGCGCGGTCTCCGCCTTGGCTTGGCCCTTTGCCGCGGAGGAAGGCTTGGCTGCCGCGGGCTTGCTCATCCTGGAGATGCTGGCCGAGAGCGCGTCGAGGTCGAGGGTCTTCTCGGGCTTCGCCGGCGGGGCGGGCCTGGCCGGCGTGGGCGTCGGGGTCGGCTTGACCAGCTTGGGCTCGGGGGCCGGCTTCGGCGGCTGTGGCGTGGGCTTCGGTTGAGGCGCCGGCGGCGTCGATTGAAGCGGGGCCGCGGGCGCCGGGTCTTCGGTCGCCGCGGTCTGCTCGATGGGCGCTTGTTCGGCGGGGCGCGCGTCGCTGGGCGGGGCTTCGGAGACGATGGTCACCGGCACCACAGAGCCCACCTTCAGGTCGCGGGTGAAGTTCCAGGAGATCAGCAGCAGGGCCGCAAACGTCACATGCAGCAACAGTGAGCCCAACAGCGCCGGCGAGGTCTCCCTGCGGATCACGGCTGGGCGGGCTCCTGGCGCGGCGGCGCGGCGGCCCCCGACGAGGGGGCGCCAGAAGAAGGGCCGCCGGTGTCGGTGATCAGGTTGATCGACGAAAAGCCGTTGTTCTGCAGCGCCGCCATCACCTGGGCGACGACGGCGTAGGCGGCCTTGCCGTCGGCTCGGACATAGATCGGCTTGGTGGAACCGGGCCCGGCCATTTCCTTCAGCCGGGGCCCAAGATTGGCGAAGGGGATGGGATCTTCCTTCACATAGATCGCGCCGTTGGCGCGGATCGACACGGTGAGTGGCTCGGTCTGGTCCTGCAGGGAGCCGGCCTCGGTCTTCGGCAGCTCGACCGGCACGCCGACGGTGAGCAGCGGCGCGGAGATCATGAAGACGATGAGCAGGACCAGCATCACGTCGACCAGCGGGGTGACGTTGATCTCCGAGAGCGCGCCGCGCCGCCCGCGGCCGCCGCGGCGCCGCCGGCTGCTGCGGCCGCCGGCGGCGAAGGCGTC
>JANXXK010000293.1 GCA_025350685.1 Alphaproteobacteria bacterium | reverse complement strand
CGGCATGACGATAGAACGCGCGCGGCCGCCACGCTCAACGAGCGTCAGGATCGCATTCTTATTGCGGATCGCCATTTTCGACGGCGCGGCGTCGGGGTCTTGGCCCTGGAACGTCTCGTCAATTTCCACGATGCCGCCGCCGCCGCCGAAGGGCGCCAGTTCGCCGTCGCGCATGGCCTCACGGATGCGGTGCGCTAGGAACCAGGCCGTCTTGTAGGTGGTCTCCAGGGTCCGGTGGAGCTGGTGCGCCGAGACGCCCTTCTTGCTGCTGCACATCAGGAAGATCGCCTGTAGCCACTTGGTCATGGGGAGCTTCGATTCCTCGAAGACCGTGCCCATGCGGACGGTGAATTGCTTGCGGCACTGGCCGCAGAACTTCAGGCCGATGCGGATGCGCTTGGCCGGGTTAGGCGTCATCGCGGAGATGCGCTCGAAGCCGCCGCAGTGCGGGCAGATCGGGCCGTTCGGCCACAGCTCGGCCTCTACAAAGGCGAAGGCGGCGGCTTCATCGTGGAACTGGGGTTGGCTCAGAACAGACATGTGAATCCCTCAATGGATTCAACGTAGAACGCCTGTCTGCGTTTGCAAAAGACATAATCGCCTGTTTCCTTGTCATTCAGACAAGGGAGCTAGTCAGATGACCGCAAGCAAGAGATTGGACGGACGGACCTACATGATCGGGTTCGCCGTGATGGCGCTGGTCGGCGTGTCGGTGATCAAGGGCCTGCTGTTCTTCGGCCAGCCGGCCGCGGCGCTGGCCGTCATGGCCACGGTCCTGGCGGTGGCGCTCAGCACGACGTTCGCGCTGCGCGGCCGGCTCGACGAGACCGGACGGGCCGCCGAGCAGTTCGCCTGGTACTGGGGTGGGGGCGGCGCCCTGGCGCTGACCCTGGCCGCCCTGGGCCTCTACATGGCGGCCGGCGCGCCCTGGCTGGCGCTGGCCCTGCGCGGGTCCTGGAGCCCCGTCGAGTTGATCGCGCTGGGCGCGTTCGGCATGGCCGCCGCCCAGGTGATGGGCTTCGCCCTCGCGGGCGTGCTGTGGTGGCAAGCCCGCCGATGAAGAACCGCCTGAAGGTGCTGCGGGCCGAGCGCGACTGGAGCCAGGCCGACCTCGCCGCCCGGCTCGACGTCTCGCGCCAGAGCGTCAACGCCATCGAGACCGGCAAGTACGATCCCAGCCTGCCGTTGGCGTTCAGGATATCCGCCCTGTTCGGCATGCCGATCGAGGCGATCTTCGAGGCTTGATGATCTGCGCCTGAAGGCGGCTAGTCTCGGGCCATGACCGACGCTCCGTTCTGGACCCAGACCCCCGCCGACGCCGCCAAGGCCCTGGGCTGCGGCGCCACGGGCCTCACCTCCGCCGAGGCCGCCCAGCGCCTCGTCCGCTACGGCCGCAACGCCGACGCGGTGGCGCGCGAGGCCGGCCTGGCCATGTCGCTGTTCAAGCGGCTGCTGGAGCCGCTGGCGCTGATGCTGGTGGCGGCCTCCGTCGTCTCGGCGGCGACCGGGGACGCGGTCTCGGCCGGCATCATCCTGGTCATGCTGGTGTTTTCCGTCGTGCTCGACACCCTGCAGGAGGGCCGCGCGCGCCGCGCCGCCGAGGCGCTGCGCCAATCGGTGGCCCAGCACGCCGAGGTGTTGCGCGACGGCAAGTTCGTCCAGGTCGACACCGAGACGGTGGTTCCGGGCGACGTCGTCCAGGTGCGCGCCGGCGACATCGTGCCGGCCGATGCCGTGCTGCTCACCGCCAGCGCCTTCAGCGTCAATGAAGCCGCGCTCACCGGCGAGCCCTACGCGGTGGTCAAGCAGCCGGGGTCCTGCGCCGCCACCAGCCCCGCGGAGGCCTCCAACGCCCTCTTCCGCGGCGCGGTGGCCCAGACCGGCGAGGCGACCGCGCTGGCCGTCGGCACCGGAGCCAACACCCTGTTCGGCAAGGCGGCGGCCTCGCTCAATGCCGCCGAGGAAATCTCGCCCTTCCAGCGCGACCTGCGCCAGCTGGGCTTCCTGATCGCACGCGCCACCGGGGTGCTGGCGATCGGCGTGCTGGCCGCCAACGTCGCCTTCGGCCGGCCGCTGATCCAGTCGCTGATGTTCTCGGTGGCCCTGGCGGTGGGCCTGACGCCCGAACTGCTGCCGATGATCACCACGGTCACCCTGTCGCGGGGCGCCGTGCGGATGAGCCGCAGGAAGGTGATCGTCAAGCGCCTGGCGGCGATCCATGACCTCGGCGCCATGACCGTGCTCTGCACCGACAAGACCGGCACGCTGACCGCCGCCGAGATCGTGCTGGCGGCCAGCCTCGGCCCGGACGGCAAGGCGGCCCCGCGCCCCTCGCGCCTGGCTGGCGCCGCTGCGCGCCTGGGCGGCGACAAGGGCTCGCTGGACGACGCGCTGGCCGCCGCCGTGCCCGACGCCGACAAGGGCTGGAAGCTGCTCGGACGCCTTCCCTTCGACTATGTCCGGCGGATGGGCTGCGTGCTGGCCGATGGTCCGGAAGGCCGCCTGCTGCTGGTCAAGGGCGCGCCGGAATCCGTCCTGCCGCTCTGCGCCGCCCAGCGGGCCGGCAAGGCCGCCAAGCCGCTCACCGCCGCGGCCCGCGCCAAGGTCGCAGCGCTGGTGGACCAGCTGGCCGGGCAGGGCCTGCGCGCCATCGTCATCGCCTTGCGGCCCTGGACCGGCAAGCCGCGCGACCCCATCGCCGCCGACGAGAAGGGCCTCGTCTTCGAGGGCCTCTGCACCTTCGCCGACCCGCCCAAGGCCACCGCCGCCGCCGCCGTGGCGCGCCTGGCCGCGCAGGGCATCCGCGTGGTCATCCTTTCCGGCGACGATCCTCGCGTGGTGGCCAGGCTGGCGGGCCTCGTCCACCTGCGCGCCCAGACCGTGCTCACCGGCGCCGACATCGCCAAGCTGTCGCCTGACGCGCTTACCGTGAAGGTCCGCGAGACCGACGTCTTCGCCCGCCTGGCGCCCGACCAGAAGGTGCGTATCGTCCACGCGCTGCAGGCCACCGGCGCGGTGGTCGGCTTCATGGGCGACGGGGTCAACGACGCGCCCGGCATCAAGGCCGCCGACGTCGGCCTCTCCGTCGACGGGGCCACCGGCGTCGCCCGCGCCGCGGCCGACATGATCCTCTTGGAGAGCGACCTCGGCGTCATCGCCGATGGCGTGGAGGAGGGCCGGCGGACCTTCGCCAACATCCTGAAATATGTGCGCATGGGCGCGAGCTCGAACTTCGGCAACATGCTGTCGATGGCCGCGGCCTCGCTGTTCCTGCCGTTCCTGCCGATGCTGGCGACGCAGATTCTGCTCAACAACCTGCTCTACGACATCTCCGAGATCGGCATCCCCTTCGACCGGGTGAGCGCCGCCGACATCGCCGGTCCCCAGCACTGGAGCCAGCGCGACATCGTCCGTTTCGCCGCCGTCATGGGGCCGCTGTCATCGGTGTTCGACCTGGCCACCTTCGCGGTGCTGCGGCTGCACTTCCACACCATGGCCGAGGTGTTCCGCACCGGCTGGTTCCTGGAATCCATCGCCACCCAGACCCTGGTGATCTTCCTGATCCGCACGCCGGGACGGCCCTGGAAGGACATGCCCAACCCGTGGCTGGCCGCCTCGACGGTGGGCGCGCTGCTGGTGGCGCTGGCGATCCCGTTCACCCCGCTGGGCGCCCTGTTCGGGTTCCAGCCGCCGCCCGCCCAGGTGACCCTGGTGCTGGCCGGCCTGGTCGTGGCCTATCTGGTCGCCGCCGAACTGGTGAAGCCGTTGGCGATCCGCAAAGCCGCCTAGGTGTCCCGATTCCGAAGTTCGCCAGCGTCTGGGCCGGGCTCCGACGAACTTCGGAATCGATAAGGACACTAGGCGTCCTCGCGCTTGTAGATCGACGTCTTCGGCCTCTCGACCACCCGGCGCAGCATCGGCTCGAAGGCGCTCAGCGGCATCGACTCGTAGGCCGGATCGAAGCTGTTCTGATCGTAGAGGTGGCAGAACTGGGCGCAATATTCGAAGTGCGGATGGCCGCGGAACTGCTCGCGCATGTCGCGGTCCAGGCCGATGTGGTGGAAGAAATAATAGCCCTGGAAGACGCCGTGCTTGTCCATCATCCAGTGGTTGGCCTCGGAGATGTAGGGGCGAAGGATCGTCGCCCCGAGCTCGGCGTGGTTGGACGGCATCAGGATGTCGCCGATGTCGTGGATCAGGGCGCAGACCACATATTCTTCGTCCCTGCCGTCGCGATGGGCTCGACTGGCCGTCTGCAGGGAGTGCTCCAAGCGGTCCACCGCGAAGCCGCCGTGGTCGTTGTCCAGCAGCATCAGGTGGGCCATCAGCCGGTCCGGCAGTTCGCCCCGATGCGGCGCCGAGGCCCGCCCGATCGCCGCCCAGTCTTCCTGGGTGCTCTCGACCATGGTGCGGAATTTTGCGCGGTCGAGCGTTTCGCCGTCGGCCATGGCGGCCTCCTGTTGATCGATCCGTCGATGGTGCGGCCGCCGGCGGCTCAGGTCAACGAAGCCTTCAGGCGTCTTCCGTCTCCGGCTCCTCGACGAAGCCCTTCCAGCCCTGCATGTACTTCACCATCGCCGGGCCCAGGCGCTCGGCGCGCAGGTGCTCGACGCTGACCGGGATCTGCGCCGGCTTGAAATGGGCGTCGGCCGCCAGCTTCTGCGGCCAGTCGTGGTGCAGGATCGCCGCGCGGCCCAAGAGCACGAAGTCCATGCCGCGCTCCAGGCACAGGCGCGCGTCATCCGGTGTCATGATCTTGCCGGCGCAGCCTAGCCGCGTATTGCCGCGCGGCAGGTCGGTGAACCAGCCCATCAGGGTGCGGTCCTGGTGCGCCTCGTCCGCCGGCAGCTTGGCGTAATCCCAGAGCGACATGTCCAGGTAGTCGAGCTTGCCTTCGGCCAGCACCTGGCGGGCCAGTTCGCGGATCTCCATAAGCTCCAGCTCGAACCGCTCCGGCGACAGCCGCAGCCCCAGGCTGAAGTCGGCCCGGCAGCGGGCGCGAACGCCGTCGATGATTTCCTTGATCACCCGGCCGCGATTCTCCGGGCTGCCGCCGTATTTGTCGGTGCGCCGGTTCAGCGGCTCGGCGAGGAACTGGCAGAGGATGTAGCTGTGCGCCCCGTGGATCTCGACGCCGTCGAAGCCGGCCTGCTCCGAGCGCACCGCGGCGGCCACGAAGTCCTCGACCAGCTGCTCGACCTCGCCGGTGGAAAGCCCGCGCGAGCCGGTGGCCTCATCGTCGGACGGCGCCGACGGCGCTTCCCCGATCAGCTCCTTGGGGCTGCGCATGCCCGCGTGGTGCAGCTGCACCACCGCGATGGAGTCATAGCTCTTGATCTTCGCCGCCAGCCGCGTGAGCCCGGCCAGGTGCTCGTCGCCGAACACGCCGAGCTGGCCCGGGAAACCCTGGCCCACCCGCTGCACATGCGCCGCGCAGGTCATGGTGAGCGCGAAGCCGCCCTTGGCCCGGTAGGTCAGCCAGTTGAACTCGTCGTCCGACAGGGCGCCGTCCGGATGGCTCTGCAGGTTGGTCAGCGGCGCCAGCACCAGGCGGTTCTTCAGCGCCGGGCCATGGGCCAGCGACAGCGGCTCGAGAAGATCGGGCAAAGGGGCATCCTCAAACGGTTGTTTGAAGCCAACCTAGCGGACGGACGGGGCGTCCGGCAATCCAGCAACCCTGTCAGCGCCTTGAGAGCCGCTGGCAGACCGGCTAAGGAACGGCTTCCTCGGACTGCGGGCGTAGCTCAGGGGTAGAGCACCAGCTTCCCAAGCTGGGTGTCGTGGGTTCGAATCCCATCGCCCGCTCCAAGTCGCCACATCACCCCTATCGTGGCGGCATCCGGATCGCGCCGTCCAGGCGCACGGTCTCGCCGTTGAAGTAGCCGTTGCGCAGCATGGTCAGGGCCAGGTCCGCGTACTCCGCCGGATGGCCGAGCCGCCGCGGGAACGGCACCGACGAGGCCAGGCTCTCGAAGATCGCCGGGGCGCGGGTCTTCACGCCGAGCATCGGCGGGGTGGCCATGATGCCGGGCAGGATGGTGTTGATGCGGATGCCCTCGTTGGCCAAGTCGCGGGCGATGGTCAGGGTCATGCCCTTGATCGCCGCCTTGGCCGCGGAATAGGCGACCTGGCCCACCTGGCCCTCTTCGGCGGCGACAGACCCGGTGTTGACGATCGCGCCCTTCTCGCCGTCCTCGCCCGGCTCCAGGTCGGCCATGCCGGTGGCGGACTTCACGATGCAGCGGAAGGTGCCGACGGTGTTGAGGCCCAGCACCCACTCGAAGTCGGCGACGTTGAACGGCTTGATCA
>JANXXK010000279.1 GCA_025350685.1 Alphaproteobacteria bacterium | reverse complement strand
GCCTTCCCCGGAAAAGAGCTGAAAATCGCCTCTACTTGGCTAACTTGACAGTACCCTGGTGGCCCCTGGAGCGGACCCGTAACCGCCGGTGCATTTGCCTGACAATGCCGCCCGGACCCTTAGCGGCCGTCGAGAACGGGCTCAGCCGGCTGGCGCCGCTTGGTCAGAGGTCTGTCCATCTGCGGTGGCGATCAGCTCTTTCGGCACAAGAAGCAGGACCGGCAGGATCAGGGCGTAGACGATCGTGATGGCAATCACGCAGATCCTGAAGCCGCCGTAGTGATCGTAGAGATTGGTGCCCAGGACGTTCCCGAGCTGTGTCACGATCGCGTACAGCGAGGCGGCCCCCATCAAGAGCGTGCCCTGCAAGCCGCGTGGGCACGAGCGGATAAGCAAGGCCATGTATGCCGCTGTCGCTACCCCACCCATCAGGCCCATAGGCGCCGCGGCGATCAGCGCGCCGGTCACCGAGTGTATGAACAGCAAAGGGACCATCTGGGGCACGGCCGCCACGGTTCCCCAGAAGAGCAGCGTGCGCAGCGGAAATCGGCGGCAAAGCAGGCCGAAGACAAGGAAGGTCGGCAGAAAGGAGATGGAGAAGATCGCGTTCCAATAGCCCCACTGGGCGTCGCTCGAATGCAGGGTGTTCTGCAAATAGAACTGCAGCGGCGTTCCTGAGCCGGGCGCGAAATTCCACAGCAGCCAGATCAGCAGCGCCGGATAGATCGGCCAGTGCCGGACCAGCCGTTTGACGTCGGCCAGGGGGTGGGCGTCGGGCGCGCGCTCACTATGCACATTGTCGAACACGGTCTTCGGCTTCCATAGCGCGAAGGCCGCCAGCGACCCCATGATGATGGCGCCGACTAGAAAAAGCATGTGGGCGGCGAGCACCGAGTTCTTGCCTTCGAGCAGGTCGCTGAGACGGCCGCCGACGACGAGAGCGGCGATGCCCGGAACCGAACCAAAGATATTCCAGGCCGTCGCGACCTGGCCGGACATCACCTGCTGTTGGCCGATGGTCGAGATCAGGCCGCGCTCGCTGCTCAAAACGAAGAGAAAAGAGACCCCCACAAGCAGGACGGCTGAAAGCAGCGTCAGCTCAGTGATCGGTGCGAAGGCGAAGAAGACATAGATGACAGCGCAAATCGACCCGAACAGGACCATGAAGCCCCGATCCTTCATCCCGAACGGATTGAAGGTGTCGCGGGCGAACCCGAACAGAAAGGCCACATAGGCGGGCGCCGAAGCGGCGAGGCCGAACAGAGCCAGCTCGTGCGCCGCCAGGTGCAGCTTGTTCTTGAGGATGAAGCTGATCGGCAGACCGATTAGGCCGCCGTGCGGCGAGCCGAAGCCCATAAGGATCAGCAGGGCCCCCAGGTAGAGGAAGATCTTCCAGCGCAGCGCCACCGGAAGCCCGGCGGGCGCGGCCGGGGCGTCGATCATGACATCGGCGGTGGCGGCGTCAGTCGTCATCGCCTGCAGCCCTTCGCTCAAGAACGGCGGGTGCCACCCCACCCATGTTGCGGCGCGAACCGTAGCGAGGCCGAAGAGCAAGGGGCAAGGGAAATGTGGGGGAGGTCCGGCTTGCGAGGTGGCGCTCCTGATTGAAGAGCTTGTGGACCTGGGCGTGGACCGAGCTGAATTTCTGGAGTGTCTTCATCCTCCGGAACCGGTTGTGAGCCGCAGCGCGGCCGCCGCACCAAGCCCCGAGCTCGCGCCGGTACGATCTTTTCCTTCAGCCGCTTTGTGGGCCGCGCCTCTCGCGTTGGTTCTGAAGCCGGTGCGCGGTTGCGGATAGGACTAGGCCGGCGGGATGTTGGAGTTCATTCGGAACAAATTGCCTGGGTCGTAAGCCGCCTTGACCTTGCGCAGGCGCACGTAATTGTCACCGAACGAGGCGCGCACCTTCTCCGGCTGGTCGTCGACGGCGATGTGGTTGACGTAGACCCGGCCCTGCAGGTGCGGCTCCATTCGGTCCCAGACCCCGCGAACCCAGGCAATATGGCTGGCGCTCTCGGACGGCTCGCTCCAGCAGCCGATGGCGTCTATGTCGTACTGCGCGGCGCGAGCGGAAAACGCCGTCTCGGTGGCCGGAACGCGCGTGCCGGCGCCATGCATGTAGAAGAATAGCAGGGCGTTCAGCGGCGACGAGAATCGTCCGGCCGCTTCCAGCGAGGCATCGATCAGGCCATCCGACAGCACCTCGGTGAAGGCTGAGCGCCAGTAGCGGTGCAAGCCGTGCACGGCGTTGGGTTCGTCTAGCAGCGTCTGGCGCTCCGAATAGGACATGGGTCGCACTAGGTCGGCGATCGGCGTTCCATGGTTGCGCCAGGGCGCGAGCACGCGCAGGCCCTCTTCGACCGGTCCGTTGTAGCCCATCAACAGGGCGCCTACGGGTCCGATTTCTGGAGCTGTGAGCAGGGCCGCATAAACCTCGGCCTCGTCCGGCAGGCTTGCCGCGTGATCGCGGTAGAAACGCAGCATGCCCCCTGCTTGGTCCAGCGGGTAAAGCAGCATGCCTCCCACCACCTGGCCTACTGGATGCAGGCGGAACTCGAAGCTGGTCACTACCCCGAAATTGCCGCCGCCACCGCGCAAGGCCCAGAACAGGTCGGGATTGTGCGCCGCGCTGGCGGTCACCAGGGCGCCGTCGGCGGTGACCACCTCCGCCGAGATCAGATTGTCGACGGTGGCTCCGTGCTTACCCATCAGCCAGCCGATGCCGCCGCCCAGGGTCAAGCCGCCGACGCCGGTGTTCGACACCGTGCCGCCGGTGGTGGCCAGCCCGTGGACCTGGGCCGCCGCGTCGAACTCGCGCCACAGCACCCCGCCGCCGACGCGCGCCGTGCGCGATTGCGGGTCGACGCTTATCTGCTTCATTGGCGTCAGGTCGATGACCATGCCGCCGTCATTGACGCCGTAGCCGGGCGCGCTGTGGCCGCCGCCACGAACCGACAGCAGGAGGCTGTGTTCTCGGGCGAAGGTGACGGCATGCTGCACGTCGGCCGCTTCGGCGCAACGCGCAATCAGCGCTGGCCGGCGATCGACATTGCCATTCCAGACCTTGCAGGCGGCGTCATAGTCGCTGTCGCTCGCCAACACCAATCCACCCAGCAGGCGCGCCCGCAACCCCGCCACCGCATCTTCCGACAGGCGGGCCTGGCCACCATCCAGCGTCAGACTCTCAAGCATCTTAATGTCCCCGTTCCACCTCGACTGGGCGCATCTATCCGGGGGCTTGGCAAGGCCTGGACCAAACCTTCCCTTCGATCCTCCCGGACGGGTATGTCGCGAGCTTGACCACCGGTCATCGGTTGGCGGACAGTCGATGACGGCTTGCGATGGGAGGGGCCAGACCATGAAGAACAGAATGCTTTTGGGCGGTGTCCTTGGACTCGCCGCCGCTGCTTCGCTCGCCGGTTGCAACGCCCCCGCGCCCGCAAAACCTGCCGTGGACACAGCCAAGGTCGCCGACGCCGTGAAGGCGGACGCCGATCAGCTGGTCGCCGAGTTCAACGCTCGAGACGCCGCCAAGGCCGTCGCCCACGACGCGCCCGGCACCGTGGCTATGTTCCACGGTGCGCCCAACGTGGTTGGCGTGGACGCTGACCTGGCGAACACAAAGACGCAGATGGCGGACGCGGCGATGAAGCTGGCGGTTAGCAACGAAACCGTCGACGTGGCATCGTCCGGCGACATGGCGGTCTACCACTCGACCTACGCCTACACCTTCACTGACCCGAAGACGAAGAAGGCGACCACCGAGAATGGCAACTGGCTGGTCGGGTACAAGCAGCAGGCTGACGGTACCTGGAAGATCACCTGGAACGTCGTCTCCGACACCCCGCCAGCAACACCCGCCAAGAAGGGGTGAGCGCCTTCTGATCTGACTTTCGACCTCAATGTATTTCGGGCGCGCCGAAATGTCCGACTTGGCGCTGCCCCTTTCCATGCCGACGCTGCCGATCCTGGCGCGTCGGAATTTGTCGGACCGGAGACAACCCATGAAGAAGATTTTCGCCGCTGCCGCCTTCAGCCTCGCCCTGGCTGCCGGTGGTACGCTCGGTGTGTCAGCCGCCAACGCGCAGAATGCGGAACGCGTCTATGACAACGGTCCGGTTTGGACGATCAGCCAAGTCGAGACCAAACCTGGCATGTTCGACGACTACATGAAGTACCTC
>JANXXK010000225.1 GCA_025350685.1 Alphaproteobacteria bacterium | reverse complement strand
AGCGCATCGATGGCCGGAACCAGGCCTCCGAAGTCGGTGCGGGCCTTGGCGACGGCGTCGCCCGTGCAGCCCATGAAGTGGCCGATCAGCCGGTCGCGGAAGGCCGCGATCGCGGCGCGCGCCGCCTCGGTGTCGCCCTGCACCGCCAGCTCGCATTCGGTGTCGAAACCGCCCGAGCGGTTGTTGAGATTGGCCGAGCCGACGCGGGCCAGCCGATCGTCGATGATGCTGGTCTTGGAGTGGACGATCACCGTCTCGCCGCCCTGGGTGGCCGGCCACAGCGCCCGGAAGCGGCCATAGACGTCGGCCGCGCGCAGCCGCCAGATCATCGCGCCTCTCGCCCGGTCCATGGTCAGGTGGTCGAACCAGCTGGGGGCGTGGCCGGTGGAGACCAGCACCACCTCCGGCCCGCCCGGCTCGCTCAGCCGCGCCGCCAGGGCCTCGGTGATCAGGGGCGAGGTGAAATACTGGTTCTCGAGATAGATGGTCTGCGTCGCCGCGGCGATCGAGGCGAGGGTCAGGCGGCGCAGCTCCTCGACCTCGGGGCGGCGCTTCCACGCGGGCTCGGTGCGGGCGACGGCGACCTCGACGTCGGTGAGTGCGGCCGGCACATGCTCGGGCCAGGGATCGCCGCCGGCGTCCGGCGGCGGCGCCAGGACCTCGCCGGTGGCGCGCCGCCAGCGTTCGCGGGCGAGATCGCCCAGCGCGCAGGCCGCTGGACCGTCGACCAGCATCATCACCTCGTGGCGCGGCGCGTGATAGGCCTCGTTGGGCATGATCCGGCGCACGTCGCCGTCGCGGTGGCCGGCGGTGTCCCAGCGGTCGACGCTGATGTCGCCGCCGCCGCAGAAAGCCACCCGGTCGTCGATCACCACTACCTTCTGGTGATGGCACGCGCCGAAGGGAACGTGGTCGTCGAGCACGAACTTGACCGGCGTGTTCCTGAAATAGCCGCGCGCCCGGTGCGGGAAGAACTCCTGCTGCGCCGCGATGGGCAGCGCCGAGCGCCAGATCAGCAGGCGCACGTCGAGGTCCGGCCGCGCGCGGGCCAGGTCCACCAGGATGCGCCCCGCCTCGTCAGGATCGTTCGGACCCTCATAGCCGTCGGGGGAGAGGCGGGTGCGCGGATCGAACCCCCAGCCGAGCACCAGGATCGACCGCCGGGCCTTGCCGAAGGCGTCGAGGAGCGCAGTAAAATAGGCCTCGGTGTCGATGAGGAAGGCCACGCGCCCGGCGCGCGCCGTGCGCCAGCAGGTCTCGCCGGGCCGCAGAACCGTAGTGGACGCCGGGGTCAAAGCTGAAGCCGATCCTCGCTTGGGGCCCACTGAAAGGCGACCGGCCAAGATTGGGTTCCGGCCCCGCCGCGCGCAATCCTCAGGGCCCAAAAAAACGCGCTGTCCCGTTTTCCACGGGTGTGCTCCTGGGGGCGCTGCAGGATCGCCTCGTTGCGGCTGCCGCCCTGGGGCCTTCGGGTCGAGGGCGACACCGTCGCCTACGCCCTTGTGCTGGCCCACATCGGCGACCAATTGATGGCGGTGACCTCATCGCTGACCATGAATTTCCTGCGCGGCGCCAAGCCCGGCGACCTCTATGCGGAGGCTGAGCTGCTCAGGCTCGGCCGGCGCATCGCCGTCTGCGACGTGCGGCTGTGGACCGAAGGCCCCGACCGGCTGGCGGCGCAGGCGCTGGTCACCTACGCTATCCCCTCATGAGCGACGCTTCTGAGCCCTCTGGCCCCCCGCCGCCGATCAAGACGCCCTGCATCAAGGTCTGCGTCGTCGACGGCGAGAGCGGGCTGTGCATGGGCTGCTACCGCCAGCTCTCCGAAGTGGCGGGCTGGGCCCGGCTCAGCGACGAGGAGCGCGCCGCGATCATGGCTGAGCTGCCGTCCCGCCGAAGCCGTATCCGCCCGGAAAAGCTGGCCATGTTTGGTTAAGCCTGCTCGTTCAGGCTTTCCAAACCCGCGCGGGGTTAACCTTCCCATCGAACGGAAGGTCCCACAGTGTCAAACGCACTCAAATTCGCGATGGTGACGGCGGTGGCCTGCACCTCGGCCCTGCTCACCGCCCAGACCATGGTGTCGCTCGCCCACTATGCCCCGGCGCTGCGCGCCCAGATGGCGACCACGTGGCCGCTGGGAGACGCGCCGCAGGCCGAGACGTCCTCCGCCATCGCCAAGTCCAGCGACGGCCACTTCTGGGCCAACGGCGACGTCAACGGCTCCCAGGTTCGTTTCCTGGTCGACACCGGGGCCACGGCCGTGGCGCTGACGCCGGCCGATGCGCGCCGCCTCGGCTACGACCTTCACGGCCTCAACTACGGCTATCGGGTCGTGACGGCCACCGGCCAGACCCGTGCGGCGGCCGTGCGGCTCGCCAGCGTCACCGTGGCGGGCGCCCGGCTCGAGAACGTCGACGCCCTGGTGATCGAAAAGGGCCTCGACACCTCGCTGCTCGGGATGACCTACCTAGGCCGCCTCGCCAGCTTCCAGGCGACGCGCCAGTCGCTGATCCTGCAGCCCTGAAACGGCCGCTAAGGCCGCATCCACGACCTCCAGCCCGGCACCGGCCTTGACGCTCTCCACCGTCAGGATCCGCCGCCATGTCCGCGCCCCGGCCTCGCCGTGGAACAGCCCGAGCATGTGCCGGGTCATCGCTGCCAGGTGGGTCCCGCGGGCGAGCTGGCCGGCGAGATAGGGCCGGTAGCGCTCGACGGCCTGGACGGCAGAGACTGTCTCCCCAGCCCCGAACAGCCGCGCGTCGGCTTCGCCGAGGATGCCCGGCGTGTGATAGGCCGCGCGGCCCAGCATCACCCCGTCGACGTGCTTCAGGTGCGCCTCAGCCTCCTCCAGCGAGCCCACACCGCCGTTGATCACGATGGTCAGCTGCGGCCGCTCGCGCTTCAACCGCCAGACCAGCGGATAGTCGAGCGGCGGGACGTCGCGGTTCTCCTTCGGCGACAGGCCCTTGAGATGCGCTTTCCGGGCATGGATCACGAAATGCCGCACGCCGGCCGCGGCACAGAGGTCGACCAGCCGGAACAGGCTCACCTGCGGGTCCTGGTCATCGACGCCGATGCGGCATTTGACGGTCGCCGGGACCTTCACCGCCGCGCCGATGGCGGCCATGCACTCGGCCACCAGCTCCGGCTCGATCATTAGGCAGGCGCCGAAGCGGCCCGACTGCACCCGATCGGACGGGCAGCCGACGTTGAGGTTGATCTCGTCATAACCCTCGGCCTCACCGATGCGGGCGGCCTGCGCGAGGTCGGCGGGGTCCGAGCCGCCGAGCTGCAACGCCACCGGATGCTCGCTCGCATCGAAGGCAAGCAGGCGGTCGCGGTCGCCGTGCAGGATCGCGCCCGTGGTCAGCATCTCGGTGTAGAGCATGGCGTGCCCGGTCAGCATCCGGTGCAGGACCCGGCAGTGCCGGTCCGTCCAGTCCATCATCGGCGCTACAGAGAGCCTATACGGCTGATATTCCATGCGTTTCCCTATATAGTCCGGTCGTCATGTTGCCAAATCGCATCCACAGCCGCAGATAGCGACGATGGAATCAGGCCCCGACCAATTCACCTGAGGACGCGCGGCCGCCCCGCGCGTTGACAACCCTGGCGACGCACGGATTAGTCCCTAGGATTGAGCCTAGGCGTCCGG
>JANXXK010000187.1 GCA_025350685.1 Alphaproteobacteria bacterium | reverse complement strand
CCCTCGACGCCACGGTGAGCGGCAAGGGCGACGGCGGTGAGGTGACCCTCAGCTTCGACCTTTCCGGTCCCGACCTGGACGCCGCCATCGCCGAGCGCGGCGCTATGCCGCTGCCGCCCTATATCGCCGCCAAGCGGGGAGAGGACGAACGCGACCGGGCCGACTACCAGACCGTCTATGCCGCCGAGGACGGCTCGGTCGCTGCCCCCACCGCGGGCCTGCACTTCACCCAGCAACTGTTCGACCGGCTGACCGAGGCGGGCATCGAGACCGCCTTCGTCACCCTGCATGTGGGCGCGGGCACCTTCCTGCCGGTGAAGACCGAGGTCGTGGCCGAGCACCGCATGCATCCCGAATGGGGCGAGGTCGACGCGGCCACCGCCGAACGGGTCAATGCGGTCCGCAAGGCGGGCGGGCGGATCGTCTGCGTCGGCACCACCTCATTGCGCCTGCTGGAGTCGGCTGCGGGCGAGGACGGCCTGGTGGCGCCGTTCATGGCCGAGACGGCGATCTTCATCACCCCGGGCTACCGGTTCCGCGCCGTCGACGGGCTGATGACCAACTTCCACCTGCCATGCTCGACCCTGTTCATGCTGGTCTCGGCGTTCGCCGGGCTGGAGGCCATGCGCGCGGCCTACGCTCACGCCATCGCCTCGGGCTACCGGTTCTATTCCTATGGCGATGCGAGCCTGCTCTGGAGGGCCGGCGCATGAGCGTCTTCCCGTTCAGCCTCTCGGCCACGGACGGCGCGGCGCGCACCGGCGTTCTTTCGACACCGCGCGGCGACATCCGCACGCCGGCCTTCATGCCGGTGGGGACTGCCGGCACGGTCAAGGCGCTCACGGTCGACCAGGTGGCGGCCACCGGCGCCGACATCCTGCTCGGCAATACCTACCACCTGATGCTGCGGCCCACCGCCGAGCGGGTGAAGCGGCTGGGCGGCCTGCACCGGTTCATGCGCTGGGAGAAGCCGATCCTCACCGACTCAGGCGGCTTCCAGGTGATGTCGCTGGCGAAGATCGCCAAGGTCACCGAGGAGAGCGTCACCTTCCAGAGCCACATCGACGGCTCGCGCCATGTGTTGACGCCGGAACGCTCGATCGAGATCCAGGCGGACCTGCTGGGGTCGGACATCGTCATGCAGCTGGACGAGCTGGTGCCGCTGCCCAGTGACGAAGCCCGCGTGGCCGAGGCCATGCGGCGCTCCGCGCGATGGGGCGAGCGGTCGAAGGCGGCTTTCGGGGCGCGGGACACCCAGGCGCTGTTCGGCATCCAGCAGGGCGGGACGTCGCAGGCGCTGCGGCGGGAATCCGCTGATCGGCTGCAGGCCATCGGCTTCGACGGCTATGCGCTGGGCGGGCTGGCGGTGGGCGAGGGGCACGAGGCGATGTGCGAGGTGCTGGACTATGCGCCGGGCATGATGCCGGCCGAGCGGCCGCGCTACCTGATGGGGGTCGGCAAGCCGATCGACATCGTCGAGGCCGTGGCCCGAGGCGTGGACATGTTCGACTGCGTCCTGCCCACCCGCTCGGGCCGCCACGGCCAGGCGTGGACCTGGGAAGGCCCGGTCAACCTGAAGAACGCCCGTTTCGCCGACGACGACAGTCCGCTGGACGACACGATCGCCTGCCCCGCCAGCCAAGATTACTCCAGGGCCTACCTGCATCATCTTGTGAAATCTGAGGAAATTCTCGGGCAGGTGCTGCTCTCCTGGCACAACCTGGCCTTCTTCCAAGCCTTGATGGACGAGCTTTGCGCCGCCATCACTGAGGGGCGGCTAGGCCTATTTCGGGCCCGCTTCAGGGCGCGGCAAAGCCCTTCCCGCTCACGTTGATTCAACGTGAGTGGGAAGGGCTTTCAAGCTAAGGCGACGACCCTGCTTGTCCCGACTGACTTGTCTCAAGTCAGCGGGGGCAGGGTCTAGCGGATCGGATAGCGGGGCTTCATGTCCTGGGTCGGGATCTCGCCGCCGGCCGGCAGGTGCGAGGGCGTCGCCGGCGCCTCGCAGCCCTTGGATTCGCCCAGCCCCTTCAGATAGGCCCGGCGCACGGCCCCGGCGTTGATGGCGCCCTGGACGAAGCGATCGTGCCGCTCGGCGCCGCTTAACCTGCGCACCCAGCCGCGGAACGGGATGGCGTCGGACGCCGCGCCGGCGACGAAGCCCAGGCCCGCGCCTTTGCCCTTCTCCATCAGGTCGTCCTCGTCGTTCGAGCGCGTGTCGAGATCGGCGCCCAGGGCGTCGTCGAGCGGCCGGACGAGCGCGATCATCTGCGGGCACTTCCAGCCCTTCGGCGGGCGGGCGTAGGGGTCGGCCATGGCCTCCAGCAGCACCCCTGGGATCTTGGTGCGCATGACGTTGAAGTCGCGCAGCGGCGCCTTGGCCGCGCCCTTCAGGCTCTCGCGGTTGGCCTCCGATGAGGTCTCGACCTTCGGCGAGCCGTTTTCGCGGGTGGTCAGGCAGCCCGCCAGCGGTAGGGCAAGGGCGAAGGCGAACGGGGCGGCGAGATTACGCATCGCCGCCATACTAACCGACTGAAGCGTGGCGATAAGGGGGCGCCGCTCTTGCGTGCGACAGGCCCGGCGCCTATGGTCCGCGCCGCTTCGCCGGGCGGCCTCAAACGCTGGCGATGTGGGCCGGTAGCTCAGTGGTAGAGCATTCGACTTTTAATCGAATGGTCGTGAGTTCGAACCTCACCCGGCCTACCAGACTTCTCGCGCTTGGCGGGGAATGTCTCGGCAAGCCCCGCCTTGCTCCTTTTCCCCCCAAAAGCGAAAACGCTTGCGGCGCAGCTTGCGCGGCGTAACGCTGTTACCGAGCCGCAGGTATGCGGTCGCGTTCCCGCGATCAAACCCTTGGGGAATTCAGATGCGCAACCTCATTCAAGGCATGACCATGGCGACGGTCGCCGTGGCGTCGGTCCTGGCCCTTGCGGTCGTCGCACCGGCCCAGGCGCAGCTCGCCGGATCGCCGTCGGACTCGCTGATCATCCGTGACGCCACAGGCGCCATCTTCGAGGCCGTGTACGGCTTCGAACTCGGCGAAGATCCGACCACGGTACATTCGTCGAGCGTCGCCATCGACTCCAGCCAGTTCGGCAATGCGACCACCCTTACAGAGGGCAAGCAGGCGAAGTTCAGCGACATCGTCGGCATCTACGCCAACGGCAACGGCGGCATGTTTCTCTCCTTCGCGTCCGACAGTGCGACCCAGGCGGTGAATTTCGGAACCTTCCCGCGCACCGTCCGCGAGAACGGTCCGATCGACGTGAGCCTGTATCTGGCCCCGAGCCTGCAGGCCAACGGCTGGACGGCGACCTTCACGTCCGACGGCGTGCCTGAGCCGGCGACCTGGGCGATGATGCTGACCGGCTTCGGCGGCCTCGGCGCCCTGATGCGGCGCCGTCGGGCCTTGGCGGTCGCCGCGACCGCTTAAGCCGAGACTGACGTTCGATCCTAAGTGAGCCCCCCCTGTCGTGGCGGGGGCTCTTCTTTTTACGCTACAATGGCGTCGCTGCGGCGGGCTAAGACGGCCCTGTGGCACGCCATCTCGGCCCCACCCGGACGCAGGGTCCAGGCGTCTTCGCAAGAGCGCTTTCCCGCCGCAGCGCTCTTACGAATGACCGCCGTCAGAACTTAGCGCGGACGCCCGCCTTGAAGGTCTGGCCGTAGATTTCCCGCTGGATCGGCCGCGACCGCGTGCCCTCGTAGTAGGCCAGCGGCGTGTCGAGCAGGTTCTTGACGTTGAAATAGCCGGTCCAGTTCGGCGTGAACTGGTAGCTGGAGGCGAAGTCCAGGTTCAACTTGCGGTCCTGGATGGTGTCCAGCGACTTGTCGCCGTTCAGTCCGAACAGGCTGTGGCCGACATATTCGGCCGAAAGCCGCAGATTCAGGCCGTAGTCCTCGTAGAAGCCGGCCACGTTCCAGGTGACGTGCGAGGTGCCCGGAAGCGAGCCGAACGAGTCTTTGCCGTCACCGCTGACGGCCGCGGAGTATTCCTTGAAGCGCGAGTCCACCCAGGTGGCGTTGGCGTCGAGGCCGAAGCCGCCGAGCCAGCCCGGCAGCATGGTGAACTTCTGATGGTAGGCCACTTCGATGCCGCGAGCGTAGGCGGACTCGTTGATGAAGGTGACGAAGTCCCCCGGCTGCCCCTGGAAAATCGGGTCGCTGACGTTGATCTTGGCGGATCGGAAAATGTAGTTCTGGAACTCCTTGTCGAACACGCCGACCTGAAGAATGCCGGCGTTGGGCATGTAGTATTCAAACACCAGATCGAAATTGTTGCCCGTAGTCGGTTTCAGGTCCGGGTTGCCCGCCGAATAGACGGGGCGCGGCGAGGCGGTGAAATCCACCCCCGCATTGCCGCCCGCCTGGGTGAAGCCTGGCCGGGCGATGCCGGTCGAATAGGTGGCGCGCACCAGCATGTCGGGCTGGATCTGGTACTTGAGCTGCACAGTCGGGAAAACGTTGGTGTAGCTCTTGTTGTGGTTGACGAAGGTGATGGTGCGGTTGCCCGCGGCGTCGGTCGTGGTCAGGAAGTTGCCGTACCGGGCGTCGGTCTTTTCCACCCGCACGCCGGCCAGCACGCCCAACTTGCCGATGGTCGTCGTGTACATGCCGTAGCCGGCATAGACGTTCTCGCTGTCATCGAAGTCGCGGCCGCGCGAGGGCGTGAAGGCCGGGGAGTGCGCCCGCACGAACGCAATCATCTTGTAGATGTCGGCGTAGGGAGCCCGCGGATAGCCGCGGCCATCGTAATAGTTGTTGCCCGCGCCGACGCTGGGCGAAATGTCCGACAGCAGGCCGGTCGCGCTGCCGAACGCCTGGAAGTCGGTGACCACTTTGTCCCGCAGGCGGGCGCTCAATCCGACCTTGATCTGGCCGCCGTCGCCGAAAATCTGCAGCGGGTGCGAGGCGTTGACGACGTAGCTGTATTCCTGGTCGGCGTCGTCTTCGGAGAAGTTGGTCAGCCGCGGGTGACTGTACTGGGTCGCGTCGGTGGAGACGAAGGGGATGGTCTGGGCCGCGTCCTGGAAAAGGGCGAAGGTCGGATGGTATGGGTCGGCGGTGTTGTTGTAGCGACCGAAGAAGGTGTCCGTGCCGGAGTAGCGGGCTTCGGTGTAGTAGCTTTCGACGTAGGTGGCGCGGCTGTAGGCGGCGCGGTAGTCGATCTGCAGCTCGTCGAAGCGGTCCTGTCCGCCGACCGCGACAACGGTGTTGCGATGGGTTTCGTCCAGCAGCACCAGGTCGACCAGCGGCTGGAAACCGTCGATCACATTGCCCTTGGCGTCCGGCGCCGAGGGCGTCCCGTCGAAGTTGGCGTAGAAGTGGTTCTTGTGGGCGCGCTCCTTGTAGCCGGCGACGTCCAGGCGGACGTAGTAGCTGTGGTCGTCGTTGGGTCGGAAGTCGAACTCGCCGCCGTAGCCGAAGCGCCGGCGATGGTAGTCGTAGCGCCGGAAATCGACCCGGCCGTAGGCGTTGTCCACCGCCGTTGCGCCATCGTTGGCGTAGCTCGGCTCGATGTCATCGACGCCGCGCCTGTCGTCCTTGCGCGAGGCGGTGATCACGAAGGAGAACGGGGTCGGGTTGGTGATCCAGCCGGAGCCGGTCGGGGCGGTGTCGTCACGACCCTCCACCACCAAGTGGCCGTTGTTGAAGCCGAAGCGCGCCCCAGTGGCGAAGCCGGCCGTGAACGGGCCGGTGTGAGCGTGCAGGTTCTCGTAGCCCCAGCCCAACTCGCCCTCGAAGAACGGCCGTGAGAGGTTCTTGGACGAGCGCGGGGTCAGTTCGATCTGCCCGCCGAGGCCCTCGGCCTCGCGGTCGGGGGACAGGGTCTTGTAGACGATGATGCCGTCGATGGCGCCGGTGGGGATGGTGTCGAACTCCACCGCGCGGCCGCCGCCGCTGGCTGCGGTGCCGGCCGCGAGCGTGTTCAGCAGCACCACGCCGCCGTAGGTGGCGCCGTTCAGGTTGGCGTCGATGCCGCGGATGTTGACGAAACGGCCTTCGCCGGTGTCGGTCGACAGCGACACGCCGGGAATGCGGCCCAGCGCCTCGGCGGCGTTGTAGTCCGGGTATTTGGCGATGGTCTCGGCCGACTGGATCGAGACGATCACCGGGGCTTCCTGCTGCTTGACCCGCGCCAGATCCTCCTGGCGCGGCGCGGTGATCACCAGGGTCTCGACCTGGGTCGTCGCGTCGGCGGCTGCGGCTGCGGCTGCGGCGGCGTCAGCCCCGGCGGCGTGGGCGCTCACCGCGATGAACAGGGCGCTCGAGCCCAACAGGGCTGCTTGGAAACGATAGGCCATGGTGTAGTCCCCTGGATGCGCGCCCGTATGCGGACGACCTATCCGGCGGAGGGCGGCGTCACCCCTGGCCGGCTCACCGAGGGTTGTGGGATCGCTCTGCATAAGTTGCGTGACGGAAATATCACGTGTCTTTGACAGTCGCAGGCCGAGCCGCGCGCGAACCGGCGATCCATTAGCTTAGCTGTGCGTTCAAGTGGCATGCCGATCGCCCCGGACGTTCTCACCACGCTTCGATCCGAGCCCTATGAGGCGGTGAGGGACCAGGTGCTCGATGGCGACATCCTGCTCTGTTCGGCGACTGACCCGTTCTCGCGGATGATCCGCTGGGCGACCAGGAGCCCGTGGAGCCATGTGGCCATCGCCTTCCGCATGGAGGAGATCGACCGGGTGATGGTGCTGGAGTGCGTGGCCAAGATAGGCGTGCGCGCCGTGCCGCTGTCGACGTTCATCGCCCGGACCAGCGGCGGCATCTCGCCCTATCCGGGGCGCATCCTGCTGGCCCGGCACAAGGGCATGTCCGCCAAGTCCCGCCGAAGGCCAATGAAGAGAATGGCGGCCTTCGGCTTCGACCGGCTGGGGGACCGGTTCTCCCAGGCCGAAGCCGCGAAGATCGCGCTGCGCATCCTGCTAGGCCGCCTGCGCAGGCGCCTGCATCCGAGCCTGGGGCCGAAGCATGAGTTCATCTGCTCGGAATATGTCGCCCGCTGCCTCAAGGCCGTGGACCTGGAGGTGCCTTGGGACGGCAAGGGCTTTGTCGCGCCGGCCGATTTTGCGTGCGATCCCAGGATCGACGCGGTGGCGCAGATCAGGACCCGCTGATCATTGCTGCTGCTGGCGCTGGTGGTCGTAGGCGAGGCCCGAGTACTGGCTGCGGCGCTGGCCGGCCCTGGGGGCCGACTGCGAGAGGCGCAGGAATTCCGGCTCGCTGACCGCGGTGCGGGCCCGGCGCACCGACACCCCCACCGCCAGCTCGCTCTCCGCCTCGCCCTTATAGACGCCGCGGGTGGGCGGCACGTCGGAGTAATCGCGGCCGACCGCGCAGGCCACGTGGCACTCGGCGGCGACGATGTTGTTGGTCGGATCGAAGCCCACCCAGCGCAGGCTGGGCAGATAGACCTCCACCCAGGCGTGGGTGGCGTCGGGGTCGGAGCGGTCGCCGGCCTTGCGGTCGGTGAACAGGTAGCCAGAGACAAAGCGCGCCGGCAGGCCCCAGCCGCGGCAGATGGCGATCATGATGTGGGCGAAGTCCTGGCACACCCCCCGGCCGCTCTCCAGCGCATGGTCGATCGGGCTGTCGGCAGTGGTCACGCCGGGCTCATAGTCGAACGCCTTGTAGAGCAGGGTGCTGAGCGCCCGCACCGAGGTCAGCGGGTCGTAGCGTTTCAGCGCATTTACTTCGCGGTCTTCGATGAACTTCTGCAGCGCCGGCGTACTCACGGCGAAGCCATGCGGCTGCAGGAAATCGAAGCATTCGCCGCGCACGAAGTCGCTGCGGGCGCGGTCCCATTCGCCCTGGTCCAGCGCCTCCGGCAGCTCAGGCGGCACGGTGGTCTCCACCTGCGAGCGGGCGACGATGGTCAGCCGCTCGTGCGGCTGGGGCACATCGAAATGGTAGACGGCGTTGCCGTAGTTGTCGGCGTAGCTGAACATCTGCGCCGGCGGCTCCACCTCCAGCTCGAAGCTGACCAGGCGCTGGCTGGCCGACTTCTGCGGCTGCATCCACAGCTCCATCACGCTTTCGCGGACGAAGGCGTCGTAGTGGTACTGGGTGACGTGGCGCACATCGAGCAGCATCAGGCGGGCAAGCTCAGTTCTAGAGGATAGGCCACGAACGTCTCGTACATGGCCACGTGGATCGCCGAGCACTCGTCGGCCACGGCGGCCAGCAGCGTGCCGGCCCCGGCCGCCTCGACCTCCTCGGCGTCGGCGTATTTCAGCCGCGCATTCAGCCGCCCGGCCAGGCGCAGGGCGTCGGACCGGTCGCCCTCCAGCCGCCGCGACAGGTGCGCCAGATGCTCCTCGATCCGCTCGGTGGAGAACCGGATCGAGCGCGGGAAATCCTCGTCGAACAACAGGAATTCCAGGATGAAGCGCGGATTGATGTCGGCGGTGTAGACCCGCAGATACGGTTCGAGAGCGCAGGCCATGCGCAGCAGGCTCATCAGCGCGATGTGGTCGCTCACCGCCGGGCCCTTGCCCTGGCTGAAGCAGACCTCCACCAGCCGGGCCATCAACTGCGCCCGCTCGATGTAGACACCCGCCAGCATGAATCGCCAGCCCTCGCCGTGGCTCATTGTGGCGTCGGCGGCGCCCTTGAACAGGTGCAGGTCGGCGATGATCTCCTGCAGGAAGCCGGCGGCGTCGTCGGCGAACGCCTCCTCGACATCGGG
>JANXXK010000101.1 GCA_025350685.1 Alphaproteobacteria bacterium | reverse complement strand
CCGAGCCGGAGGCGGGCTCCGATAGCGCCAACGTCCAGACCCGCGCGATCCGCAACGGCGACCACTATGTCCTGAACGGCGCCAAGCGGTTCATCACCAACGCCAACAAGGCAGACCTGTTCACGGTCATGGCCCGCAGCGATCCGGACAAGCCCGGCGCCGGCGGCGTCTCGGCGTTTCTCGTGGAACGTAATCTTCCTGGCCTAAGCATCGGAAAACCCGAGAAGAAGATGGGTCAGCAAGGCGCCCACATCTGCGATGTGATCTTCGACAATGTCCGCGTGCCCGCGGAGAACCGCCTGGGCCGGGAGGGCGAGGGTTTCAAGGTCGCCATGCAGGTGCTCGACCGCGGGCGGCTGCACATCTCGGCGGTCTGCGTCGGCGTCGCCGAGCGGCTGATCGCCGACAGCGTCGCCTACATGTCCGAGCGCCGCCAATTCGGTCAGGCGCTCAGCCAGTTCCAGCTGCTGCAGGGGATGATCGCCGACTGCAAGACCGAGGCGCTGGCCGCCAGGGCCCTGACAATGGAGACCGCCCGCAAGCGTGATGCCGGCCAGGCGGTCACCATGGAGGCCGCCGCCGCCAAGTACTTCGCCTCCGAGATGGTCGGCCGCGTGGCCGACAAGGCGGTGCAGATCTTCGGCGGCGCGGGCTACGTCGCCGACCACGGGATCGAGCGGTTCTACCGCGACGTGCGCATCTTCCGCATCTACGAGGGCACCAGCCAGATCCAGCAGGTGGTCATCGCCCGCGAAGTCCTCAAGCGAGGCGGCTAGCGATGGCCGACCCGATCGAGGACAAGATCTTCGAAATGCTGAGCGCCAAGATCGCGCCCGGCAAATCGGTGTCGCCAGAGGAGGTCGCCCGGGCCGTCGATCCGGAGGGCTGGCGCAGGCTGCTTGGCCGGGTGAAGGCCGTGGCGCGGGGCCTCGCCCGGGACGGCAGGCTAGTGATCCTGCGCCACAACAAGCCGGCCGATCCCGATGATTTCAAAGGTGTTTACCGGTTGAGACTGCCGGACACCAAGCCCCCAGGAGATGCGTCATGAAGGTCTTTGGAAACACGCTGTCGCCGTTCGTCCGCAAGACGTTGGCCTTCGCCGCCGAGAAGGGGATCGAGGTCGAGCTCGTCGCCGCGGGGATGGGCCAGGGCCCGGCCGAGTTCAAGCAGGCAAGCCCCTTCGGCAAGATGCCGGGCTTCCAGGACGGCGACTTCCTGATCTCCGATTCCACCGCGATCATCACCTACCTGGAGGCGGCGAAGCCTGAGCCCAATCTGATCCCGCTCGATCCGAAGAATCGCGCCCGGGCCATCTGGTACGAGGAGTATGCCGACACCATCGTTGGCGCACTTGTCGGCAAGGTGTTCTTCAACCGCGTGGTGGCGCCGCGCTTCCTCGGGCGTGATGGCGACCTGGCGGCCGCCGACGAGGCCCAGGCGGTCGAGTTTCCGAAGCTGGTGGACTATCTGGAAACGGTGATCCCGGCCTCGGGCTTCCTCGTGGAGGACCGCATCACCTTGGCCGACATCGCGGTGGCCAGCCCCTTCGTCAACCTCAGCCACGCGGGCTGTCCGATCGACCGGGCCAGTCATCCGAAGTCGGCCGCCTATGTCGAGGCCATCCTGGCGAGGCCGTCCTACGCCGCTACGGTCGCTAAGGAACGCAAGCTGTTCGCCGCAGCGTGACGGCGGAAACCTGATGGTGACGCCGACAGTTTAGCCTCGACATTCATGACCCGCGTCGCCGCCCTCATCGTGGCCGCCCTTATGCTGGCCGGCTGCACGCCGCTGATGGTGCAGCAAGCCGGCAAGCCGCCGATGGGCTTCCAGGGCGCCCGGCTTGAGACCGGCGACGTCGTCAGCTTCGACGGCGCGCGTCTGCCGCTCAAGCAATGGGATGCGGCGGGCGACCCCTGGGCGGTGGTCGTGGCCCTTCACGGGATGAACGACTATTCCAACGCCTTCCACATCGCCGCGCCGGCCTGGGCCGCCGAGGGGGTGACCACCTATGCCTACGACCAGCGCGGCTTCGGCGCGGCGCCGGGCCGTGGCGTCTGGGCCGGCGACGAGTTGATGGTCGAGGACCTGCGCACGGTCGCGGCCCTGGTGCGGCGCAAGCACCCGGGCGCCATCCTGGTGGTCGCCGGCGAGAGTATGGGCGGGGCGGTCGCCGCCGAAGCCTTCGCCTCGGACCGGCCGCCCACCGCCGACCGGCTGGTGCTGATGTCGCCCGCCGTCTGGGGCTGGAAGGAACAGCCGATCCCCAACAAGACCCTGCTGTGGTTCGCCGCCAACTTCACCGGCCCGAAGGTCTACACCCCGCCGCGCTGGCTGACCTCCAAGGTCAGTCCCACCGACAACCGCCAGGAACTGATCGCCATGGGCCGCGACCCGCTGATGATCTGGGGCGCCAGGTCTGACACCATCTATGGCTTGGTGACGATGATGGGCCGGGCCTCCGACGCGGTGGGCAAAGCCCAGGTCCCCACGGCCTATTTCTACGGCGCCCACGACCAGATCATTCCCGCCAACGCCGCGGTGAAGGCCGCCGCCCAGCTGCGGCCCGGCCAGCGCAGCGCCTACTATGCGAAGGGCTGGCACCTGCTCACCCGCGACCGCCAGGGGGCGGTGGTGATCAAGGACATCCTGGCCTTCATCCGCGACCCGGCCGCGCCGCTGCCCTCCAATCCACCACCCATCCCGCGCACGGCGCCAGGCCGGCCCAGCCAGACCGCCTCGACGACCTCGCCGGGGTTGTGAGCCGGGCCTTGCGGGGGTAAGGGCAGGGCAATTCCATTCCCAACTATGGCAAAGTTCACGGCATGACCTTGTTCGATTCTCCCGCTTTCGAGGGCCATGAAGGCGTCCACGCGTTTTTCGACGAAAAATCCGGCCTCAAATGCATTATCTCCGTGCACTCCACGGCCCGTGGGCCGGCGTCGGGCGGATGCCGCATGTGGCCCTATGCGAGCGCCGAGGCGGCGCTGGAGGACGGGCTGAAGCTGTCGCGGGCGATGTCTTACAAGAACGCCATGGCCGACCTGGAGCTGGGTGGCGGCAAGGCGGTGATCATCGGCGATTCCCGCACCATGAAGACGCCCGCCCTGTTCGAGGCCTTCGGTCGCGCGGTCGAGGATGTGGGCGGCAAGTACTGGGCCGCCGAGGACGTCGGCGTCTCGCCGGAGGACCTGGCCCATACCCGCAAGGTCACCCGCTATGTCGCCGGCCTGACCGGCCATGCCGCGGCCTCCGGCGATCCCAGCCCGGTGACCGCCGAGGGCGTGTTTCGCGGCATCCAACTGGGCGTGCGTCGCAGGTTGAACCGCGACCTCGACGGGGTCACCGTGGCGATCCAGGGCGTCGGCCACGTCGGCGCCTTCCTGGCCGAGAAGCTGCACGCGGCCGGCGCCAAGCTGATCATCGCTGACGTCAACGAAGACGCCCTGCATGACGTCGCCCGGAAGACCGGCGCCCAGGTGGTCACCCCCGGCGCGATCTTCGACGCCAAGGCCGAGGTCTTCGCTCCCTGCGCGCTGGGCGGGGCGATCAACTTGGAAACCCTGCCCCGGCTCCACGCCAAGGTGATCGCCGGCGGCGCCAACAACCAGCTGGCCGACGCCGACGTCGGTCGCGCGGTCTATGACCACGGGGTGCTCTACCTGCCCGACTACGTGATCAACGGCGGCGGCATCATCAACGTGGCCGGCGAGATCCGCGCCCTGGGCAAGGACGAGGCCTTCGATCCCGCCTGGGTGGAAACCAAGCTGTCGCGCCTGATGGAGACCCTCGACGAGGTCCTTGACCGCTCCAAGACCGAACGCCGCCCGACCCACGAGGTGGCCAACGAAATGGCCAGGGCGCGGATCAGCGGGGCGGAAGCGAAGAAAGCGGCGGCCTAGGGCCGCGGGGTCGTTAGATCGCCGCGAGTCTCGCCGTGCGTGGCTCCTTCACCGCCACGAGCAGCAGCAGCAAGCCCGCCGCCAGCACGCCGATGGAAAGGCCGAAGACCACGTTGTAGCCGAAGAGATCTGCCACCTGGCCGCCCAGCAGCGGCGCCAGCGTCGCGGTGATGCTCTCGGCCGTGGCGGAGACGGCGATGCGCATGGGTAGGTCGTCGCGCGCGCCGAACTCCAGGATCATGGTCTGGGCGGCCATGTTGTAGCCGGCCTGACCCGCGCCCAGGCCGAAGAAGGCCAGGAAGATCGCCCAGGGCGCGTGCACCTCGATCAACAGCACCGTCGAGGCGGCCCAGGCCAGCAGCGAGAATAGCAACACCAGCCGAAAGCCCGTCTTGTCGCCCAGGTAGCCCCAGACCAGGTTCGACAGGGCGTCGGCCCCGATGAAGGCGAACGAGAGCGCGCCGAGGAGCGTGCCGGTCATGTGCACCGAGGTGCCGACGTAGAGGATGTAGAAGGGCGTGGCGATCCTGGCCGAGCTCGACATCATCTGCACCACCAGGAACCAGGCGTAGGCCCGGTCCTCGGTGATCAGCCGGGGGAACTCGCGCAGCCGGTCGCGGAACCGCCCGTGGGTGCGGGTGGTGGGCGGCTCCGGCTCCTTCAGCAGCAGCTGCAGGGCCCAAAGCCCCATGCTGGTCAGCACGAAGGCCAGGATGAAGGTCACGCCGTAGCCGTTGCCGAACAGGTTCGGCCCGATCAGGTACGTGCCCGCCGCGCCGGCCAGGGCCGCAGCGATCAGGCTGCCGGTGGCGTTGCGCCAGGCCTGCAGGCGGCCCCGGCGGCTGATCGGGATCACCTTGGCCATCAACAGCGAGAACACCACCCGCTGGGCGCCCATGAAGATGCCGAACATCAGCATGAAGCCGAGGATCGAGGTGACCAGCGCATTGCCCCTGAGGAACCAGCCGGAGAGCGCGATGCCGAGGACGGCCATCCGCGCGAGGCCGCCCATCCACATGGCCGCCGGCATCACCGTGGTGCGGTGCTCGACGCGGCTGGCACCGAAGATCGGCGAGATCACCCCGCCGACCTGCTGCAGCGCCAGGCCCAGGCCGACGATGCCGTTGGAGCCGGAGATCATGTGCAGATAGGCCGGCAGGAAGGTCGGCGCATTGACCAGCCGAAAGCCGGTCATGCCCAGCATGCCGTGCAGGTAGTTGCCCAGGTAGTTGCGCTTCAGATTGTCCCAGACGAACTTTTCGTACTCGGCCTCGCGCTGGGCGAGGTCCGCGACCGGCGCGGTGTCTGGGGTTTCAACGACTGAGTCCAAATTCTCAACGCCACATGCGCCGGCTGGGCCGGCTTCCAGCGCCCTTCAAATCGATCACTTCAATGACGGTGGTCTAACAGAGTCCCCACGGCGGGCGAAACGGCGATGTCCCTCAGGGGACGCGGGCAGTGACGATCCAGGTCGCCGAGGGCAGGGCGACGCGCCCGTCGACTGCGCGGGCGGCGAAGGCGGCCGTGATGTCATCGACCACCACGTCGCGCAGGTGTGGATGCTCGCGCAGCACCCGGCCCAGAGGTCCCACCCGCAGCGCCAGGCCCAGCGCCGCTTCCACGGTGTTGCCGCCGCCGGGCATGTCCTGCGGGACGATCGAGATGTCGGCGAACCCGGCGGTCCGCAGGATAGCCTCGACCCGGTCGCGGTCGGCGAACGCGAAGGGCCCCGGCGCGCCCGGGACCGGCGGCTCCATCGGCGGCAGGTGCTTCTGCGCCGCCTGGGCCGGCAGGGTCATAATCGGGTTCTCGGCGGGCGAACGCCAGCACAGGAACGCCAGCCGCCCGCCCGGCTTCAGCGCCGCGCGCAGGTTGGCGAAAGCCGCCGCCGGGTCCACGAAGAACATCACCCCGAAGCGCGAGTGGGCCGCCTCGAAGCTCGCCGGTTCGAACGGATAGACCTGGGCGTCGGCCTCCTGGTAGGCGACCTGCGGCGCGCCGGCCGCCCGCGCCCGGCCAACGGCCAGCATCGGCTGGGAGATGTCGACGCCCAGCACTGCGCCCGTCGGTCCGACCTGCCCGGCCAAGGCCAGGGTGCTCTCGCCGCAGCCGCAGCCGATGTCGAGCACCCGCTCGCCGGGTTTCAGCGCGAGTGCGTCCAGCACCGCGCGGCCGAGCGGCTCGATCTGGCGGTCGAGGTCGTCCTGCAGATCGGCCCAGGTCTGGCCGGCGGCGTCGTTCCAATAGGCGATCTGGTCGGCGTTTTGTGCGGGCTTGTCCATCCGCGGACCATGGGCGGGCGCGGGGGCGCCCGACAACCCGCAAAGCGCGTCAGATGCGCCGGTACTCGATGGTCGAGCCGTCGTTGGCCTTGGCCTTGGCCGACAGCCAGGCGCCGGCGTCGTCATAGAAGTCGTCCATTTCCACCTCGCCCCTGATCGAGACGTGGCCGGCGGCCGGGCGGGTGGTCTTCACCTTCAGGATCTTGCCGGTCTGCGGATTGAACAGTGGCCCGGAAAAGATCTGCGGGTTCCAGTGGGTCATCGGATTGGTGTCGGCGCCGAGCGTCGCCTTGCCGGACGGACAGTCCACGACGATGCCCGAGCAGGTCTTCTCGGCGACCACATGCTCGTTCTTGCCGTTGGTGACGGTGGAAGTTTCCAGCGAGGCCAAGGCACCGCCGGCGCGCTTCTCCACCGCCTGGTGGTGGTATTTGAACACCGGCACCGGCCCGAGCTTGACCGTCATGGTCGCCTCGGTGGTCACGGTCACCGCCGCACCGTCGCCGGCGAAGGTCATGTGGTGCTCGCCGATATGAGCCCCGTTGCGGAACACAGCGAAAGTCAGCGCCCGGGGCGCAGCCAGGGCCAGGCTCGGCAAGAAGGGCAGTATCAGGCCGCCGCCGATGATGGCGCGGCGCGTTGGCAGGTCGGACATTCGCACTCCTCGATCTCGTCGCGCGAGGCGCTCGACATATCGGGCAATACGACGCCGGACGAATAAAGGTTGCGCGGGTGCGGCCAGTTGACCGGCCGCCCCGGCGTCAAGCCGCCTCGGTCACCGCTTGGCCGAAGGCGGGGGCGAAGGTCGGGTAGAACCGCGCCATCATCCGTCTGGTGTAAGCGACCAGATTGGGGTGCTGCAGCAGGGCGTCGCGGACCGGCGTGTCGAAGTGCGGGGTCGCCACCGCGGCGAGGCCCGCGAACAGGGTGGCGTCGGCCCCGCAGATGGTCTCGCCGGTGATGTAGGGATTGTCGCCCAGGAGGTCGGCGAGCGCCTGGAACGAGCGGCCGGCGAGCCCAGCCACCTCGGCTAGGGAATGGCGGCCGAACCCCTGGCCGTGGAGGTTGTCCAGCACCTTGGCGCGGCCGGCCTCGCGCACCTCGGCCGGCGCGCCGCCGAAGAAGATCGCCGGGCCCTTGTCGAAGTTCTCGCGCACGCCCCAGCGGGCGTAGATGGTCGCCCAGTAGATGTGGTCCTCGACGACCCGCTCGACCATCCAGGCAGTGGCGCGCTGCTGTGCCGTGAGGCCCGCGTCCAGGTCGACGCCGTACTTTCGCTCGAAGTGCTCGCGGATGAAGGTGGAATCGCCGATCAGCACGCTGGCGTCCTGGATGTAGGGGATCTTGCCCTTCGGCGCCTCGGGCGGCCGGGACTTCTCGGTGCGGAATTCGAGCCCAGAGAGCTTCAGCTGCACCTCGCTCTTCATCACGAACGGGCTCGGGTCGGGCAGGCCCCACAGGGCGCCGAAGGTGTAGAGGACAATCATCGCGAGGCTCCGCTCTGGCAATGTGCTCACCCTCGCAGGCCGCTGCTGTCAGCGTCATGTCAGCAACTCGAGTCGGGTCTGGACAGAACAAAAAGAGAACCATAGAACCGAGGCATGCCTACCCTCGATCTGAAACGCAAGCTGGCAATCCTCTCCGACGCCGCGAAGTACGACGCCTCCTGCGCCTCTTCCGCCGGGGTCAAACGGGATAGTCGGGGCGGGAAGGGCGTGGGCTCGACCGACGGCGGCATGGGCATCTGCCACGCCTATGCGCCTGACGGGCGCTGCATCAGCTTGCTGAAAATCTTGCTGACCAACTTCTGCGTCTACGACTGCGCCTATTGCGTGAACCGGGTCTCTTCCAACGTCACCCGCGCGCGGTTCAGCGTGAAGGAGGTCTGCGACCTGACGCTGGGCTTCTACAAGCGCAACTACATCGAGGGCCTGTTTCTGTCCTCCGGCATCATCCGCTCCGCCGACTACACCATGGAGGAGATGGTCCGCGTGGCGCGCGAGCTGCGCGAAGTCCACGATTTCCGCGGCTACATTCACCTCAAGTTGATCCCAGAGGCCTCGCCGGCGCTGGTCAATCAGGCCGCGCTCTACGCCGACCGGGTCTCGATCAACATTGAGCTCCCGCGAGATGAGAGCCTGACCCGGCTGGCCCCGGATAAGGACATCGGCGGCATCAAGAAAGCCATGGGCGCGGTGCGGCTGGGCGTCGAGGCGGGGCAGGAGAAGGGGCGCAAGGCCCGGCCCGCGAAATTCGCCCCGGCCGGCCAATCGACCCAGATGATCGTCGGCACCGACGCAGCGTCCGACGGCGAGATTCTCAAGCGCAGCGAAAGCCTCTACGGCGCCTATCATTTGAAGCGGGTCTACTATTCGGCCTTCTCGCCAATCCCTGACTCAGCCGCGCGCCTGCCCTTGGCGCGCCCGCCGCTGGTGCGTGAGCACCGGCTCTATCAGGCCGACTGGCTGATGCGGTTCTACGGCTTCGCCCGCGTCGAGATCGTCGGTGAGGCGGAGGACCTGGACCTGGACATCGATCCCAAGCTCGCCTGGGCGCTGAGGAACCGCGGCGACTTCCCGGTCGACCTCAACACCGCCGAGCGTGAGCCGATGCTGCGGGTGCCGGGCCTGGGCGTGCGCTCGGTCGACCGGATGCTTGGGGTGCGCCGGATCAAGGCCCTCCGGCTCGAAGACGTGCGCCGCATCTCACGGCGGATCGACAAGCTGAAGCCCTTCATCGTCACCGCCGACTGGACCCCAGGCCCGCTCACTGACAGCGCAGACCTGCGCGCCCGCCTGACCCCGGCGGCCAGCCAGATGAGCCTCTTCTGATGCAGGTGGTCCGCTTGGCCTCGGAGACGGATTTCGCCGGCTGGCGCGAAGCCGCCCGCAGCCTGCGCGCGCACCGCATCCCACCGGACGAAACGCTCTGGACCGTCGAGGGCGATGACGGCCTGTTTGCTGAGACCCCCCGCGCGCCGACCGCGGAGGCCCGTCCATTCAGGGTGCCGCGCGAATTCGTCGAGCTGGCGTCGGCCGCCATCCTGCACCGCTGCGACGACCGCTTCGCGCTGCTCTACCGCATCCTTTGGCGGCTGGAGCGCGAGCCCTATGTGCTCCGGGTCGCCGACGCCGACGGCGACAAGGCCCGCGACTACGCCCGCGGGGTTTCCAAGGCGGTCCACAAGATGAAGGCCTTCGTCCGTTTCCGGGAGGTGGCCGCCGAGGATGATGCGGAGGCTTATGTCGCCTGGTTCGAGCCGGCCCACCGGGTGACCGAGATCGTCGCGCCCTTCTTCATGGGCCGCTTCGCCAACATGCGGTTTTCCCTGCTGACACCGGACGCATGCGCCCACTGGGACCTGAAAGACCTGGTCTTCACCGCCGGGGCCGACCCGGCCGACGCGCCGAAGGAGGACGCACTGGAGGACTATTGGCGCACCTACTATGCCTCGATCTTCAACCCGGCCCGGCTGAAGGTCGGCGCCATGCAGAAGGAGATGCCCAAGCGCTACTGGCGCAACTTGCCGGAGGCCCGGCTCATTCCCGACCTGATCGCTCGCGCCGAGCGCCGGACAACCGCAATGGTCGCCCGAGCCCCTTCCACCCCCTCGCGCCGTGTCATGCGCGCGGCCCTGCGCAACAGCCGGGACGCGCCCTACGATGGGCAAGCACTGACCTCCCTGGAAGCGGTCATGGCCGGCGTGCACGTCTGCCGACGCTGCGACCTTTGGCGCGACGCGACCCAGGGCGTGACCGGGGAAGGCGCCCCCCACGCTCGGCTGATGTTCGTGGGTGAACAGCCGGGCGACCAGGAAGACCTCGCCGGCCGGCCCTTCGTCGGCCCCGCCGGCCAGATGTTCGACAAAGCATTGGCTGAGGCGGGGGTTCCGCGCGAGCGGACCTACGTCACCAATGCGGTGAAGCACTTCAAACACGAACCGCGCGGCAAACGGCGCATCCACAAGACGCCTTCGACCCGCGAGGTCACCGCCTGTCGCTGGTGGTTGGACAATGAACGCAGGATCGTGCGGCCCAAAGTGATCGTGGCGCTGGGTGCGACCGCGGCGCTGTCAGTGACCAGCAAGCCGGTCACCGTCGCCAAGTCGCGGCAGCAGGCGCTTCAGCTCAGCGACCATGCGCAAGGCGTGGTCACCTACCATCCTTCGTTCCTGCTTCGGGCGCCTGACCCCGAGACCAAGGCCCGCGCCTACGCCGAGTTCGTGCAGGACCTGAAGTTCGCCTGGAAGCTATCTGGCTAAGGCGCCAGGAACCCCGCCTCGGCGAAGTCCAGCATGCGCGTCAGCAGCCCGGCCACGTCGCCCTCACGAGTCAGGCCGCCGGACAGGTGGTGCAGCCGGTCGAATTCCACGAAGCGGTTGTTGTGGACCATGCCGAGCACGAAGTGCAGCCGCCAGTAGACGGTCTCCGGCGGCATGTCGGGCAGGGTGGCCTTCAGCGCCTCGGCGAAGCGCGCCAGGTGGCTGACGTCGTTCTGCAGCGCCTCGCGCATCTCCGCGGTGCCCTCGGACCGCGCCCGGATGATGAACTGCACGCTGATCCGCCGGTCGTTGGCCGGGGCGGCCCAGCGCAGGGGCGGGGCGAACAGCGCCTCCAGGATGTCGCGCACCGGCGGCTTGCCGCCGTTCCGGTCGTTGGCCTCGTGCAGCATCCGCGCGCGCTCGCGGTTCAGCTCGCCGGTGCGCCGCCGGAAGATCTCGAACAGCAGGGCGTCCTTGGAGCCGAAGTGGTAGTTCACGCTCGCCAGATTGACCCCGGCCTCAGCAGTGATGTCGCGCACCGAGACGTTCTGGAAGCCGTGCAGGGCGAACAGCCGCTCGGCGGCGCAGAACACCTGGGCCTTGGTCGCGGCCGGATCCTCTTCGGTGTCGATCGGCGCTTCGGGAGCAGTCGGGTCGGTCATGCCAGTCCCGCCTAGCGGGCGAGCTCCTTCATCGCCTTTTCCAGGCCCGCGAGCGTCAGCGGGTACATCCGGTCGTTCACCAGCTGTTTGATGACGTTGACGCTGGGCGTGTAGTCCCAGTGCCGCTCGGCCGTCGGGTTCAGCCAGATCATGTGCTCGTAGATGTTGGCGATGCGGTCCATCCACACCGCGCCTGCCTCCTCGTTCCAGTGCTCCACCGAACCGCCAGGATAGGTGATCTCATAGGGGCTCATGGTCGCGTCGCCCACGAAGATCACTTTATAATCGTGGGGGTATTTGTGGAGAATGTCCCAGGTGTTCAGCTTCTCGGCGTGACGCCGCCGATTGTCCTTCCAGACGCTCTCATAGAGGCAGTTGTGGAAGTAGTAGAACTCCATGTTCTTGAACTCGGAGCGCGCCGCGCTGAACAGCTCCTCGCAGACCTTGATGTGTGAATCCATCGAGCCGCCGATGTCGAAGAAGATCAGCACGCTGATCTTGTTGCGGCGCTCCGGGCGCATCTGGATGTCCAGGTAGCCCTTCTCGGCAGTGCCCTTGATGGTGCCGCCCATGTCGAGCTCGTCGGCGTGGCCGTCGCGGACCCATTTGCGCAGCCGCCTGAGCGCCACCTTGATATTGCGGGTGCCCAGTTCGACCTGGTCGTCGAGGTTTTTGTACTCGCGCTTGTCCCAGACCTTGATCGCCTTGCCGTGGCGGCCCTTGTCCTGGCCGATGCGCACGCCCTCGGGGTGATAGCCGTTGGCGCCGAAGGGCGAGGTGCCGCCGGTGCCGATCGCCTTGTCGCCCTTCTCGTGGCGCTCCTTCTGTTCGGCGATCCGCTTGGCCAGCTCTTCCATCAGCGCCTCGAAGCCGCCCATGGCCTCGATCTGCGCCTTCTCCTCCTCGGTGAGGAACTGTTCGGAGAGCTTCTTCAGCCACTCGGCCGGGATGTCGTGGGCGACGTCCTCGCCCATCTGCTCCAGGCCTTTGAAGACGTGGCCGAACACCTGGTCGAACTTGTCGATGTTCTTCTCGTCCTTCACCAGGGCGGCGCGGGACAGGTAGTAGAATTCGGTGACCG
>JANXXK010000116.1 GCA_025350685.1 Alphaproteobacteria bacterium | reverse complement strand
GCGGATGCAGCAAGTGACGGTCATGGGGTCCTCCGATTGACGCCGCCTTCCTAGCCTACCGCCGTGGCGCCATGCTTCGATCCTGATCGAAGCTTCGCCCCTGGCCCACGACCAGGATAGGCGTATGATCGAAGCATGAAGTCAGGGCCGGACATCACCACCATCGCCGCCCTGCTGGGCGACCCGGCGCGGGCTAACATGCTGACCGCGCTCTCGGCGGGCCAGGCGCTGACGGCGGGTGAGCTGGCCCGCGAGGCCGGGGTCACCGCACAGACGGCCAGCTCGCACCTCGGCAAGCTCTCCGCCGCCCACCTGATCGAGGGGCGCAAGCAGGGCCGGCACGTCTACTACGCGCTCAGCGGCCCCGACGTGGCGGGCGTGCTGGAGGCGCTGACCGGGCTCGCCGAACGCACCGGCCACACCCGGGTCCGCACCGGCCCCAGGCAGCCGGCGCTGCGTCGCGCGCGGGTCTGCTACGACCACCTGGCCGGCGACCTGGGCGTGGCCCTGCTGGACAGCCTGACTCATCGCGGGCTCATCGTCGGCGCCGGCGAGACCCTGGTGCTGAGCGAAGGCGGCGAGACCTTCATGACCGCGCTCGGCCTCGATGTGGCCGCGCTGTCGCGCCTGCGGCGGCCACTCTGCAAGGGCTGCCTCGACTGGAGCGTCCGCCGCTCGCACCTGGCCGGCGCGCTCGGCGCGGCTTTGCTCGAACGGTTCTACCGGCTGGGCTGGGCGCAACGCGAAGCGGGCAGCCGGGTGGTCAGCTTCAGCCCGCGCGGCCTCGAAGCGTTCCGCGAAATCTTCGGTGTCGCAGCGGAACCCGAAGCCGCTGCGTGACAAGCCGCCCCCGGTCGGCTTTGCTGCGGCTCCCCCGGGCTTTGGGGGTTTCAGCAAATTTCATAGGGACGGATTTCCATGCCACCACGGATGTTGCCTGAGCCCACGCCGGAGACCCGGCATTTCTGGGACGGGTGCAAGGCCGGCGAACTTCGCCTGCAACGCTGCACCGAATGCGACGGCGGAAGCTACTTCCCGCCCCGCCCCTTCTGCCCCGCCTGCGGCAGCCGCAACGTCGAGGAGTACGCCGCCTCCGGCAAGGGCGTGCTCTGGTCCTATGTCATCAACATGCGCCCGCGCCCCGACATGGGGACCGAGCCCTACGCCATCGCGGTGGTGAAGCTCGCCGAGGGCCCGAAGATGATGACCAATATCGTGAACTGTCCGCAAACGCCGGAGGCGCTCGAACTCGACATGGCGCTGGAGGTCAGCTTCGCCAAGCAGACCGACGACATCTCCCTTCCGCTGTTCCAACCGGCGAAAGGCTAAGCCCTTGAAGCGTAACTCCATTGCCATCGTCGGCGCCGCCGAGACCACCAAGATGGGCAAGATCCCCGACCAGTCGGTGATCGGTCTGCACGCCGACGCGGCGCTCAACGCCCTGGCCGACGCGGGCCTCAAGCCCTCCGACATCGACGGCGTCGCCACCGCCGGCGCCAGCCCCACCGAGCTCGCCTACTACCTGGGGATCACGCCCACCTACGCCGACGGCACCAGTGTCGGCGGCTGCTCGTTCATGCTGCACGTCCGCCACGCGGCGGCGGCGATCAACGAGGGGCTCTGCAACACCGTCCTGATCACCCATGGCGAGAGCGGGCGCAGCCGCGTCGGCGGGGGGGGCCGGTTCGGCGGCGGAGGCGGGGCCAGCCTCAACGGCCAGTTCGAAATGCCCTACGGCCCGATGGGCCCGCCGACCATGTTCACCATTCCGGTGCTGCGCTACCTGAAGACCTATGGCCTCAAGCCCGAGGACATGGCCCCGGTGGCCGTGATCCAGCGCGAATGGGCGGCCAAGAACCCGCGCGCCAGCTTCCGCGACCCGATCACCGTCGATGACGTGATGAGCGCCGACATGATCGCCTGGCCGTTCACCAAGCTGATGTGCTGCCTGGTCACCGACGGCGGCGGGGCGCTGATACTGACCTCCGCCGAGCGGGCCAGGGACTTTCCGCAGAAGCCGGTCTACATCCTCGGAACCGGCGAGAGCGTCGAGACGCCGATGGTCAGTCAGATGGAGGACTTCGCGTCCTCCAAGGCTTTCCGGGTCTCCGGCAAGAAGGCATTCGAGGAGGCCGGCATCACGCATTCCGACGTCGACCACCTGATGATCTACGACGCCTTCGCCCACCTGCCGCTCTACGGCCTGGAGGACCTCGGCTTCTGCAAACCGGGCGAGGCCGCGGCTTTCATCCGGGAGCGGAACACCGCGATTGGAGGCAAACTGCCACTGAACACAAACGGCGGCGGGCTCTCCTATATGCACTCAGGCATGTACGGCATGTACGCCCTGCAGGAGTCGGTTCGGCAAATGCGCGGGATCGCACCGGCCCAGGCGCCGGGCGCCAAGATCAGCATCGCCCACGGCGTCGGCGGCATGTTCGCTGCGTCCGGGACGATCGTGATGTCGAACGAGGCGCCCTGACTATCCGGGTGCCATCCAGAGCGAGCGCGGCGGTCCTGGCCGTCGCGCTCGCGATGCTCGTTGGCGCGCCTGCCGCAGCGCAGGACCTCACGCTTAGCGGCATCATGACCCATGCCGATCACCAGACCTACCGCTAGGTCACGTTCAAGGTCCCGGCCGGGACGACGATCTACCTGAACCCGGACGCCAAGCCCTGTCCCGATTCCGAACTCGCCCACGTCTGGGGCGGGTGTCCGACGAACTTCGGCATCGATAAGGACACTAGCAAGTCTATGTTTCTATTGTGTTTTACGGTTCTGAAGTTCGCGACAGAGCTTGCCCCATCCATCAGGCGAACTTCGGAACCACCACACTAGGCGACGTCGGCCTCGGCGCCGGGGGATTCGCCGGGCTGGGCGGCGATGGCGTGCATGATGCTCTCGATCAGCGCCTGGGCGTGTATCGGCTTTGACAGATGCAGGTCGGCGCCGGCCTCCTGGCTGGAGCGGACGTGGTCGTCCAGCGCGTTTGCGGTCAGCATGATCACCGGCGTGCGCCGGCTTCCGGTCTGCTTCTCCCAGGCGCGCAGCATGACGGTGGCCGACAGGCCGTCCAGCTCCGGCATCTGCATGTCCATCAGCACCACGTCGAAGCGCTCGGCCTTCAGAGCGGCCAGCGCGAGCGCGCCGTTCTCGACGATCGTCGGGGTCACGCCGACCGATTCCAGGATCAGTTCGACGACTTTCTGGTTGGTCGGATGGTCCTCGGCCACCAGCACGCGGGCGCCGGCGATGTCGATCACGTCCGGCGCCTGACCAGCGTCGACCTGAGCTTCGCCATCGAGCGCCTCGAGCGGGACCCGTACCAGGAAGGTCGAACCTTCGCCCGGCGTGGAGGCGACCTCGATCCGGCCGCCCATCAGCTCGATCAGCGAGCGACTGATGGCCAGGCCCAGGCCCGTGCCTCCGAAGCGCCGGCGGATCGAGGCGTCAGCCTGTTCGAAGCGGCGGAAAAGCCTGGCGCCGGTCTCCTCGTCGAAACCGATACCGGTGTCGGACACGGCGAAGCCGACGCCGTCGTCATTGCGGCTGACATCCAGTCGGACCTGGCCGGCCTCGGTGAACTTGACCGCGTTGGAGAGCAGGTTGGAAAGCACCTGGGTGAGCCTGACCGTGTCGCCGGCGAACCAGCCTTCGGCCTGCGGCGCGACGGCCCAGTGAAACGCCAGGCCCTTACTCTGGGCGGACGCGCGGTGCAGCTCGGCGATACCGCCCACCAGCCGGTTCATCGAGAACTCGTCGCGGGTGAGGGTGATCTCGCCCGCCTCGATCTTCGAGAAGTCGAGAATGTCGGTCAGCACGCGTTCCAACAGCCGGCCGGAGGAGACGATCAGCTCAGCCAGCTCGCGGCCCTTGGCGGTGGTCTGCTTGCCGGCCAGGGTCTCGGAAATGGCGATGACGCCGTTCAGGGGCGTGCGCAGTTCGTGGCTCATGTTGGCCAGGAAGCGCGACTTCTCGGTGTTGGCGCGCTCGAGCTGGGCGGTGCGTTCGCTGACCCGGTCCTCCAGCGAGGCCATCACCGCCTCGGTCTTCTCGCGCTCGGTGCGCAGCGAGGTGGCCAGGACGCCGATCTCGTCATTGCGGCGTTCGACATCGCTGACGTCGGGACGCTCGGCGCCGTCCTCCGGTTCGCAGGAGGCCGCCAGTCGCTCGACCGGTCGCACGATACTGCGCCGCGCAAGCAATACGACAGCGAGCGTCTGCAACGCCGAAGCGATGCCGCCGATCAGCAGCACCCAGGAGACCGAGCGTGCCGCCGAGGTCATCACCTCGGCCTTGGGATAGGTCAGCAGCAGATACCAGTTAGGGCCGCTCAGGCGGCCGAAGGCGACGATCTGGCGCCCGTCCGGGCTGGCAATCACGCCGTTTTCACGGCCATCCTTGGCGACGGCGACGATCAGCTTCCTCAGGCCGAAGTTTCTCTCGTAGCCGGCCAGGGTCTTCTCCGGGCTCTTCGACTGATCGGTGAAGCCCGGATAGGCGATTAGCTCACCCTTGGACGTGACGATCATCGGCGAGGCACCGGAGGGCGTATCCTTCACAGCGTTCAGGAAGAAGTGGGTCAGTTCCATCGACGACCCGAAGGCGCCGACGTAGCGGCCGTTGACGTAGGCCGGCGTCATGCAGGCCGTCGCCAGCCGCTTGCCGACCTTGTCCTGGATCAGGCGTTGCAGGTTGGTGCAGCGCGTCACCCGCGTGGGATCCAACGCCGGCGAGGTGGTGCTGGCCATCTCTTCGTTGGCGATCGACAGGTCGGCCGGCGCGTCATGGCGGTAGAACATCAGGTGGTCGGGACGGTCGGGCCCATAGACCACCAGCCGGGTCGCCGGCGGGGTGAAAAAGTAGAAGTTGTCGTACTCGCGCCGGGCGGCCTGGCCAAAGTTGGAGACCAGCTGGAAGGCGGCCACCAGCGACTTCTTCTGCTCGGGCGTCATCTTTTCGGCCTGGCCGATGTAGGAGCCCATGCCGTAGGTGTATTCGCCCCGCTCCATGGCCCCGTCGAAATACTTCGGGCGGCTGCGGCGCGTGCCGTCGGACTGGAGCGGAAAGTATTCGTCAGCGAGGGCGTCGACCTGGACCGGGGTCAGCAGGTTCATCCGCCGTTCAAGCTCCTCGCCGGCGGCCTTGTGCAGGGTCGACAGATTGGAGAACTGGCGGTCGACGTTGCTGGAGCGCTCGCGCACGTAGTCGGTCAGGTAGCCGATCTGACGGCTCGACAGTTCGCGCTCGAAGACGACGAACGCCCCCAGCGTGCCGAGCACGGTCATGACCAGCGACATCAGCCCAACGCTGATCAGGAACCGGCGCGAAAGCGATTTCATGGGGGCCGAGGGCACTCCGAGTGAGCGCACACCTTAGGCCAGGGTGTGTTTAGGTCAGGTTTACAGCGGAAAAACACCGGAAACGGCTGTTTTCACGCGCGGATTTTACGGAACTGGCAGCTCATCACCCCGTTGGCTCCTGGCGTCAATCCAGGAGCCAGACCGCATGCCGCCTCGCGCCCCCGAGCCCCGCAAGGGCATGCCGAGCCCGGAGCTCACCAAGACCGCGTTCACCGCCCGCTTCAACAGCCAGTTCAAGGATCCCGCCTTCGGGCCGCTGGCCGCCGACCTGGCGCGCATCGCCGACGCGGCCTGGGACGGCTACATCAATGCCCGCAAGTCGCCGGTGACGCGCAAGGCGGGCGAGGGCTTCGCCGACCCGAGCTACGACCTGTCGGTGGATTGGATCGCCGCGCGCGACGCGGTGAAGGCCGCCCAGGCGCGGCACGACGACGAGAAAGGGCCGATGCGCTTCCTGCTGATCAACGCCTCGTCGCGCAGCGAGCACACCTGCCCGGGCGAGATGTCCAAGTCCTACCGCTTCATCGCCATGGCGCGGCGCATCCTGGGCGGCGCCAAGGGCGCCGAGGTCAATGTGCTGGACCTGTCGCGGCTGACCTCGGAGTACGGGCGCGAGATCCACCCCTGCAAGGCCTGCTTCTCTACCGCCGCGGCGCTCTGCCACTGGCCGTGCTCCTGCTACCCGAACTATTCGCTGGGCCAGACTCAGGACTGGATGAACGAGATCTACCCCATGTGGGTGGAGGCTCACGGCGTGATGATCGTCACGCCGGTCAACTGGTACATGACCTCCTCGCCGCTGAAGCTGATGATCGACCGGCTGGTCTGCGCCGACGGCGGCAACCCCGATCCCAGCTCGACCCACGGCAAGAAACCGAAAGAAGCCAAGCAGCTAGAGCTCGACGGCTGGGACTATCCCAAGCACCTGGCGGGCCGGCAGTTCGCCCTTGTGGTGCACGGCGACGTGGAAGGGGCACAGAATGTCCGCAGCGCGCTCCACGACTGGCTTAGTTCAATGGAGCTGCGCTCCGCCGGGCCCACCGCCGAACTGGACCGCTACGTGGGTTACTGGAAGCCCTACGCCACCAGCCACGACGAGTTGGATACCGACACGGCGATACAGCTGGAGGTCAAGAATGCTGCCCGCGTGCTGTTGAAAGCCGTGCAGGAGGATCGGCTGGGGGGCAACCTTGAAGCCATGCAAGGTCTGAAGCCGTCACGGCAAAAATGAGCGTGTGGCGACTCATCCCCGCGAAAGCGGGAATCCAAGCCCATCACTACCGGTCGAACTTGGTCGCCAGCACGATCGAGGAATTGGTGCGCTCTACGCCGCGCAGACCGCCGATCTCGTCGATCAGGGCATCCATCTCGCCGACGTTGGCGGCCTCCACCGCAGCGATCATGTCGAAGGGTCCGCTGACCGACTGCAGTTTGCGCACGCCCGGCATGCGTTTCAGCGCCGATGTGACGGCCGCGGCCTGCTTCGGCTCGACGGTGAGCATGACAAAGGCGTGGATCAGGGCCGCCTCGCGGGCTTCCGACAGCTTGACCGCGTAGCCGGCGATGACCCCTGAGCGCTCCAGGCGGGCAAGCCGGCTCTGCACCGTGGTGCGCGAGAGGCCGAGCGCGCGAGCGAGCTCGGCGACGGGTGCGCGGGCGTTCTCCCTGAGGCGCGCCAGCAGATGGTCGTCGAGATCGTCCATCGTCGTCGATTCGCCGAATTCGGTGGTCTATTCGACCAATATAATCCTCATTAACGCCGAAAGTCGAGTTGAAACCGGCGCCGCGAACCGTCAGCCTTGGACGACACGCCCAGGAGGATTTCATCGTGCATAAGGTCGCCGTCGTCGGAGCCGGCAAGATCGGCTCTACCATCGCCAGCCTGCTGAGCGGCGCCTATGAGGTGCTGGTCATCGACCAGAACGCCCAGGCGCTCGCCGCGCTGGACGCCCGGCCCAGGCCCGCGACCGCGGCCATGCCGATTGACGACCCGCAGACGCTCGCCCAGGCGCTGGGCGGCTGCTTTGCCGTGGTCAACGCCTCGCCCTATCACCTGACCACCATCGTCGCCCGCGCAGCCAAAACCGCCGGCGCCCACTATCTGGACCTCACCGAGGACGTCGCCGCGAGCCGGGTGGTGCGTGAGCTGGCGGCGGACGCGAAGACCGCCTTCATTCCGCAATGCGGCCTCGCCCCCGGCTTCATCACTATCGCCGCCTGGGACCTGGCCAAGCATTTCGACGAACTGCACGACGTGCGCCTGCGCGTCGGCGCCCTGCCGCGCTATCCCTCCAACGCCTTGAATTATAACCTGACTTGGTCGACCGACGGGGTGATCAACGAATACTGCGAACCCTGCGAGGCGATCGTGAACGGGGTCCTGCGCGAGGTCCCGGCGCTGGAGGAGTGCGAGGAGTTCGCCCTCGACGGGGTGATTTACGAAGCCTTCAACACCTCCGGCGGCCTGGGCACGCTCTGCCAGACGCTCGCTGGCAAGGTGCGCAATCTCAACTACCGCACCATCCGCTACCCTGGCCACGCGGCGATCATGAAGGCGCTGCTGAACGATCTGGGCCTGCGCAACCGCCGACCGCTGCTCAAGGACATCCTGGAAAACGCCGTCCCCGCCACCCTTCAGGACGTGGTCATCGTCTTCGTAACCGTCAGTGGACTGAAGGAAGGGCGGTTGATGCAGGAGACCTACGTCAACAAGGTTTTCGCCCAACCCATCGCGGGCGCGATGAAGAGCGCCATCCAGATCACCACGGCCGGCGCCGTCTGTGCCGTCGTTGACCTGCTGGCCGAGGGCGCCCTGCCGCAGGCCGGGTTCATCCGCCAGGAGGACATTCCCCTGGCGCAATTCCTGGGCAACCGCTTCGGCGCCTTCTACGCTGCCGACGAAGATCAACTGCGCGCCGCCGCCGAGTAAGAGACCCCGAGCAAGAAAACATGACCGCCCAATCGAAGATCAGTTCGGCCCGGGCCGAGGCCACCCAGGTGCTTGGTAGGCTCGGCGTGGCCGAGTCGCTGTGGACCGGCGGCGAGCGCGCCGTCCATTCGCCCCTCACCGGCGAGCCGATCGCCCAGGTTCACGACACGACGCCTGCCATGGTGGCAAAGGCGGTCGAGGCCGCCCATTGCGCCTATCTCGCCTGGCGCAATGTCCCCGCCCCCCGCCGCGGCGAGCTGGTCCGCTTGCTGGGCGAGGAGCTGCGCGCGGCCAAGGCCGACCTGGCGGCCCTGGTCACGCTGGAAGCCGGCAAGATCGTCTCCGAGGCGGCCGGCGAAGTGCAGGAGATGATCGACATCTGCGACTACGCCGTGGGCCTGTCGCGTCAGCTTTTCGGCTTGGCCATCGCCACCGAGCGGCCCGACCACCGGATGATGGAGACCTGGCATCCGCTGGGCGTCGTGGGCGTGATCTCAGCCTTCAACTTCCCGGTGGCGGTCTGGTCGTGGAACGCCGCGCTCGCCCTCGTGTGCGGCGACGCCGTCGTCTGGAAGCCCTCGGAAAAGACTCCGCTGACCGCCCTCGCCGTCCAGGCCCTCTTTGAACGCGCGGCGGCGAAGTTCGGCGAAGCGCCGGCCGGCCTGTCGTCGGTGATACTCGGCGGCCGCGAGGTCGGCGAGGCCCTCGTCGAACACCCAAAGGTCCCGCTGGTCTCGGCCACCGGCTCGACTGCCATGGGGCGGGCCGTAGCGCCTCGCTTGGCCGCCCGCTTCGCCCGCGCCTTGCTGGAGCTTGGCGGCAACAACGCCGCCGTCGTCGCCCCCACCGCCGACCTGGACCTGACCCTGCGCGGGGTCGCCTTCGCCGCCATGGGCACCGCCGGCCAACGCTGCACGACGTTGCGCCGCCTGTTCGTCCACGAGAGCCTCTACGACGCCTTCCTGCCGCGCCTGAAAGCCGCTTACGCATCAGTGGCGGTGGGCGACCCACGGCAGACCGGCACGCTCGTCGGTCCGCTGATCGACGCCCAGGCGTTCGAGGGCCACCGGCGCGCGCTGGCCGACGCAAAGGCGGCTGGCGGCCAAGTCTGCGGCGGTGAGCGGGTCGAGGTCGCAGGCTGCGACGACGCCGTCTACGTCCGACCGGCGCTGGTGGAGATGAGCCAGCAGGCCGAGGTCGTCCGCCGTGAGACCTTCGCGCCGATCCTCTACGTGATGCGCTATGCCGACCTCGGCGAGGCCATTCGCCTGCAGAACGACGTGCCGCAGGGCCTGTCGTCATCGATCTTCACCAACGACCTACGCGAGGCCGAGCTGTTCATCTCGGCGCGCGGAAGCGACTGCGGCATCGCCAACGTCAACATCGGCCCTTCGGGCGCCGAGATCGGCGGCGCCTTCGGCGGCGAGAAGGAAACCGGCGGTGGCCGCGAAGCCGGCTCCGACAGCTGGAAGGCCTATATGCGCCGCGCCACCAACACGGTGAACTTCGGCGCGACCCTGCCGCTCGCCCAGGGCGTCGAGTTCGACGTCTAGGATTTAGTGTCCTGATTCCGAAGTTCGCATGCGCTTGTGGCGGGCTGTGGCGAACTTCGGAATCGATGAGGACACTAGAAAGCCTATGCTTCTAGTGTGCTTTAAGAATTTGAAGTTCGCTCCGGCGCGCGACCCTGAAGCGGGCGAACTTCAAATTCAGCACACTAGCGGACCACCACGTCGCGCTGCATCGGCGCGAGCTTGGCCAGCAGACGGTTCTGGGCGCGGAACGGCACGTGCTCGTGGTCCATGGCGATCTGCAGATACTCGACCAGGATGTTGAAATCGATCTGCTGGACGCCCTGGTCCTTGTGCACGGCCTTCATGTCGCGACCGGTGTAGTCGATCTTGCCACCCAGTATGTAGACGATCTGTTCCTTTAGCGTGCGGCGCAGACGCTCCATGTCTGTGGCCTTGAAGATGTCGGCCGTGCGCGGATCCTTCACGCAGTCATCCAGCATCTCGTCGATGATCTTCGACACCCCCGCTGGACCGTGGAATTCGACCAGCAGACGGTCGTCGGCGAACGGTTTGGCCCCCGCGTTGGCGTTCGACTGGGTATAGGGATCGACCGACTTTTCCTCGGCCAAGGCGGGGGCTGAGAGCGTCAGGATGGCAATGAACGTCAGACTACGGATCATATGCTAGAATCCTGCTTGCAGCGATAGGTAGACCCCGCGCTGGCCCTTGAAAGTGGCAATCTCGCCGAGGTCCGCATAGGCCACTGTGACCGACAGGGTCTTGTTCAGCGCGAAGGCCGCGAAGACGTCCATCCAGTCGTCCTCCTTCAGGCCCGGCAGGTTGTCGGGCTTAGTGCGGTATTCCGCCCCCACCACCAGCCGGCGGCTGAGCAGCACGGCCGCCGAACCCTCCAACTGCGCCTGATAGTGGTCGTTCTTGCCGCCGCCGAACCCTAGCAGACCTGTCTGGTTGGCCTTGGTGGCGCGCACCGCGCCGTTCAGCACCAGGCTCTGGTTCAGCAGCAGCTTGGTGGCCGCGGCGTACCAGTCGACGCCGGAGTCCTTCCTGCCGCCGAGCAGGCCGATCACCGTGCCGCGGTCGGCCTTCTTGTACTGGGCGCCCAGCGAAACCTGCGGCAGCCAGCTATCCTGGTCGTAGACCGCATCGCCCAGCACCCGCAGCTTCGCGCCGACCACGTCCTGGTGGAAGGTGAAGCCGGAGCCGAGGCCGAACTTGGCGCCCGTCCCCTGGGTGTCGAACGCCTGACGGGCGTAGCTGACCTCGAGGCGGTCGTAGAAGCCCGCCGCCACGCCATAGGCGGTGAACTGATAGTCCGGCAGATTGATGTAGGTGGCGTGCACGTTACCGCCGATCCCGTCGCGGGTCTCGTAGCCGGTGATGGTCGCCCACGAGGCGATGCCGCCGCCGCCCGCGCCCTCGACATTGCTCACTCCGCCGGTCAGCAGCAGCTTGCCGCTGGCACGCAGTTCCCCGGCCTGGGCAGCGCCAGCCGCGGCGAGCATTGCAACCGCGCCGCACAGTCCAACCAACACTCTCATGGGTACAGCGTCTCCGATCCACGCCATGTGGACCGGAGAATTGCCCGGTAACCCGTTTACATGTCGTTCAAGCGAACGATCTACTTGGAGGACATGAGAAATCTTCTGATCGCCCTGGCGGCGCTGACTCTGACGGCCACCCACGCCGCGGCGGCGGATCTTACGTTCAGCGTTCACGGCGATGACGGCGCGCCTCTGCCTGACGCCGTGGTGGTGGTCCATCCGGCCGGCGGCGCGGTGGGCCAGCCGATCAAGTTCAGCTGGCCGATCGTCATGACCCAGCAGAACATCGCGTTTAATCCCTATGTGCTGATCGTACCGGTGGGCTCGACGGTGGGTTTCCCCAACAAGGACAAGGTCCGCCACCACGTCTATTCCTTCGCGCCGACCAAGAAATTCGAGTTGAAACTCTACGGCCAGCAGGCGGAACGCACGGTCACCTTCGAGAAGGCCGGCGTCGTGCCGCTGGGCTGCAATATCCACGACAGCATGATCGGCTTCATCTACGTCACTGACAGCCCCTACGCAGCCAAGACCAACGCCGCGGGCGAGGCGGTGATCCGCGGCGTGCCCTCAGGCGCGGCCGAGGTCTCCCTGTGGCATCCGGACATGAAGGCCCACGCCCCGGCGGAGCGGCCGCTGAGTGTGACGGCCAACGCCGCCCTGCCCCTGACCTTGGAGCTGCGCCCGCCGGCCACCCGGCACAAGCATGAGATGAAGGGCTAGTATGCTGGATTTGAAGTTCGCGTCATTCCGGGTCTTGCTCGGTTGCGAACTTCAAATCCAAAAAGCACACTAGAAACCTACACTTGCTAGTGTCTTCATCGGTTCCGAAGTTCGTCCGAGCCAGCCACAAGAGCTTGCGAACTTCGGAATCGGGACACTAGAAGAACAGCCGCAGCGCCGCCTGCAGGATGTTCTGATCGTGCTTCGGCGCCTCGGGGACGAGCCGCCGCGCCGCGCGCTTGCTGTCGATGTGCTGGGCCTCGACGAGGAGGTCCGCGTGCGGCGCCAGGCGATGGCGCCAGGAGGCCGTGGCCGCCCAGCCGTTCTCCTGATTGTCGTCGAGGCTGCGGAACGTGCGGTCGCGCGTGCGGAAAGCGTCGATCCGCCCGCTGACGGCGTCCTCGCCCAGCTTGCGCGAGGCCAGGACGTAGGCGGCCTGATAGCCCATGTCGAACCAGATTCCGCCAGGGATCGAATAGCCTTCCCTGGTCTCGCCGGTCATCGCCTGGGCCAGCACCCGGACCTCGGCGGACGGCTCCCAGCGCACGCCCACATTGAGGAACCGCGTCTCCCAGGCCCACTGGCCGTCGGAGTCGACGGCCGTGCGGTTGCCGGCGTTGTCGTAGTAGAGGGCGTTGAAGGCGACCGGCGCGGGCGGGCGCCACTCGAGGCGGCCGTAGTAGCCGGCGCGCTTGTCGAGTTCACGGAACGGATAGGTCTCGTCGACCTGGAACCTCATTGCGAACGGCGACAGAGGCGGCAGGTGGTAGCTGGCGCTGACACCCGCGCGGGTCTCGCCCAACGCCCAGCCACGGAACGTCAGCAGGGTGCCGGCGGTGTCGTCCCAGCCGAACACCGCGCCGGTGGCCTCCAGCTCATGGCTGCCAAGGGTCTTGCGCCAGCTCGCCTCGACGCCGGCCACCTTGACCTCCTCGCCGATCCAGGTGTTCAGCGCCGATGCGCTCAGCATGTCGGGCGTGGTCCACCCCGTCCCGTCATGCTCCATCGAGACGGGCGGGTAGAAGTAGCCCACCCGCGCGGAGAGCCTGCCCCATTCACCCGGCGGGGCGCGCAGCTGCAGATAGGCCTCGTCCAGATCCAGGCCGGGCCGCAGCCGCGACTGGGCCTGGACACTGACCACGCCGGAGACCGAGAAGCTGAACTTCGGCTTCCATTCGAGCACGGCCTGGCTGACCGCCAGATTGCCCGACCCACCCCCCGAGACCGAGGTCTTGCCGAAGCCGCCATGCAGCCACGAGCGCTCGCCGTTCGCGGCCGCCGCGCGCACCTCGACCAGGCCGTGGAAGGTGTCGGGTGAGACGATGTCGGACTGCGCACGCGCCGCGCCGGCCAGCGAACAGGCCAGGCTCAGCGCGGTCAGTGATATGGCCCAGGACCGAGGGATGTCGGCCTCCAACACTCAGCCGTAACTGCGTTCTCTAAGCTGATCCTCGCCGATAAACGTCAAAAGTTCCTTTAACGGCAAAGGTTTGGCGATCAGATAGCCCTGCGCCTGGTCGCAGCCCATCGCGCCCAGCAGCGCATAGCAGGCGTTGGTCTCGACACCCTCGGCGGTGACCTTCAGGCCGAGCGAGTGGGCCATGTCGATGGTCGAGCGGACGATCAGCGCGTCGCGCTGGCTCTCGGTGACCCCCTGGACGATCGATTTGTCGATCTTCAGCTCCTGGCCGCGGATCCGCTTCAGATAGGCCAGCGACGACAGTCCGGCGCCGAAGTCGTCGATGGAGATGGCGATACCGGCCTCGGCGAAGCGGTCGAGCATCGCCAGCGCCGCGTCGGGGTTCTCGATGACCGCCGTCTCGGTGATCTCGAACATCAGCTTGCCGGCGGCGCCGGCCGCCTCGTCCAGGGCGAAGTCGGCGAAGTCGGGCTCGCCGAGCGTCCGGCCGGAAATATTGATCGACATGTCGAGTTCGTGGCCGGCCTCGGCCATGGTCCGCTGGTCGGCGATCGCACGCTTCAGCACCCATTCCGTCAGTGTGCGGATGTGTCCGGTCTCCTCGGCCATCGGGATGAACAGGTCGGGCGACAGCATGCCGCGGAGCGGGTGGCGCCAGCGCGACAGCGCCTCGACGCCGGTGACCCGGCTTTGGCGCATGTCGAATTTCGGCTGGTAGAACAGCTCCAGCGCCCCGTCCTCCAGCGCGCCCAGCATGCCGCTCATCAGCGACAGGTTGGAGGCCGGATCGCCGTAGGCGACGGCATCGAAGAAGGCGACCTTGCGCTTGGAGGCCCGCGCCTGGTCCAGCGCGATATTGGCCTGCTCGATGGCCGCGCCGGGCCCCGCGCCACGGATGATCGGCGCCAGACCCAGGTTCAGCGTCACGTCGATGGCGTCGCCGCCGAGGTTCAGCGGGTGTTCCAGCTCGGCCATCAGCCGCGCCGCATCGTCCGCGGCGGCCTCAGGCCCGGCGGCGATCAGGGCGAAGCCCAGGACGTCGGAGGCGATGCGGGCGACGCCGGAGGCAGGCGCGAGCCCGCCCAGGCGGTTGCCGATCATCCGCATGGCCTGGGCCGCCAAGGCATAGCCGATGGCGCCGCGCAGATGGTCGAAACGGTGGATGCCGAGCGCGGCCACATAGACCTGGCCCGGCGGCAGGTCGGAGAGCGCCTCGACCACCCGCTCGAGCGCGAGGCGGTTGGGCAGGCCGGTCTCGCCATCATGCAGGGCGAGGTGGGTGATCCTCCGCTCACGGTCGCGAATCTCGGTGGCCATGGTGTTGAAGCTGCCGGCCAGACGGCCGATCTCGTCCTGCGTCTCGATGACCACCTGGGCGTCTTCGCCGCGCTGCAGGCGCTGGGCGGCCTCGTCCAGCGCTGAGATCGGCCGGGTGATGCCGCGAGCGAGCACCCAGGACCCCCAGGCGACGACCCCCAGGCCGGCGATCCCGGCGAGCGCGACGATGATCAGCATCGGCCGGTAGGGCGCCAGCGCCAGCGCCAGCGGATAGCGCAGCACCAGCACCGCCGGCGCGTCGCGGGTCAGCGCCGGCAGGGGCTTCACCAGCGCCAACGCCGCCCCGTCGCGCTGCTGCAGCGCCTGGGCCGTGGTCATGTGCTTCTTCAGCTCGGCGTCGATGAACCGGCTGAGCCCTTCCTGACCCGCTGCCCGCGGATTGTCGGCCAGCCGCCAGCCTCGGATCTCATGGCTGAGCACGGTGGCGCTGAGCGGAATGGCCGAGAGCTTTTCCAGCGCGCTCATCTCGGTCCGGTCGAGGCGGACGGCGAACACCAGCCAGCCGATCTGGTCGGGCGACAGCACCGGCGCGCCGATCACCTGGTAGGGCTGACCGCCGAGCATGACCACGCCAGCGGGATCGTCGGCCGTGTCGAAGGCCGCGGTCAGCCTGGGCGCGTCCTTGGCCAGCGCGCCCGTATCGTCGCCGATCATCCGTCCGTCGGTGGTGACGATGAAGGCACGGTCGATGTTGAACCGCTGCTTCAGGTTCTCCATCGCTGAAACGATGGTGGCGGAATCACCGGTGGCCACAGCCTCGCGGAAGCCGAAGTCGCGCGACAGCAGCGAGGCGCCTTCCCGCAGGCGATCGGAGCGCAGCGACCAGACCCGGTCGAACACCGTGCCGGCGGCGGTCAGTTCACCGCGCACCTGCCGCTGGGCCGCGCCGTCGATGGCGGTAAACACCGCGCCGGAAACCAGCAGCAGCGTCACCCCGAAGAGCGCCACATAGAGCACGGTCAGCCGGGTGCGCAGCCGCGAGAACATCCGCAGGCGCGCGAGCATCTCCAGGCGCATCAGTAGCCGCCCCGCCGCAGCGGCGGTGGCCGAAGGTCGGCGACCATCGCCAGCGCCAGCGCGCCCGAAGCCGGCACGACAACGTCGCGACTCTGCTCGCCGCCGCGAACCTTCATGAACGGATGCCAGACCGTCACCGTCGCCGCGCCCGCCGGCAGGTCGCGGATCACCGCCTGGCCGGCCGCGTTGCTCTTGACGGCGTAGGGGGTGTCCACCACCCGGATGAAGGCGGTCATGTTGTCGTGGATGTTGCAGCCCAGGCTGACCACGCCGGCCTTGGGGAAGCTGACCACGCGGGTCTCGTCGCGGCTGTAGAGCTTCAGCTCGAAGGGCTTAGCCGGCGAAAACGAGAAGACGTGGTGGCGGATCGGGTCACGATTGGGGAACGAGACGTCGGCGCCCACCGGCACGATCAGCACGAACGGGTCGAACTGGGTGTCCTTCTGGGCCATCACGTAGGCCCAGGGAAAGCGGATTGACGCGCGGGGTTGAGCGCCTTGCGAATGCACCATCACCACGGCGTTGGCCACGGGCTTGCCCGCCGGGGTTTCCAGGGTCAGCGCCAGCTCCCCTGCCCGCGTAGGGACGGTGAGGCCGGCGGCCACGCAGAGGGCCACGCACAGGGCGACCGGGGGCGTTACGCGGAGGGGCGGGATCGGTCGCATTGCCCACCCCATACGCCCACGCGAGTGAAGTTCGCGTAAACCACGAGAATGACTTAGTTAATTTCCGGAAGCGGGTTCCCGTTTGCCCTCGTCCCGGCCGCTTGGCACAATCAGCTCATTCCAGACCGCGTGCGCGGACCTTCGCGCCTTCATTTTGAAAGCTTGTGACTTTGACGATTTCCCCAACGGCGCCGGCCCTTTCGGGCGCCGATCCCTTTGCTTCCGTCGACGCCTTGGTCGAAGGCCTGGGCGGGGTCGGCTACATTGCCTCGCGGCGTATCGCGACGGCCCTCTATATGGCCGTGAACCTGCAGAAGCCGATCCTGGTCGAGGGCTCGGCCGGCGTCGGCAAGACAGAGCTCGCGCTCTCCACCGCGCGGCTGATGGCCAAGCCGCTGATCCGCATGCAGTGCTACGAGGGCCTCGACGAGTCCAAAGCGCTCTACGAGTGGAAGTACGGCAAGCAGCTTCTCTACACCCAGATTCTCAAGGACCGGATGGGCGCAGCCCTCGCTGACGCACCCGATATGGACGCGGCCATGGAGCGCCTGCATGGCATGGGCGACCTGTTCTTCTCCGAGCCGTTCCTTGAGCCGCGCCCGTTGATGCAGGCGCTGCGCCACGACGACGGCTGCGTCCTGCTGATCGACGAGATCGACAAGTCCGACGAGGCCTTCGAGGCCTTCCTGCTTGAGGTGCTCTCGGCCTACCAGGTCTCGGTGCCGGAGTTGGGCGTGGTGATCGCCAAGACCCCACCCCTGGTGTTCCTCACTTCCAACAACGTCCGCGACCTGGGTGACGCCCTGAAACGCCGCTGCCTACACCTGCACATCCCGCTGCCGGAGGCGGCGCTGGAGGAGCGTATCGTGGCGACGCGCGTGCCCGGCATCGAAGCCGCGCTGACCGGCAAGCTGGTGGCCTTTGTCCAGTCCCTGCGCACGCTCGATCTGCGCAAGCCGCCGTCGATCTCCGAGACCGTCGACTGGGCCCGCGCGCTGATCCTGCTGCACGCGAAGGATCTCGAGCCGACCCTGGTGCGCGATACGCTGAACGTCATCCTGAAGTTCGAGCAGGACATCGCCGCCGTCGAGCCGCAGATCGTCGAGCTGCTGCAGCGACGCTAGACCAGCCATGCAGCACACCCTCGAAGAGTTCTTAAGAGCCCTGCGCGCCGCCGACGTCCGGGTCTCACCGGCCGAGGCGATCGACGCCGCGCGGACGGTGGAGAACGTCGGCTACGCCGACCGCGAGCTGTTCAAGGACGCGCTCTGCGCCGTGCTCGCCAAGAGCCGCGACGAGGTCGGCCGGTTCGACAACACCTTCGAGACCTTCTTCAGCCGCGCAGCCTTCGACCTCGAACCGCCGCCGCCTGAGTCCGAAGGCGACCAGAACCCCAGCGAGGCGGCAGGCGTCGCGGAGTCTGAGCTCGCCCAGATGCTGCTGCGCGGCGACGCGGCCAGCGTCGCCCAGGCCATGGAGGCCGCCGCCGAGCGCGCCGGAGTCGCCGAGATCCGGCTCTCCACCCAGAGGAGCCGCATGACGCGGCGCCTGCTCGACGAGATGGGCCTGGCCGAGATCGAGCGGATCATCGCCAATGCGCGGAAGATGCCAGAGGGCCAAGGCTTGGCGGAACGCCTCGACCGCGGCCGCCGCGCTTTGCTCGACCAGGCCAAGGCCTATGTGGAGCGCCAGCACGAGCTCTACGCCGCCGGCTCGGGCAAGGCGCTGCGCGAAGAGATGCTGGCCAAGAAAGCGCTGAACGCCGACGGCGGCATCGACCCGGTCGACCTGGTGATGATGCAGGCGCTGGTGAAACGCATGGCGAAACGCCTGGCCGACCGCTATTCGCGCCGCCGCCACACCGCCAACCGAGGCCACTTGGACGTGCGCAAGACGCTGCGCAAATCCATGGCCCACGGCGGCGTGCCCTTCGAGATCGCGTGGAAGGTCAAGAAGGTCGACAAGCCCTCGATCGTGGCGATCTGCGATGTCTCCAAGTCCGTAGCCGCCGCCGCCCAGTTCCTGCTGACCTTCCTCTATTCCCTGAACGAGGTGGTCGACCGGCTCGACGCCTTCGCCTTCTCCGGGCGGCTGATTCCGGTCAACGCCATCCTCGACGACAACGGCGTCGAGGGCGCGATCCTCAAGGTGCTGCAGACCATCGGCTTCCAGCAGACCGACTACGGCCGCGCGCTGCAGGACTTCGCCGAGAACCACCTGGACCGCGTCGACCGCCACACCACGGTGATCTTCCTGGGCGACGGCCGCTCCAACTTCGCCGATCCGCGGCTGGACCTGATGCACCTGATCCAGCAGCGGGCCCGCGCGGTAATCTGGCTGAACCCCGAACCCGAGAGCTACTGGGGCCAGGGCGACAGCGTCATGCACCGCTATGAGCGCTTCACCCACGTGGCCAAAAGCTGCAACACGCTGGGCCAACTCGAGCGGATCATCGAAGACGTGCTGCGGACCTACGTCCCGCACTGAACCCTGGGCGGCGGCAGATAGCCTAGGCCTGGAGCTGTAGTTTCTCGCGGATGAGCCGGCGGGCGACGGCGGCGACGACGGGCGTTGCATCGGTCCCTTCGCGCCGCCTCGGGGGCGCGGGGTCTCCGAGGCGAGCGACCAGCTTGCGATCCAGCAGTCCCTGGACGAAGCGGGCATGCCGCTCTCCGCCATCCACTTCGAACACCCAGACGTCCGCGGTGGTCGCCAGGGCCTCCGAGATCATCGAGATGCTGTCTCCGGTGACCACGATGCCGTCGGCGCAGGCGAGCATCGGCAGGTAGGGATTGGGTCCGCCGCCGTCCCAGATGAACGTCGCCATATCGCGGTGGTTGTGCGCGCGGAGGGTCGCGATGACAGCGGGCGGCGTGCGCCGGGACGGCGTCACCAACAAGGACCCGCCGATACTCGCCCGCAATCGGTCCAGGCCGTCGGCCAGGCGCTGCGCAGCGGCGACGGAGAACGGCGTGCGCGCCGTATCCCCGCCCAGCAGTACGGCCGTCCATGGCCGGGGCAAGCCGGCAAACCGCGGATCACCGGTCGCGGAGGCCGCGGCCAAGGCTTGAGCGCGCAAGCCGTGCAGGGCGGTTTCCACCTCGACCACGTTGCCGCCTCTCACGCGGTCATGCGGCATGGCGACGACAAGATCGAAGGCCGCGGGGTCGCCGGGGGGCTGGATGTGGATGGTCACCAGCGGCGCGGCGCTGCGGCGGCGGACGGCCATGGCGGCAAGGCCGGCGCGGCGTCCCGCGCTGACCAGGACGTCGGGCCAGGGGCCCGCGAGGGGGCCTTCCACAGGTTGCACCCCGGCAAGGGTCAGGGCGAACAGGCGAGGCGGCGCGAGGGCCGCCAGGCGGCCGACGCGAACCACCCGCTCCTCGAAGTCGGCGGAGAGTTCGCCCGCCAGGCCCCGCGCCTGCTGGCGCAGCCCGGCCTCGCCGGTGGTCAGGCACCAGACCCGGGGAGGCCTCGGGCCGCCGTCCGACGCCATCAGGCGACAGGGCGCTTGGATAGGGCCGACACACGATGGCGCAGCGCGTTGATCCAGGGCGCCCTGGCGCTCCGAACGTAGTTGAGTTGGAGGACCCGCCGCTGGCCGTCGAAGGTCGTGTGGCCGTGCCAGGAATTGTCGGTGCGGCGGAAGCCCACCAGCGAGCCGAGGGTCGGAGCAATCTCCACGGCATAGTCGTCGAGCCGATCGCCTCCCCGCAGGAGGCGCAATCGGCCGTCCGGGGCTTGCCAGCCTTCGTTGAGGTAGAGCAGCAGCGACAGGATCTTCGAACGTGAATCAGTGTGGATTCGGCCGTCACGCGGCGAGCATTGTCCGCGCAAGGTCACCATCGTCGGCTTGTCTTCGAGATTGAGGCCGAAGATCCGTTCCATCTGCGCGCGGAAACGGGGCGATTGCAGGTCCGCGATGAGGTCCGACAGGATCGGGCCGGGCGGGGCGTCGGCGAGCGAGAACGAGCCTGAGCTGCGGATCGCCGGATATTCCGCACCCACCGTCGCGGCGCAGACCGGGGTCACCGCCTCGGAGACGCAAAAGTGATCGAACGGATCCGTCGCGAGTTGCGCGGACTCGATCGCTTTCCAGTTCAAACCGGACATTGCCTGGCGTTCGCTCGTTGGGGGCCGGCTGATGCCGGCTACAAAGCAACGACGACGCCGGAGCGCCTAGCCCTCATTGAATCGGGGAAGAAAGGATCTGCGGCCAAATGGCGCGACGCGGGGCGGCGCGTGATAGGCGAGAGAAGGGAAGATATCGCGGACAGCGGAGCATGCGGGCGTGGCCCAGTTCGATCTGAAGACGCGCCACGGGCGTCTCTGGGCCTATCTCGACTACCTGTGGCGAGATCACGCCTATCTGCGGCTGCCGTTTCGCAACGCGCACTGGATCTCTGACGAGGCCGTCCGAAGCAATCAGCCCTGGCCTCACCAGCTCGCGGCCTGGAAGGCCAGGGGCGTCCGCACGGTGGTCAATCTTCGCGGCGGGTTCGACGCCAGTTTCCACGCCCTGGAAAAGGACGCCTGCGAGCGGCTGGGTCTGACCCTCGTGAACTTCACCATCACCTCGCGCGACGCCCCCAGCCGGGAGCAGGTGCTGGCGGCCCGCGACCTGTTCGCGTCGATCGAATATCCCGCGCTTTTCCACTGCAAATCCGGTGCGGATCGCGCCAGCATGATGAGCGCGCTCTACATGCATTTTCGGCGAGGCCAGCCTATCCGGCAGGCCCTGGATCAGCTCTCCCTGCGCTACCTCCACCTTAAGTCCGGGCGGACCGGCATCCTCGACTACACGTTCGAGACCTATCTGGAGGAGGCCGAGCCCAAGGGCCTCAGCTTCCTCGACTGGGTCACGGGACCGACCTACGACCCCGCGGCCATCAAGTCAGCCCATACGGCCCGGCTCAAAGGCCCGCAGATCGCCGATAGGGTGCTCCGCCGGGAATGATCAAGCCATGAACCGCAGCAGCGACGCCACGTACTTCGCCGGCTGCTCGCACATGGTCATGTGGCTGCAATCCTTGAAGATCTCCAGCGTCGAACCCTTGATCGCCTGGTGAATGGTCTGGTGGCAGTCGAGTGTCACCTCGTCGTACTCCCCGGTGGTGATCAGGGTGGGCAGCTTGATCCTGTGTAGGTCCTTGCGGCGGTCCCAGTCCTTGATCACGCCGATGATGGTGAACTCGTTCGGCCCGTTCATCACCCGATAGGCGATCGACTTGCCGACGATGTCCATGGACGCCAGGAATTCCGGCGGCGGCGGGTCGGCCCTGCAGACGTGCCGCTTGTAGAAGAGTTCGGTGAGCTTGCCGTACGCCGCGCTGTCCTCCTTGTGCGCGGCCTCCAGGGTATGCATCCGGGCGCCCGCGCCGTCGGGCATGGCCGCGATCAGCCGCATCTGGCCGGCGTTGGCCTGGGGCACGCTGGCCAGCGCCCCGCCGAGGATCAGCTTCTGCACGCCGGCGCCGCGCCCCTGGCAGAGGTATTCGATGGCCAGCATCGAGCCCCACGAATGGCCGAAGAGCACGATCTCCTTCAGGTCCAGCGCCTGGCGCACCGCGTCCAGCTCATCGACCGAGCGCTGGATCGTGTAGATCTTCTCGTCGACCGGGCTGTCCGCCTGCCCGCACCCCAGCTGGTCGTAGAAGATCACCGGCCGGTCGTCCGCCAGCGCCGCCAGCGACAAGAGGTAGTTATGCCCCGCACCCGGCCCGCCGTGCAGGGTGAGCAACGGCGGCTTCGAGCCGGCGCCCACCTTCTTCCACCAGATCGTCCCGCCCGGAACCTTGGCCCGGCCCGTGGTCACCGGCTGACCGAACGCCGGCGCGGCGAGGGCGGCGGCTCCAAAACTGAGCGCGCCGCGGCGCGTGAACTGGCTCATCTGAGGCCCTCCCGTCCTAGGATTGAGAGTACCGCGCGTCCGGCGCTTCGGATCAAGCCTTCTACCAGCTGTCCACCCAGCGCAGCTTCTTCTCCGTGCGCGGCGGGATCGGCGGCAGCGCCTTCAGCCCGCCGACGATCCAGCGGCGCGTGTCGGCCGGGTCGATGACGTCATCGAGCGCGGGATAGGAGCCGCGGGCCATGGCCTTGCCGTTGGCGTAGGCGTTGGCGACCATCTCGTCGAACCTCGCCTTGCGGGCCAGCGGGTCTTCGATGGCGGCGAGTTCGTTGCGGTAGCCCAGCTTCACCGAGCCCTCCAGCCCCATGCCGCCGAACTCGCCGGTCGGCCAGGAGACGCAGAACATCGCCGCCTGGTAGCTGCCCCCGGTCATGGCGATGGCGCCCAGGCCGTAGGACTTGCGGATGATCACCGAGAAGATCGGCACGGTCAGGTTCGCCCCGATCACGAACAGCCGCGAGCAGTGGCGGATCAGGCCGGTCTTTTCCGCTTCCGGACCCACCATGTTGCCGGGCGTGTCGGAGAGCGACAGCAGGGGGATATCGAAGGCCTCGCAGAGCTGCATGAACCGCGCGGCCTTGTCCGAGGCGTCGCTGTCGATCGCCCCGCCGATATGCATCGGGTTGTTGGCGAACACCCCCATCGGCCGGCCCTCGACGCGGATGAAGGCGGTGACCATGGCCAGGCCGAACTTGGGCCGTAGTTCCAGCACGCTGCCCTCATCGGCGATCAGCTCGATCACCTTGCGGACGTCGTAAACCCGCAGCCGGTTCTCCGGGACCGCCCGGCGCAGCAGCCGCTGATCCGCGCAGGCCCAGTCGGCGACTGGGCCCTGGAAGTAGGAGATGTATGTCTTCGCCGCGGCCACCGCCTCGGCCTCGTCCTCCACCAGCACGTCGATGGTGCCGTTGGCCTGCATGACCTTGATCGGGCCGATCTCCTCGGGCCGGAAGACACCCAGGCCGCCGCCCTCGACCATCGCCGGCCCGCCCATGCCGAGCGCGGAGTCTTTGGTGGCGATGATCACGTCGCAGCAACCGAGGATGGCGGCGTTGCCGGCGAAGCAGCGGCCCGAGTTCACCCCCACCAGCGGCACGGTTCCCGACAGCCTGCCCCAGAACTCGAAGCCGCGGGTGAAGCCGCCGCCCTCGGTGTCGCCCGGCCGCCCGCCGCCGCCCTCGGTGAAGAACACCGTCGGCAGTTTCCAGCGGTGGATCAACTCGCTCATCCGGTCGAGCTTCCAGTGGTTGTTGCCGCCCTGGGTGCCGGCCAGCACCGTGTAGTCGTAGGAGAGCACGGCGCACCGCGCCCGCTCCTCGGCGAAGCGGTCGCCGTTCACCGCGCCCATGCCCATGATCATGCCGTCAGCAGGGGTGGTGGCGATCAGCTCATCGAGTGAATTGCGCCGCCGCCGCGCCGCCACCACCAGCGGCCCGTATTCCACGAAGCTGCCGGGGTCGAGCAGGTCGTCGACGTTCTCCCGCGCCGTCCGCTGGCCGGTCTTGCGCCGCCGCGCCACCGCGTCCGGCCGTGCGGCGTCCATCGTGCGGGCATGGCGGTCGAGCACCTCGGCCAGGTCCGGGCGAATGAAATCGAGGTCAAAGACCTCGTCGTCCTGACCGCCGGTCCCGTCGATCTCCGCTTCCTCGAGGAAAGCCAGCGGATGGTCCTCGAACACGGTGTCGCCGACTTCGACGGTGATCTGGCGCACGATGCCGGACACCTCGGCGGCGATCACATGCTCCATCTTCATGGCTTCCATGATCATCAGCGCCTGGCCGGCGCGGATCTCGTCGCCGACGGCCACCGAGATGTTGATCACCGTGCCCTGCAGCGGCGCGCGCAGCGGCCGGGTCCCTTCCGGCCCCTCCGGCTCGGCTTCCTCTGCAGGCTGATCGATCTCCTGCTTGCCGAGCGCCAGTATGGCCAGCGGATCGCCGGCGTCGACCTGGTAGCCCACGCGCTGGCTTCCCGCCGGCGCCGCGGTCCCCCGCGCGGCGGCATCGAAATAGAGTTTCGGATGGGCCTCGGGCGCGCCGGCCAATTCGCCCATGTGCTCTTCGATGAAGCGGGTATGGACCTCGCCGGCCGCCACCGCCGGCAGGGCCAGCAGGTTCTGCAGGAAGGCGATGTTGCTGGCCGAGCCCTCGATGCGGAATTCACTGAGCGCGCGATAAGCTTTGGCGATGGCGCGGCTGAGCCCGCCCGCGCCCGCATGGACGATCAGCTTGGCGAGCAGGCTGTCGAACCGCGCGCTGGTGCGGTAGCCGGCATAGCCGAAGCCGTCGACCCGCACCCCCGGCCCCGACGGCGGCTCGAAGACGGTGAGCATGCCCCCCGCCGGCCTGGCCGAGCCGTCCGCCGCCATGGTCTCCAGGTTCACCCGCGCCTGCACCGCGTGCCCGCGCGGCGCGGGCACGTCGCCCTGGGTCAGGCGCAGATCGGTCAGCGACCGGCCCGCCGCGATCTGCAGCTGCAGCCGCACCAGGTCCAGGCCGGTGACCTCCTCGGTGGCCGTGTGCTCGACCTGCAGCCGCGCATTGCCCTCGATGAACACGAAGCTGTCGCCATTCTTGCTGGAGGGGGCCACCAGGAACTCCATGGTGCCCAGGCTGCGGTAGCCGGCGGCCTCGCCCAGCGCCACGCCCGCCGCGAACAGCCGCTCCCGCAACGCCATCGGCAGCATGTCGGCCGGCGCGATCTCGACGACCTTCTGCCGCTGCCGCTGCAGGCTGCATTCGCGGTCCCACAGGTGGCTGACCGAGGCCCCGTCGCCGACGATCTGCACCTCGATGTGCCGCGCGCGGGTGAGGAACTGCTCCACATAGAGGTCGCCGTTGCCGAACGCGGCCTTGGCTTCGGAAGCGCACCGCTCGTAAGCGGCGTCCAAATCCTTGGCGTCCGTCACCGGCCGCATGCCGCGCCCGCCGCCGCCGGCCACCGCCTTGACCATCACCGCCGCGGTCTTGCCGAGGCTCGCGAAGAAGGCCTTGGCGTCCTTCAGGCTGGTCGGTCCGTCGGTCCCCGGCAGCACCGGCACGCCGCACTGCTGGGCCAGAGCCCGCGCCCGGCCCTTGTCGCCGAACAGCTCCAACGTCTCCGCGCTTGGCCCGATGAAGGTCAGTCCGGCCTCGGCGCATGCCCGCGCGAAGGCCGCGTTCTCGCTCAGGAACCCATAACCCGGATGCACGGCGTCGCAGCCGGCCGCCCTGGCCGCGGCGACCACCTGGGCGATGTCCAGATAGGCCGCCGGCCCCGAACCCTTCAGGCCCACCGCCTCGTCGGCCTTGCGGGTGTGCAGCGAGGCCGCGTCGTCCTCGGAAAACACCGCCACCGTGGGCACGCCCATCTCGGCGGCTGTGCGGGCGATCCGCACGGCGATCTCACCCCGGTTTGCGATCAGCAGCTTCTTGACCAAGACCGTCCCCGTTTTTGAACAAGCGGTCTAGGGCCGCCTCAGGAACCATCAAGCAAATGCGGCGACGCGCGCCAACCCCTCAGAGGGTGGGAGGCCAACTGTCGGGCTTGCGTCGCCTCAGGATCGACCAATGGTTCCCATGACGTTCGACGCTGGTCCGTGTAGCGCCACCGTGCCCGCCAAAGGCTTCCTCATCTATCGTCGCGTGGCGGTCATCGATGAAGTACGGCCGCGTGAAGCGGGTTCCCAGGCGTGTGGGCCCGAAAAGAAGTGCGCCCACAGGAAGGACGCTCAAGCCCCGCTGCCCGAACGTTGCAAGGCAATTCGCCTTCCATGGGCTGTCATCGATCTTGGGTTCGCCAATGATCTCGTCCTCGAGGTCCCGATAGAATGGGCCACCGCCAACCACGGCCGCCACGTCAGCCGCAAGCCCGCACTCTCGCTTGGAGTCGGCCGGAATAGGCGCAGACATCGCCAGCAGTACGATCGCCACAAGCACGAAGACCAGTACGAGCGACCAGCCTGGCCGACCGAGCGACAGGGGCCCGGCCAAGGGCCTACCGATCACCGCCCTCATCCTTCTCTCCTGAGCCGCCTAAGCCTTCAGCTGGCTCGTGTCGATCGGCAGGGTCCGGATGCGCTTGCCCGTGGCCGCGAAGATGGCGTTGGTCAGCGCCGGGATCACCGGCGGCAGCGCCGGTTCGCCCAGGCCCGTCGGCGGATAGTCGGTGATCACGAACTTCACCTCCACCGGCGGCGCCATGGCCATCCGCAGCAGCGGATAGGTGTTGAAGTTGCTTTCCTTGGCCGCGCCGTTCTCGATGGTGATCTTCTGATAGAGGGCGTGGCTGATGCCCTCCAGCGCCGCGCCCTGCACTTGGTTCATGGCGCCGGACGGGTTGACGATCTGGCGGCCCACGTCGGCGGCGACCCAGACCTTGTGGATCTTGATCTTCCCGTCGGCGGCCACCGAGGCCTTCACCACCTCGGCGAAGTAGCCGGCGTGGCTGTAGTGGAAGGCGACGCCCATACCGGTCCCCTTGGGCAGCTTGCCTCGGTCCTTCCAGCCCGACATCTTTTCGACCGCCGCCAACACGCCCTTCATGCGCCCGGCGTTGTAGCCGGACGGGCCGGTCCCCACCATCGGCGCGTCGCCCAAGAGCTTCATGCGGAAGGCCAGCGGATCGGCGCCCGCCGCCACCGCCAGCTCGTCGATGAAGCTCTGGTTCACGAACGCCAGCGCGTTCGAGCCTGGCGCCCGCATCGGCCCGGTGGGCACGCCCAGCGAGATGGTCGACTGGTCGATCTTGCAGTTCCCCACGAAGCGGCTGGGGAATTCGTTGGCGCCCATGCCGGCGCTGGAGGCCAGGCTCGCCCCTTCGCCGAAGGTCACGAAGTGGTCTTGCCAGGCGACAATCTTGCCGTCCTTGTCCACCCCGCCCTTGAAATAGTGGTAGCCGGCGGGCCGGTAGAAGTCGTGGTGCATGTCGTCTTCGCGGGTCCACAAGAGCTTGACCGGCGCCCCGGTCTCGCGCGCGATCCAGGCGGCCTCGACCATGTAGTCGTTGGACAGCCGCCGCCCGAAGCCCCCGCCGCAGCGGGTCATGTGGACGGTGATGTTGTCGGCGCTGATGCCGAGCGTCTTGGCGACCAGCGCGCGGCCGGGCTGCGGGTTCTGGCTAGGCGCCCAGATCTCCAGCTTCCCGTCCGTGAACACCGCCGTTGTGTTCTGCGGCTCGAGCGGCGCGTGGCTGAGGAACGGATAGGCGTAGGCCGCCTCAATCACGTGGGCCGCGCCCTTCAGCGCGGCGTCGACATCGCCGTCCTTGCGCAGGCTCATCAGCGGCGCGCCGGCGTTGAGTTCCGCCGCGCGCTTGTTGAAGCCGGCCGTAGACTGCTTGGAGGTCGGATGATCCGCCCACTGGGTTTTAAGCTGGTTGCGGCCCTTACGCGCCGCCCACCAGGTGTCACCGACCACGGCGACGCCGGGCGTTAGGCCAGAGAGGTCGGTCCCGCCCTCGACGATGAACGCCTTCCTGACGCCCTTCACCGCGCGAGCGGCGTCGAGGTCGGCCGAGACCACCTTGGCGCCGAACACCGGCGCCTTCTCGAAGGTCGCGTACAACATGCCCGGCAGGCGCACATCGATGCCGAACAGCGGCTGGCCGGTGACGATCTTGGCGGTGTCGTACTGCGGCGTCGCCTTGCCGATGATCTTGTAGGCCTTGGGATCCTTCAGCGGGATCGTCTTGGGGTCGGGGACCGACACGCCGGCGCACTGGCCGGCCAGCGCGCCATAGGCCGCCTTGCGCCCGGTGGAGACGTGGATCACCTGGCCCTCGGCGGTCTTGCACTCGCCAGACGGGCAGTTCCAGGCGGTGGCCGCAGCGTTGACCAGCATCGCGCGCGCGACGGCGCCGACCTTACGCAGGTCGTCGTAGTTCATCGGGGTCGCCAGGCTGCCGCCGGCGAACTGGCTGCCATAGAGCTTGGGATCGCAGTCGGCCTGTTCGATGCGGACGTTCTCCCAGGCGACGTCCAGCTCCTCGGCGATGATCATCGGCAGCGAGGTCTTGATGCCCTGACCGATCTCCGGGTTCTTGCCCATGATGGTGACGATGCCGTTGGGCGCGATGCGCACATAGGCGTTCAGCGCCTGGGCGCCGGCCGCGCTGGCGGCTTCGGCCTTGGCGGCGATACGGAAGCTGAGCACCAGCCCGCCGCCAATGACGGAGGCCTTCAGCAGGTCGCGCCGCGAGGCGCCGGTAAGTTCTAGGGTCATGGCGCTACGCCTCCATCTTCTGGCCGGAAGCCTTCTTGATGGCCGCCCGGATGCGCGTGTAGGTGGCGCAGCGGCAGATATTGGTCATCGCCGCGTCGATGTCGGCATCGGTGGGCTTGGGCTTCTCGGCCAACAGCGCGGTCGCCGCCATGATCTGGCCGGGCTGGCAGTAGCCGCATTGGGCGACATCCAGCTCCATCCAGGCCGCCTGGACGCGTCTGCCGATCGGATCGTCGGCCATCGCCTCGATGGTGGTGATCTTGCCGGCGCCGACCGAGCTCACCGGACGCACGCAGCTGCGCACCGGCTTGCCGTCGATGTGCACCGTGCAGGCGCCGCACTGGGCGACGCCGCAGCCGAACTTCGGGCCGAGGATTCCGAGGCTGTCGCGGAGCGTCCAGAGCAGCGGGGTGTCCGGATCGACGTCCGCCTCCATGACCTTGCCGTTTACGTTGAGCTTGAAGGCCATGGCGCCTCTCCCGATGATCTGACGAATTTTAGAGCCGCCGGAGAGGTTCCAGCAAGGAAAGAGCGTTGTGTAGGTTCACTGCCGAACGGTTGGGAACTCCACCCGTGCATGGAAGCCCAGCGGGTCGAAATCGAATTTCACCTCGCCGCCCTGCGGCCGCAGCACCTGGTTCAGCAGCCGCGTGCCGAAGCCCGACCCCGGGGGCGGCGCCACCTGCGGCCCGCCCCGCTCGCGCCAGCGGAAGGCCGAGCGGCCCCCGTAGGCTGGCTCGAGCGCGATGGTCACCCGGCCCGCGGGGTTGGACAACGCGCCGTACTTCATCGCGTTGGTGGCCATCTCGTGGATCAGCAGGCCCATGCCGCTGGCCATGTCGCCGCGTAGCGTCACCCCGCCCAGGTCGGTGTCGACATCGAACCGGCCCTGGTCGAAGGGCGCCACGGCCTTGCCGATCACTTCGGTGAGGCTGACCGGCCGCCCGCCCGCGGCGGTCACCAGGTCCTGGCTGTCGGCCATCGCCTTCAGCCGGGCCATCAGCACCTCCTCGAGGCCTTCGACCGTGGTCTGGCTGCGGGCGGTCTGGGCGACCATGGCCATCATAACCGCGATGCCGTTTTTCGCCCGGTGCGCCAGCTCGCCCATCAACAGGCCGCGGCGCTCCTCGACGGCCTTGCGTGCGGTGATGTCCAGCGAGGCGCCGACCACCAGCCGCGCTTGGCCCTCGTCGTCGGTTGAGACCCGGGCGGTCGACTGGATCCAGACGGTGACGCCGTCGGGTCGCACCACCCGGTGCTCGAGGGAGTAGTCCCCGCCCTGCGGCTGGCTGCGCGCCGCCTCATAGGCCGCTGCGACTTTCGGCAGGTCCTCAGGGTGCACCAGCTCAAGATAGCGCTCCACCGACACCTCGGCGCCAGGCGCAACGCCGAACAGCTGCCGGTTGCGGTCAGACCATTGCAGCCGCCCGGCGCTGACGTCCCATTCCCAGAAGCCGAGGCCGGTGGCGTCCACGGCCATCTCCAGCCTGCGCCGCTGTTCGCGCAACGCCGCGGCCATCTCGCGCCGGTCGGTGACGTCCACCTGCAGGCTGTCCCACATCACCGACCCGTCGGGCTGCCGGCGCGGCAGCGAGGCGATCCGGTGCCAGCGCACCTCGCCGTCGGCGCGGCGCATGGCGACCTCGACATCGACCGGCTCCAGGCTCGCCTGCGCCCGGGCCAGCGCCGCGTCGAGGGCAGCTCGATGCTCCGGGAGGATCATGTCGAAGAACAGCTGGGCGTCAGCCATGATCGCCGAGCCGGTGACGCCGTTCACCCCCAGGGAGCGGGGGCCGGCGAAGACGATGCGCCGCGATCCATCGGGCTTGCTTTCAATGACGAAGGGCATGCCCAGCGCCGTCGCGTCGGCCCCCGAGCGCACGATCGCGTCTTCCGCACCGGTGATCTCGCCTGGAACGTCCACTGGTTTCCGCGCGTCCCAACACACCCGCCCACAATCTCACGCGGGCGTGCGACCGTCGCAATACCAGAAGATGCATAGTTAAGCTTGGCCATTAACCGTGCGGCCGATCGCCTCAACGCCCGCCGTTTCCTCAGGCTCGGGGAAGCACCACCACGGCGTCGGGGATTTCATTGGGATTATCACCGACTCTGGCGGGAAATTTCTCCGCCAGGACGTCGGCGCAAAGCCCGATTGCGGCTTTGAAACCCATCGCCGGGTCGCCCTGTCTCAACCCGTCGGTCAAGGCCGCCACCGCGCCGTCCCAAACGTGGATGTCCACGTGGTCGGCGATGCCTTCGTCGGCGATCAGCTCGACCATGCGCTCGTCAAGCGAGACGAAGATCATCACGCCGGTCCGCTCACGGGTGGTGTGCAAGTTCTTGGCGGCGAATTGCTCAGCGGCGCGCCTGCGCACCCGTTGGCGCTTGACGCTCTTGGGCGTGAGCAACCGGCGCACCGCCGGGACCTCGACAATCAGACCCGTCAGAACGAACAGCACGGCCTGGGTGACGATCGCGCCGGTAAGTGCGCTGCGCACCGCATTTTCGATCGCCGCGCCGACCTCTGAGGCCGACCAGGTGGAGAAGAAGTCGGGGATGGTCACACGCACGCCGAACAGCAGCAGCAGGGCCGGACCGAGCAGGGCCACGCCCGAGGCCCAGGCAAGCGGCGTTTCCCCGTAGTGCGAGCTGTCGTGAGCGACCACGCAATAGATTTCGCCGGTGGTGCGGGCTTCGGCCTCGCGCACCGCAGCCTCGATGGCCGCCAGGTCTTCCGGGGTCAGATGCTTCATCACAGTCTTCCCCTACCAGCTGCCCGAGGAGCCACCGCCGCCGAACGAGCCGCCGCCGCCGGAGAAACCACCCCCGCCGCCGCCGCCAAATCCGCCGCCGCCGCCCCAACCGCCGCCGCGTCCGCCCCCCATGAACAGGAACGGCAGCCACCATAGCCCGCCGGCCCTGCGGCCGCCGCGCAGCAGGCCCGAGATCACCCAGAACAGGATGAACAGGATGAAGATCACCGGGATGTGCGGCCCGCCGCCGCGGCTCTGGTGCACGACCGGCTGCTGAGCGGCCTGGGCGACGTTGGCCTTGGCTTGGTCGTCCGGCAGGCCGAGCTGGCCGACCACCGCCTCGGCGCCGTCGACGACGCCCTGTTCCATGTGCCCGGCGCGGAACTGCGGCAGCACCTTTCGCTGCAGGATCACGCTGGTGAGCGCGTCGGTCAGCACAGGCTCCAGGCCGTAGCCGACCTCGATGCGCACCTTCCGATCGTTGGGCGCGACCAGCAGGATGGCTCCGTCGTTGACGCCCTTTCGGCCCAGCTGCCACGTGCGGCCGAGCTGGTAGCCGTAGTCTTCGATCTCATGGCCCTGCAGGTCGGGCACGGTGGCGACCACCAGCTGGTGGCCGGTCTGAGCCTCCAGATTGGCCAGCTCGCCGTCGAGTTTGGCGACCGTCGCCGGCGACAGCATGTGGGCGTCGTCCACCACGCGTCCGGTGAGCGGCGGGAACTTCAGGTCGGCGGCCGTTGCGCCGGTGCTAAGCGCGAAGACGGCGAAGATCAGCACTAGAAGCCCTCTCCCCCATGCGGGGAGAGGGGAGGCGCGCGAGGCAATCCGCGTCGGGGCCGGGCTCACTTCGTCGCCGGAGCGGCCGGCGGCGCACTGCCCGGCGCCGTGCCGGAGGGCGCCGGCGGCGGGGTGGTGTCAAAGCTCACCGTCGGCGCCGCCTGGGCGCTCGCCGCGGCCGTGAACAGCTGCATCGGCTTGGCGTCGCCATGCGCCGTCTTGGCCCAGATGATCTGCGGGAAGGTCACCAGGGTGGTGTTGTAGGCCTGGACGCTGTCGTTGTAGTCGCGCCGCGAGATGGCGATCCGGTTCTCGGTGCCCTCGAGCTGGCTCTGCAGGGCCATGAAGTTCTCATTCGACTTCAGGTCCGGGTAGCGCTCCTGGATCATCATCAGCCGGCCGAGCACGCCCGACAGCTTGTCCTGCGCCTGCTGATAGGCCTGGAAGGCGGCTGGATTGGTGATCGTCGAGGCATCGACCTTGACCTGGGTGGCTGAGGCGCGGGCCTCCGTCACCTCGACCAAGGTGGATTTCTCCTGGGCTGCATAGCCCTTCACGGTGTTGACGAGGTTGGGGATCAGGTCGGCGCGGCGCTGGTACTGGTTCTGCACCTCGGCCCATTTGGACTGGGCGGCGAGTTGCTGGGTGGGGATGGTGTTGTAGCCGCAGCCGGCGATCATCAGCGGCGCAAGCAGGATCAACGCTACGCGTGCGAAGCGGGATTTGATGGTGGTCACGTGGGTCTGGCTCCCCCGATGGCTCGCAATCGAGCTCGGTCACACTGTTATTTGGCCCCAGCCTTGATCCGGCGCAATGTCGCAGGCCATGAAGGTTCTGTAAGGCGGCCTTGCTCAAACAATTTGGCGGGCTGCGCCTTCGAGGGGCAGGGCTCTGGCGCAAGCGCGACCTTACTATGCCGACAAGGCGCTGAGCGCGGCCTTCTACGACACCGTGACCGGCGCGGACGCGCGGCTGACCGGCGATCTGGAGATCTATCTCGGCCTCGCCCCGCCCGGCGGCACGGTGCTGGAGCTGGGCTGCGGCACCGGCCGCCTCGCCTTCGCGCTGGCCGAGCGCGGCCTGTCGGTCATGGGCCTGGACATCGCTCCGGCCATGCTGGCCCAGGCCAGCGCCAAGCGCGCCGACCTCGAACCTTCGGTCGCTGCACGGGTCGAACTGCGCCGCGGCGACATGACCGCCTTCGACGCCAAGCGGACCGTCGACCTGGTGATCTGTCCCTATTTCACCCTGGCCCATGTGCCCCGCGGGTCGGCCTGGAAGAACACTTTCGTCACCGCCGCGCGGCATCTGAAGTCGGGCGGCATGGCCGCATTCCACCTGCCGCGGGAGGCGATCATGCGCCTGCCGGCCGCGGCCGACCCCAGCCTGCCGGTGTTCGACCAGCCGACCTCCACCGGCGGGCGTCTGCAGCTGTTCATCCTTGAGCGGAGCTATCGTGAGGAGGTCGGCCGCCTCGACCAGGTGATCGAATATGTCGAGTTCGATGCCTGGAGCACGGTGCTGCGCCGATCGCCGGAACGCCAGACCCTGTATATCGCCGACCCGGTTCCGGTCGCCACCGGCAGCGGCCTGGTCCTCGACCGCGACCCGATCCCGCTGGGCGACGTCGGCGACATCTGGGTGTTCCGTAAGGCCTAGTGGGCGGCCTCGGCGTAGGCCTTCAGCGCGGCCAGATATTCCGGATTGTGCGTCTTGAAGAACCTGTACAGCGCGTCGAAATCCGCGCCCTGCTGATAGCCGACCTGCGAGAGGCTGACCTCGCTAGCGCCGTCCGCTTGCGGCGCGATCTCCATGATGATCGCCAGCTGAGGATAGACCGCGGCGCCCGGCGGTCCGCCGGCTGATGGCAGGTTGCGGAACACCAGCAGGCGTTCGGGCAGGTAGCCGACGATCTGCTGTTTAAGATTGGCCGGATCGCCGGGCTTGGCCCCCGGCTGGAATCCCACTTCCAAAAGGCCGCCCACGCGGAAGTCGATGAAGCTCTGTGGCGCGGCCCAGGCGCGATAGGCGCCCTGGTCGGTCAGGGCCCGCCAGATCACCGCCGGCGTGGCGTGGATCCGCACAGTGTCGCGCAGCAGCCGCGCGCCGGTCTGATCGATGGTTGAGGTGTCGCGCACCACGGCCAGGTCGGCCTTGGTCTGGGCGATGGCCGCGCCCGCCGCCAGGCCCGCCACGGCGAGCGCCCCGAAGGCCGCCAGGACCAGGTCGCGCATCAGTGCCAGAAGCCCAGGATCGCCCCGATCGCGGTGAACTGCAGCGTGTGATAGCCGCCGTTGATCAGGAACAGCTTCAGCGGCTTGCGCTCAAACAGGTAGTTCATCCCGAAGCTGGCGGTGACCCAGCACAGGCCCGCAGCGAAGCCCGCGCCGACGCCCAGCATCGGCGCGGGGTTGGGACCCAGGAACAGGGCGAAGACCGCCGAGGCCAGCAGCGACAGCACGAATGAACCGCCGAAGATCAGCGCCTTATTGCCGGCGGCGACCTGGGCGTCGCTCAGCCCAGCGGCGGCCTGCCAGGCCTTGGCGAAGAGCGCCGAGTACCAGATCCCGCCCAGCAGGAAACTCGATAGCGCGGCTGCGACGACGGCCAGCCAGTTTACGTGTGGCATGATGTAACCCCCCGAGGACGTGAAGTTGTCAGTGTACCCCGCCGGCTCTCAGCCGTGCGACCTCGGCCAGCAACGCGATGTGATGGCGCAGCTGGCTGATGCTGCGGTCGAAATAGGCGATCTCGCGGTGGGTGCGGGCCTGCATCACTCCACCCTCCATGGTGGTCAGGATGAACTCGGCCAGCGCCTGGATGTTGGTGTTGGGCGGCAGCCTCTCCGCCCCTTCGCGCAGGCAGCCGCCGATGGCCCTCGTCCAGCCGGCGAAGTTCTGCGCCAAGAGCTCGCGCACCACCGGGTCCGGCTCGTGCAGCTCCAGCGCCAGGCTACCGATCGGGCAGCCGTAGACGCACTCGCTTTCCAGCAACGCCGCGCGATAGCGGTCGAGCAGGGCGAAGATCCGGTCGATCGGGTCCTCGACGCCGCGCCAGGCCGGCTCCAGCAGCATCTCGTGGATGCCGTCGCGATAGAGCTCCAGCACGCCGACCAGCACGTCCTGCTTGCCCGGGAAATAGTGGTAGAGGCTGCCAGAATTGGCCTGCGAGCGGCTGAGGATGTCGGAGATCGAGGTCGAGCCGAAGCCCTTCTCCGAGAACAGCTCCATGGCGGAGAGCAGGATGCGCAGACGGGTGTCGGGGCGGGTGTCCACGGATAGGAGCCTTCTGAGTTGATCGTTCAATCAATCCTTGATTGAACGATCAGTCAAGAACCATGTTCGCTCAGCTCCGGCTGGCGAATTCCGCGTCGCCCGTCGCCGCCACCACCTGATCGTCGAAGCTGGCGTGGGCCGAGGTGTAGAGATGCCGGTAAAGCCCGCCCGACGCCATCAGCTCGTCGTGGCCGCCCTGCTCCAGGATGCGGCCCTGGTTCAGCACGATGATCCGGTCGGCGTCGCGGATGGTGCCGAGGCGATGCGCGATGACCATGCACGTGCGGCCTTCAAACAAGACCTTCAGCGCCTTCTGGATCGCCTGCTCGGTGAAGCTGTCGATATTGGCCGTGGCCTCGTCGAGGATCAGGATCTGCGGGTCGGCCACCAGGGCCCGGGCGAACGACACGAGCTGCCGCTGGCCCACCGAGATGTTGCGGCCGCGCTGGCCGAGCTTGGTGTCGTAGCCTTCCGGCAGTCGCATGATGAAGTCGTGGGCTGAGACCGCCTTGGCCGCAGCTACCACCGCCTCGCGCGTCGCGCCGACGGTGTTGTAGCGGATGTTCTCCTCGATCGTGCCGGTGAACAGGAAGGGCTCCTGCAGCACCATGCCGATGGTCCGCCCGAGGCTGTCCAGGGTGACGTCGCGCACGTCTTCACCACCCACCAGCACCTGGCCCGCATCCACCTCATAGAACCGGTGGGTCAGCGCGATGATCGAGGTCTTGCCCGACCCCGTCGGCCCGACCAGCGCCACCACCTCGCGCGGCCGCACCTTGAAGCTCACGTCGTGCAGGATCGGCCGCGCCGGATCGTAGCCAAAGGTCACATTGCGGAATTCGACGGTCGGCGCCTCGGCGGTCAGAGCCGGGGCGCCCGGCTTGTCGGTGATGGTCACCGGCACATCAAGCACCTCGAAGATCCGGTGCGCCGCGGCCATGGCCCGCTGCATGATCGTGTACTGCATCGACAGCATCCGCACCGGGTCGAAGAACCGCTGCACATAGAGGACGAAGGCCACCATCACGCCGACGTCGATCCGTCCCGAGAGCACTGCATCGCCGCCGACCACGATCACCAGCGCCATGGCCACGCCGGTCAGCGCATCGACGGTCGGCACCATGATCTGGCCCATCCAGGCGGCGCCGGCCTGGGCCTTGAAATTGTCCTGGGCCTTCTCGGCATAGAGTTCGTAGTTGAGGTGTTCGCGCCGGGTCTCCTGCACCGTGCGCACGCCGTTGATGTTCTCGGCCAGCGCCGAGTTGGCGTTTGAGGAAGCGTCGCGCGCGAGACGGAACGCCCGCTTCGAGAACGGCAGCCAGACGGCGCGGATGGCGATCAGCGCCGGCAGCACCATGAGCGTCAGCAGCCCGAGCTGCAGGTCCATCGCCAGCAGCATCGCCGCGATGCCGATCAGCATGACGAAATCGCCCACGGACCCGGTGGTGTTCTCGAGGAACTCCTGCAGCGAGCCCACGTCACCCTGCAGCCGGCTCATCAGCCGGCCCACGTGGGTCTTGTCCATGAACGACAGCGAAACGTCCTGGAAGTGGGCGAACATCGCGCGGCGCACATCGAAGATCACCCGGTTGGCCAGTCGCTGCGACAGCCACTCGCCAACGAAGAAGGCGGCGCTGAACGTCGCCCCCGCGACGGCGAAGGCGACCAGCAACCCGTGGAACCGTTCGGTCTGATGGCGCAACGCCGCACTCACCACCTGGCCGATCAACAGGGGCAGGCTGAGCTGCGAGGCGGCCGAGAACAGCACCGCCACCTGGGCGATGAGGAAGCTTTTCCGATGCGGCCCGAGGTAGGCGAAGAACCTGCGCGCCACCTTCGGATCGAACACGCCGAACACGTCGTCGCCTTCCGGCGAACCGAGAGACGCCCGCGGAGCTTTGCGCACCTGTGGTTCGGCGACCGCCTCGCTCATTCCGCCGCCTCCAGCTCGCCCGAGGTCGTGCGGCTCTGCAGTTCGAACAGCTCGGCGTAGGTCCCGCCGGCGGCGACCAGCGAGGCATGGTCGCCGCGTTCCACGATCCGCCCGTCGTCCAGCACGATGATCTCGTCCGCATGCATCAGCGACGACAGGCGATGCGCGATGATCACCGTCGCCTTGGTCGCCGTGGCGTGGCTGAGGTTCTCGCGCACCCGGCGCTCGGTGACCGCGTCGATGGCCGCCGTGGAGTCGTCGAAGATCATGATCCCGGGCCCCGGCACCACGCCGCGCGCGATGCTCATCCGCTGCCGCTGGCCGCCGGAGAGCGCCACCCCGCGCTCGCCGACCCGGGTCTCGTAGTCGGCGGGCAGGCTGGCGATATGCTCGTGGATCTGGGCGGTCTTGGCGGCGCCGACGATCCGCTCATCCTCCGCCCACGGATCGGCGTAGGCGACGTTGTGGCCCACCGAGGCGTCGAACAGGAACGCCTCCTGCTGCACCAGCCCGACGTATTCGCGCAAGGAGGCCAGCGTTACGTCTCGGATGTCGATCCCGTCGATGGTGATGCGCCCCTCGCTGACGTCGTAGAAGCGCGGGATGAGGTTGGCGATGGTCGACTTGCCCGACCCCGGCGGGCCGACGACGCCCAGGGTGCGGCCCGGCCGCACCTCGAAGGAAATGTCGCTGAGAACCTGCTTGCCGCCAGCATCATAGCGGAAACCGACATGCTCGAAGCGCAGCACGCCCTGCGGGGCCACCAGCGCCGTAGCCCCAGGCCGGTCGGCGATCTCCGGCTTCAGGTCCAGCACCTCGAACAGCCGCCCACCCGACGAGGTCGCCCGCGCCATGGCGTTGAAGATCATCGCCACCTGGCGGATCGGCGCCTGCAGAAGCGACATGTAGATGACAAAGCTGGTCAAACCGCCGACCGTCATCCGCCCGTCCAGCACCTTGGTCCCGCCGTACCAGAGCAAGGCGCCCAGCGAGGCGTAGTAGCTCGCCTGCATCCAGGCGACGCCCCGGAACCTGAGCGTGATACGCCGATACTGGTGCTCCAGCACCTCCTGCGAGGCGGCGTCGAACTTGCCCAGCTCAAAGGCGCGACCGGCGAAGGCGCGGACCACGCGGATGCCCTGCAGGTTCTCTTCCATGGTCAGCGTCAGGATCGACATCAGCTGCTGGACCCTGAGCCAGGTGACCCGCAGCCGGAACCCCATCCGCGCCAGCGCCACCCCGGCGATCGGCGTGAAGCCGAGCCCGATCGCGGCCATCACCGGATCGGCGGAGATCATCATCCAGGCCGCGAATCCGATCAGCAGGGTCAGCGACAGGGCCGGGACCATCGCCCCCTGGATGAACGCCCGCGTACCCTCCAGGTCGAGCATGCCGCGGGTGATCAGGTCGCCGGAGTGGATCTTGTCGTGGAAGCCGAACGACAGCCGCTGCAGCTGCTGGAAATAGGCTCGCCTGAGGTCCAGCGCGACCTTCTGGCTGAGGTACTCCCCGAGGTAACCCGCCCACATGGTCAGGAACCCGCGCGCCAGAGTGGCGGCGATCACCAGGCCGGCGGTCCACAACAGGGCTGCCTGTGCGGCGTCGGAATTGGCTGAACCGGCCGCCAGCAGGTGGTGCGCCTGGTCGATGGAGCGGCCGATCAACCGGGGCAGCATCAGGCTGGCCACCGCCGCCAGGAGGGACGTCAGGATGGTCAGCCCCACGCGCCACGGATAGCGCATGGCCAGCCCGGCGATCCGGGCCAGCACCCGCGGCATGGCCGAGACGTCAAGGATCGGCGCCGCAGGCCCATTCACAGGCGGGGCCACAGATGGGGCCACAGACGGGGCCGCACCCCGCCCCGTGGGGGGCGAATCACTCATCCCGAGTTTCCAATTGCTGTGCGGCGTATTCTGAGCGCGAGGCCGACCCGCGCCAAGGTCTTTTGGCTAGGCCGCCAGTTTCGCCTGGGGCGCCACGGTCACGGCACGCGAGGGCTTGGGCGGACGCACCCGCACCTTCTCGCCCTTCAGCCAGATGAACAGCGCTTCCCAGTGGATCGCCACGACCACGCCCAGGCTCATCCAGGGATGGCTCAGCCAGGCGCGCAGCAGATTGCCATCGGTCAGCTCGCGCCGCTCCCCGGCGAAGCTCGCGGTCAGCAGCCGGCCCTGGGCGTCGTCCACGTCGACCGCAACCATCACCTGCTCCTCGGGCCGCAGGATCCGGAAGGCGTAAGAAAGATCCATGTCCATGAACGGCGAGACGTAGAAAGCCTTGGCGCAGGTCTGGCGCACGAGCGCGGCGTTGGGCGCCGGGATCAGGTAGCTGTGCCGCTCGCCGAAGGTGTTGTTCACCTCATAGAGGATCGCGCTCAGCGCTCCGTCGGCGGCGTGGCAGAAGTAGACCGTCAGCGGATTGAACACCCGGCCGAGGATCTGTGGCATGGCCAGCATGCGGATCGGGCCGCCGTGCGCGATTCCAGCGTCGGCCAGCGTCGCCTCGATCTGGGCCTTCAACGGCTGGCCGGAGCCCCCCTCTGTCGAATCTGGGCCGAACTTCCGCGGATCGAAGCCGAACAGGTTGAAGCGGCCGATCCCCAGGGTCTTCAGCTTCAGGCCTGGCAGCTCGTCCAGGTCGATCAGCAGCATGAAGACCTTGTAGGCCAGCCTGTGCTCGCGCGGCCTCACGCGGCGGTGGCTGACCAGGCCCGTATAGAGGCCGCAAGCCGTCATCACGCGGCGGCCTCGACCGCGCCCCGCGGCGCAGCCACGTGGATGCGACCGCTCTCGTCGGCCACACGCCAAGGGCGACACGCGCCGCCCAGTTGCTCGGCCACCGCCAGGCCGGATTGCAGCGCGTCCTCGTGGAAACCGTGGCCGAAATAGGAGCCGCAGAACCAGGTCGAGCGCGTGCCCTGCAGGCTCCAGATCTCCCGCTGGGCGGCAATGGCGCCCGCGTCGAACAGCGGGTGCTCATAGACCTCGGTCCTGATCACGCTCTCCGGCGCGATCGGCCGCGTCGGCTTCAGCGTCACGAACAGGTCCGGCGCGTCCTTCAGGCTCTGCAGCCGGTTCATCCAGTAGGTGACGCAGCCGTCCTCGGGGTTCTCCCGCCGGCCGATGTGGTTCCAGCTGGTCCAGGCCGCCTTGCGCCTGGGCATCAGGCTGGCGTCGGTGTGCAGCACCGTCAGGTTGCGGCTGTATTTGAAGGCGCCCAGCAGGCGCTTCTCCTCCGGCGTCGGGTCTTCCAGCAGGGCCAGCGCCGTGTCGCCGTGGGTGGCGATCACCACCTCGTCGAAGCGCTCCACGCGGCCCGAGGCGTCGCGCACCTCGGCCCCGTCGGCGACGCGCCGCACGCTGGTCACCCGGTGCGCGGCGCGGGTCTCGCCCTGGAAAGCTTTGGCCAACTCGCGGACATAGGATCGGCTGCCGCCGGCCACGGTGCGCCACAGTCCCCGGCCGAAGATCGACATCATCCCGTGGTTCTGGAAAAACCGGATCAGGGCGGCGGCCGGATAGGCGCCGATGGCGGCCAGCGGCGTCGACCAGATCGCCGCGGCCTGAGGCAGCAGGTGATCGTCGCGGAACGCCTGGCAGTAGCCCTTCTCCTTCAGATAGTCGTCGAGCGAGGTCAGCGGCGCCTCGAGCCCCGCCAGGTCCTTCGGCCCGTGCCGATAGAAGCGGGTCACGTCGCGCAGCATCAGCCAGAACCGCGCGGAGAAGATATTCGACAGCTGGGCGAACATGCCGCTCATCCCGAAGCTGGAATATTCGAACTTGCCGTCGTCCAGGCTGACCGAGAGCGCCATGTCGGCGGGAATGGTCTCCACGCCCAGGTGCGCGAGCATGGCGGTGAAATTGGGGTAGTTGGGCTCGTTGAAGACGATGAAGCCGGTGTCGACCGGCACGGGACCCTTCAGCCCCGGCGCCTCGGTGGTGTTGGCGTGGCCGCCCAGGCGCGGTTCGGCTTCGAACAGGACCACATCGTGGCGCTGCGACAGCAGCCACGCCGCCGACAGTCCGCCAATGCCGCCGCCCACGACCGCGATCCGCAGCCGCCGCTCTTCCGAATCGAACACACCCTACCTCTTGGTCAACCGGAGGCGCGCCATCGCCCAGCGCGCACTCCAAGGTCTACGGAAGGCTTCACCGGGCGGATGCATCCGGGCCAGGGTGTGATCGCGTATGAGTTCAGTGGAAAGTGGATCGCGCATGATCGTAGGCCTGACCCTGACTGTGCTCATCGTCATGACCGGCGTCATGGTCGCCGCCTGGGCCTACGGGCTTAGGCGCGGCAATGGCGGCTGGACCGACGTCTTCTGGACATTCGGAACCGGAGGAACGCTGGCCGGCGCGGCCCTGTTCCCGCTGGATGCCGCCTATGCGCCGCACCCGCGGCAGTGGCTGGTGGCTGCGCTTGTCGCGCTCTGGGCAGTCCGCCTGGGGGCCTATCTGGCGCCCCGCGTCGCCGGCCATCCGGAGGACCCGCGCTACGCCCAGTTCCGCAAGGACTGGGGGCCGGCCTATGGGCGGAACATGCTGTTCGTGACCCTGCCCCAAGCGCCGGCCGCGGCCCTGCTCGCGCTCTCGGTGCTCACGGCAGCTCGCGTTCCAGCCCCGGTGATCGGGTTGCGCGACGTGCTGGGCGTGGCGGTCCTGATCGCCGCGATCCTCGGCGAGGGTCTGGCCGACGCCCAGATGAAGGCCTTCAAGGCCGCCCCGGCGAACAAGGGCAAGGTCTGCGACGCCGGCCTGTGGGGCTGGTCGCGCCACCCCAATTACTTCTTCGAATGGGCCGGATGGCTGGCCTATCCGATGATCGCCTTTGACCCCGCCCACCCGGCCACCTGGCTCAGCTTCACGGCCGCGGCGGTGATGTTCATCCTGCTCACCCGCGTCTCCGGCATCCCGCCGCTGGAGGCCGCCCAGCTCAAGTCCAAGGGCGAGGCCTACCGCGACTACCAGCGCCGGGTCAGCGCCTTCGTGCCCCTTCCCCCCAAAGCCGCCTGAGGTCGTTGTCCGCATGAGTCTCGTCACCACCGCCCTGCTGGCCTTCGAGGGCGCACCGCTTCCCGATCCGGTGCGCAAGGGGGCGATCCAGCTCCTGGTTTCCGGCGCGCGCCGCCAGGCCGCCGCGGCCGGCCCGGACGCCGACGCCGCCTTCGCCCGCGAGATGGCCGCCCGACCGATCGCCGAGCACACCGACGCGGCCAATGAACAGCACTACGAGGTTCCCGCCGCCTTGTTCGAGGCCTGCCTCGGCCCGCGCCTGAAGTACTCCTCCTGCCTCTATGCGCCCGGCGAGACCCTGGCCCAGGCCGAGGACCGGGCGCTGGCCGAGACCGTCGCCCACGCCGACTTGCACGATGGCCAGCGCATCCTGGAGCTCGGCTGCGGCTGGGGATCGCTGTCGCTGTGGATGGCTGAGGCCTTCCCCAATTCGCAAATCAGATCGGTCTCCAATTCCGCCAGCCAGCGGGCCTTCATTCTCGCCCGGGCCCAGGAACGCGGCCTGAGCAACCTGGAGGTCATCACCTGCGACATGAACGACTTCCATCCTGCGGACGGCGAGTTTGACCGCGTCGTTTCCGTCGAGATGTTCGAGCACATGGCCAACTGGCGCGCCCTGCTCACCCGGGTGAGGGGCTGGCTGAAGCCGGACGGGCGGCTGTTCATCCACGTCTTCACTCACAAGACCGGCCCCTACCGCTTCGACATCGACAACGAGGCCGACTGGATCGCCCAGCACTTCTTCGCCGGCGGGGTGATGCCCAGCCACAACCTGATGCGCCAGTTCCCCGACCTGTTCGCCGTCGAGGCGGACTGGCGCTGGAGTGGCAGCCACTATGAGCAGACCGCGCTGCACTGGCTGGCAAACTACGACCGCAATGTCGCTGCGATCCGCCCGCTGCTGCGTGAGGTCTATGGCGACAAGGCCACGCTCTGGCATCGCCGCTGGCGGCTGTTCTTCCTGGCAACAGCCGGCCTCTTCGGCCACCGCGGCGGCGCCGAGTGGGGCGTCAGCCACTACCGGATGCGGCCTGCGTGAGGGGTTCCATGCTCAAATACCTGATCACCTATCTGGCCACCGGCGCCGCCTTCGCCGCCCTCGACGCCATCTACCTCACGCTGGCCGGCCAGAAGGTCTATCGCCCGCTGCTCGACTATGCGCTGGCCGATGCGCCCAAGCTGCCCGCGGCCGTCGTCTTCTACCTGGTCTATGTCCTGGGCGTGCTGATGCTGGCGATCCTGCCCAACAAGGACCTGGGCCTGGCCAAGACCGCGATGGCCGGCGCGATGCTGGGGGCCATGGCCTACGCCACCTACGACCTCACCAACCAGGCGACGCTGAAGGTCTGGGCCACCCACATCACCGTCATCGACATCTGCTGGGGGACGTTCCTCACCACCGTGGGCGCCAGCGCCGGCTACCTCGCCTGGCGCTGGGCCTCAAGGACCTTTCCCTAAGCGCCGCCCGCTCCCAATTGTCGCCCGCATTCTCTCATGTGATGGTGCCCCCGAGCGTGAGGCGTTCCTGAACGCCTCACGCTCAAGGACGAAAAAACAAGGGAGCTCAAAGGGCTCCAGCGAGACCGCCGGGTTCAGCGGGCGCGGATCATTTCATCCCGTCTTCCGGCTTGCAGCAGGCATTGATCGCGCCGCATTTGTCGGGCGCCGGGAGGATTTGATGGACGATGTTAAGGATCGCCAGAGTTCGGCAGAGGTGAGCCTCGACGACCGCCTGGGCGCGGCGGGCATGAACGGCATGACCATTGCTGTCTGGGCCGACGTGAAGCCGCAGGCGACCTTCGTCCACGATCCCGACGGAACCACCCATAGCTGGGGCAAGGTCAACGCCCAGGCCAACCGCATCGTGCGCCTGCTGCGCCAACACGGGATGAAGCCCGGCGACTCGGTCGCCCTGGTCTGTTCCAACCGCGCCGAGTTCGTCGAGGTGCTGGCCGCGACCCAGCGCGCCGGCTGGCGGATCACCCCGGTCAACTGGCACCTGACGGCCGACGAGATCGCCTACATCGTCAACGACTGCGAGGCCAAGGCCGGCTTCTTCGACGTCCGGGTCGCCGCCTCGGAAGCCGCCGCCGCCAAATGCCCCGGCCTCTCGGTCCGGGTGGCCATCGGCGCCCCGATGGCGGGCTTCCTCGACTATGACGCCGCGCTCGCACCGCTCGACGGATCGGACATCGACGACCCGGTTCTCGGCAACGCCATGATGTACACCTCCGGCACCACCGGGCGGCCGAAGGGTGTCTACCGCGCCCAGCCGGTGGTTCCGGTGCAGGGGCTCTATGCCCTGCGCGGCTACGATCACGAGACCTCGGTGCAGCTCTGCGCCGGCCCCGCCTATCACGCCGCGCCGCTCGCCTTCGACGTCCGCGGCGCCATGGGCGCGGGCTGCGAGCTGGTATTCTCCGACAAGTGGGATTCCGAGGCGATCCTGAAGACCATCGTCGACAGGCGCGTCACCCACATGCACCTCGTCCCGATCATGTTCCAGCGCCTGCTGGCCCTGCCTGACGAAGTCAAGGCCGCCCACGACATCGGCCACGTGAAGTACATCGTCCACGGTGCCGCGCCCTGTCCGCCGGAGGTCAAGCTGGCGATGATCGAATGGTTCGGCCCGGTGCTGAACGAGTACTACGCCGGCTCCGAGGGCGGCGCCGGCTTCGTGATCTCCGCCGAGGAGTGGCTGAAGAAGCCGGGCAGCGTCGGCAAGCGCCCGGCCATGCTGGGCTCCAAGATCCTCGACGACGACCTCAACGAACTGCCGCCGGGCATGCCGGGCAAGATCTACCATCAGCTCCCGCCGGGCGGCGGCTTCACCTACTACAAGGACGAGGCCAAAACTCAGAAGAGCCGGGTCGGCGACTACTTCACCCTGGGCGACGTGGGCTACTACGACGAGGACGACTACCTGTTCCTTACCGGCCGCGACGCCGAGACGATCATCTCCGGCGGGGTGAACATCTATCCCCAGGAGATCGACAACGAATTGATCAAACATGACGCCGTCGCCGATAGCTCGACCGTCGGCATCCCGCACGACGAGTGGGGCGAGCAGGTGAAGGCGGTGATCATGCTGAAGGACGGCTATGCGCCCTCCGATAAGCTGGCCCAGGAGATCCTGGCCTTCGCGCGGACCAACCTGCCGGCCTTCAAAGTCCCGCGCAGCGTCGACTTTGTCACGGACCTGCCCCGCTCCGAAGCCGGCAAGATCCAGCGCAACAAGGTCCGCGCCCCCTACTGGGAAGGCCGGGC
>JANXXK010000107.1 GCA_025350685.1 Alphaproteobacteria bacterium | reverse complement strand
CCGATCTTCGAGCGCGACGAGGTGGCGATCGTGCTGGACGGCCGCGAATTCCTGGGCCTGATCACCCGGGTCGACCTGATCAACCACCTGCGCCGATCTTGAGCGCGTCTGGGAGAATTCATGACCGCCAATTCTGATCGACCGGCCCCCAACCGGCTCGCCTTCGAGACCCGCGCGATCCACGCCGGCCAGCATCCGGACCCGAGCACCGGGGCGGTGATGGTGCCGATCTACGCCACCTCGACCTACGCCCAGGAGAGCCCGGGCGTGCACAAGGGCTTCGAATATTCCCGCAGCCAGAACCCGACACGCTTCGCCTTCGAGCGCTGCGTCGCCGACCTGGAGAGCGGCACCCGCGGCTACGCCTTCTCCAGCGGCCTGGCGGCCATCGCCACCGTCCTCGACCTGCTGGAAGCCGGCGACCATGTGATCGCCTCGTCCGACCTCTATGGCGGCAGCTTCCGGCTGTTCGACAAGGTTCGGCGCAAGTCGGCCGGCCTGGAATTCAGCTTCGTCGACCTGGCCGATGTGAAGGCGGTGGAGGCGGCGATCACGCCGCGCACCCGGCTGATCTGGGTCGAGACTCCCACCAACCCCATGCTGCGCCTGGCCGACCTGGAGGCGCTGGCCCGGCTCGCCAGGGCCAAGGGCGTCTGGATCGCCGCGGACAACACCTTCGCCAGCCCCTATTGCCAGCGGCCGCTGGAGCATGGCTTCGACATGGTCATGCATTCGACCACCAAATATCTGAACGGCCACTCTGACGTGGTCGGCGGCGTGGTGGTGGCCGGCGCCGACGCCGAACTGGCCGAACGCCTGGCCTTCTTGCACAACGCCGTGGGCTCCATCGCCAGCCCGTTCGATAGCTTCCTGGCGCTCCGCGGCCTGAAGACGCTGGCGCTGCGCATGGAGCGCCACTGCGGCAACGCCATGGAGATCGCCTCATGGCTGGAGGGGCAGGAGGCGGTGAAGCAGGTGATCTATCCGGGCCTCGCCAGCCACCCGCAACACGCGCTCGCCAGGCGCCAGATGCACGGCTTCAGCGGGATGATCAGCGTCGTCCTCGATCGCGACCTCTCGGGGACCAAGCGCATGCTGGAGCGCACCCAGCTGTTTACCCTGGCCGAGAGCCTGGGCGGCGTGGAAAGCCTGATCGAACATCCGGCGATCATGACCCACGCCTCGATCCCGGCGGCGTCGCGCGACGAGCTGGGTATCTCCGATTCGCTGATCCGCCTGTCGGTGGGCGTCGAGGACGTCCGTGACCTGATCGATGACCTGGCCCAGGCCTTGGACTAGCCGGAAATCGCCGCCTCGATCGCCGCGCCCAGCTCGGCCCAGTCGTCGATCCGGGGATGGCGCGCGGAGCGCGGCGCCAGCGGCCGCAGCCGCAGGTCCGCCACGTGCTGGAAGGTCGCCGTCTGCGGCGCGTGGTTGGCCACCGAATCGAGGTTGGGCAACAGGTCGTCGATGAACGCCGTCCGCCCGCTCGTCTGGGCCACCAGGCCCGCGGTGATCGGCCCTTTCGGTCCGCTGGACAGCACCAGGCTGTGCGGCAGCCCATGGCGCTTCAGCCACTCGCCCCGCAGCCGCTCGGCGTCGGCGGGCGCGTTGGAAAGGATCAGAATTTCGGCCCGGGGCTTGAGCCGATTGAGCGCCTCGACGGCGCCCGGCGCCGGCTCCATCACCCCGCATTCCGTGCGGAAATAGTCGTCGAACAGCTTGCGGCCCTCGGCGATGTCCAGGTGCTCGGCCTCTCCAGGGCGATAGAGGTTCTGGAACAGCGCGAATCGCTCGAACCGCAGCTCGTACCCGCGCTCGGCCACGAAGGCCCCGAAGCCGGCCATGAACAGCCCCAGCACCTCGTCCACGTCAACGATCACCAGCGGTCGGTCACGCCGGAGGCCAAGGCGCTCCAGCGAGGGGATGACCAGCGGCGAGGACTGCGGCGCGTCGGCCACTGAAACTCCTGAGGCTAACGAAGTTTAAGGATATCCGTGTGATGAACAAACCGAGGCGGGGCAGTCCGCGTTTTCGCGCGGGCCTCCAGAGCAAACCGGGTCCTAAATGGCCAAGAAGGTCCTCATCGTCGAGGATAACGAGCTGAACATGAAGCTGTTTCATGATCTGCTCGAAGCTCAGGGCTACGAGACGCTGCAGACCCGCGAGGGTCTCCAGGCGCTCGCGCTGGCCCGTGAGCACAGGCCAGACCTGATCCTGATGGATATCCAGCTGCCGGAGATCTCGGGCCTGGAGGTCACGAAGTGGCTGAAGGAAGACGCGGACCTGGCTTCGATCCCGGTGGTCGCGGTCACCGCCTTCGCCATGAAGGGCGACGAGGAGCGTATCCGCGAGGGCGGCTGCGAGGCCTACATCTCCAAGCCGATCTCGGTCACCCACTTCCTCGACACCATCAAACGCCTGATGGGCTGACCCATGTCCGCGCGCATTTTGGTCGTCGACGACATCGAGGCGAACGTTCGCCTCCTGGAAGCCAAGCTCTCCGCCGAATATTACGAGGTGCTGACCGCCTCCGACGGCCCCACGGCGCTGGCTATGGCCGCCGCTGAGAAGCCCGACATCGTGCTGCTGGACGTGATGATGCCCGGCATGGACGGTTTTGCCGTCTGCCGACGGCTGAAGGACGATCCGGAGACGCGCCACATGCCGGTGGTGCTGTTGACCGCGCTCGACGGCCGCTCCGACCGTGTGACGGGCCTGGAAGCTGGCGCTGACGACTTCCTCACCAAGCCGATCGACGACGTCATGCTGTTCGCCCGGGTGCGCAGCTTGACCCGCCTGAAGTCGGTGATCGACGAACTGCGCGAGCGCGAGGCGTCGGGCCGGCGCATGGGCGTGATCGCCGGGGCCGCGGCCGCGCGCCTTGGCGGGACCGGCGGACGCATCCTCATCGTCGACGACAACGAGCGCCAGGCCCAGCGGGTCTGCAGCGAGCTGGCCATCGAGCACCGTCCGATCGTCGAGACCGACCCCACGAACGCCCTGATCGCCGCCCACGGTCCGGTGGACCTGATCATCGTCAACGCCGCGGCCAAGGGCTTCGATGGCCTGCGCTTCGCGGCCCAGATCCGCAGTGACGAGACCACCCGCGGCCTGCCGATCCTGGCCATCGTCGACGACGATGAGCGCCAGCGGCTGGTCAAGGCCCTGGAGATCGGGGTCAACGACATCCTGCCCCGGCCGATCGACCCGCAGGAGCTGTCGGCCCGGGTGCGCACCCAGATCCGCCGCAAGCGCTACGCCGACTACCTGCGCGACAACCTCGACCAGTCGCTGGAGCTGGCGGTCACCGACCAGCTCACCGGCCTGCACAACCGCCGCTACATGGAGAGCCAGCTCGACGCGCTGGTCCGCCGCGCGGTGGTGGGCGGCGGCGATCCGGTGGCCCTGCTGGTCATCGACATCGACCACTTCAAGAAGGTCAATGACGGCTTCGGCCATGCGGTGGGCGACGAGGTGCTGCGCGAGTTCGCCGTGCGGCTGGCCTCCAACGTCCGCGCCATCGACCTGCCGGTCCGCTTCGGCGGCGAGGAATTTGTGGTGGTGATGCCCGACACCGAGCTCGAACACGCCCACCGCATTGCCGAGCGCATTCGCCTGCACGTCGCCGGCTCGCCGTTCCGCGTCTTGGGGGGCGAGGAACTCCTGACGGTGACCATCTCCATCGGCGTCGCCGCCAGCCTGGGCGAGGGCGACGATCAGATCAAACTGGTCCGCCGCGCCGACGAAGCCATGTACGAAGCCAAGGTCGGCGGCCGCAACCGGGTCATCGCCAAGGCCGCCTAGCGAGGCGGCACGGCGCGGTTGGCCAGCGCCAGGCCGGCGTCGGTCATCAGTTGCTGCTTGATCCGCATCATGCGCGGATCGGCGCCGCGGTTGGGCGAGGCGCTATGCGCGATGGTGGGATGGCAGAACACCATGTCGCCCGGCTCGCCGGTCAGTTCGACGACCCTGGCCGCCACGCCGTCGATATCGGTTTCGCCAGCCATGAAGGCCGCGACCCTGTCCGACGGTGAGGCCGCCTTGCCGGTCAGCGCCTTCAGCCAGGGGTGCGAGCCATGGAAGCGGTCCTTTTGCGTCCTGAAGTCAGCCCTTTGTTCGTCCGGCGTGAGCCTGGCCTCATGACGCGCCAGCAGGCGAGGGGAGCCTGACAGGATCAGGGTGCCCCCGCTGCGCGGCGCGATCGAGCCGACGAAGCTGACGACGAAGAGGCCGTTGACGGCGTCGCGATGCCACGCGCCTGGGCTATCCCAGTGCCATCCCTCGGTCGACACGTCCCAATCGCCGGCCTCGGGAAAGGTCACGATCGTGCGCCCCCAGTCCTTTGGCGGGCGCCAGGTTCCTGGCCCCAGCAGGTCGTCGATCACGCCCCGGACCCGCGCGGTCTCTATCGCGCGCTGGATCGGGCTCACCTTGGCGCGCCTGAGATCGGGCAGAAGGCGACGCCAGGTGGCGCGGTCCTCGCGCAGGATGCCGTGAACATCGGCGAGTTCCGACCACCACTCGGCCCGCATGGCGAGCGCGTCGTCGAGGGCGAAGGCGCCCCTGACAATGACATAGCCGTCGTCGTGGAAGCTTTCGATCTCCGTCGTGGAGAGCGTCGTGGGGATTGGTAGCAAGGGTCCGTCTCCAAAATGACGGCGCCCTGCAGCAAATCGGGCGTCCCGGCGGGGCCAGGACGTTCGATTTACCGCAGGGCGATACCCCACGGCCCACCGCAAGGCGCGGTGAACGATGCCTGATGCTTTCAGGCGGCGGCGACCTCGTCAAGCGGTAAGGCCAAAAACGAAAAACGCCCGGGGCTGACCCGGGCGTTTTCGTTGCTAGTCCGTGGTTTGCGAGGGCTACTTGATCTTGCCTTCGCGGAATTCCACGTGCTTGCGCACGACCGGATCGTACTTCTTCATGACCAGCTTGTCGGTCTTGGTGCGGGCGTTCTTCTTGGTCACGTAGAAGAAGCCGGTGTCCGCCGTCGAGTTGAGGCGGATCTTGATGGATGCCGGTTTGGCCATCGGAGGCAGGTCCTTGCGGCCGGCGCGAGGCCGGGAAAATCGGA
>JANXXK010000091.1 GCA_025350685.1 Alphaproteobacteria bacterium | reverse complement strand
CAAGGAAATCGAGCTGGTGCTCGACGAGCTCGAGGGCGTCACCGAGAGCGCCGTGGTCGGCGTGCCGCATCCCGACTTCGGCGAGGGCGTGGTGGCGGTGGTGATTGGGACAGGTGACGAAGCTGCGATGATGGCCGAGTGCCGCCGCCAGCTCGCCGCCTACAAGTCGCCCAAGCGGATCGTCTTCGTCGAAGAGCTCCCACGCAACGCCATGGGCAAGGTGCAGAAGAACCTGCTACGCGACCGCTATACGGACCTGTTCAAGGCCGGATAATCACGAGGGGAAGACGCGATGGACCTGCAACTGAAGGGCAAGACCGCAGTGGTGACCGGCGGCACGCGCGGCATCGGCCGCGCCATCGCCGAACTGTTCGCCGACGAGGGCGCCAACGTGGCGATCTGCGCGCGCAACGCCGAGCAGGTGGCCGAGACGGTCAAGGCATTGGAAGGCCGCGGCGTGAAGGCCTGGGGCGCGGTGGTGGACATCGCCGACGGGCCGGTGCTGCAGGGCTTCATCCGCGATGCAGCGGCGAAACTCGGGGGGCTGGACGTGCTGGTCTCCAACGCCAGTGCTCTGGTGCAGGGCAACGGCGAGGACGCCTGGAAGGCGATGTTCGACATCGACATCATGGGCGCGGTGCGCAGCTTCGAGGCGGCCAAGCCGTTCCTGGAGGCCGCCGCCGAGAAGACCGGCGACGCGGCCTTCATCCTCATCTCGTCGGTCTCGGCCGCCGAAACCGACAATCCCAACTCCTACGGCGCCATGAAGGCGGCGCTGATACACTACGCCAAGGGCGTGGCCCGCGAGAACGCCCCGAAGAAGGTCCGCTGCAACGTGGTCTCGCCCGGCACGGTGTTCTTTGAGGGCGGCGCGTGGGGCAAGGTGAAAGCCAATGCGCCGGCGTTCTTCGAGACCATGATCAAGCGCAACCCGACCGGGCGGATGGCCACGCCGGAGGAGATCGCGGCAGCTACAGTGTTCCTGGCCTCGCCGCGTTCGGCGTTCACCACGGGGACCAACATGCTGGTCGATGGCGCCATCAGCCGGCGCGCGAACTTCTAGGCCATGGGCGCACTCTCCGGTCTGAAGGTGCTGGACTGCACCCACGTGATCGCCGGGGCCTATTGCTCGCTGGTGCTGGCCGACCTGGGCGCGGACGTGATCAAGATCGAGCCGCCCACGGGAGAGTCGACGCGGGGCCTGCGCGGCGGCGGCTTCCGCGCCTACGACTTCGTCAACCGCAACAAGCGCGCGATCGCCCTGGATCTGTCCACCGAGCGTGGCGCCGAGGTGGTTCGCAAGCTGGCCGAGACGACGGACGTGTTCGTGGAGAACTATCGGCCAGGTTCACTGGACCGGATGGGCCTGGGCTATGCGCAGCTCGCCAAGATCAACCCGCGGCTGGTCTATTGCTCGGTGTCGGGCTTCGGGCTCGACGGGCCCTATCGTGAGCGCGGCGGCTTCGACCTGATCGCCCAGGCGATGAGCGGGATGATGAGCTTCGTCGGCGAGAAGGGCAGTGCCGAGCCCTGCTCGACGGCGGTGCCGATCAGCGACCTGAACGCCGGCCTCTATGGCGCAATCGGTATCCTGGCCGCTCTGCAGAGCCGCCAGGCGACGGGCAAGGGCCAGCATGTGGAGTCTTCGCTGCTGGAGTCGGCGATGGCCTACACGATCTGGGAAACCGGCATGTTCCTGACCACCGGCGACCTGCCGGTTCGCAGCGGCACCCGCCATCGGCTGGCCGCGCCCTATGAGGCGCTGAAGACCGCCGACGGGCACATGGTGGTGGGGGTCAATTCGCAGCGGCTGTGGAAGCGGTTCTGCGAGGCGCTGGACGAGCCGGGTCTGGTCGACGAGGAGGGCTTCAACTCGACCGCCGGCCGGATGCAGAACCGCGACGCGCTGCAGGCGCGGCTCGAGGCGATCCTGGTGCGCGACACCTTGGCCAACTGGGTCAAGAAGCTGGAGACGGTGGGCGTGCCGGCCGGGCCGCTGAACAACCTGGCCCAGGCCTGGGACGATCCGCAGATCAAGGCGCGCGGGCTGTTGGCCGAGGTGGGCGGTCGGCGCTTCGTGCGCACGCCGATCAAGCTGCACGACACCCCGGTGGCGTTGACCCGCGGTCCCGCCGAGGTCGGCGAACACACCCGCGAGGTGCTGGCCGAAGCCGGCTTCGCATCCGACGATATCGAGGCGCTGATCGCGGAGGGCGCGGCAGCGACAGAACGCAAGGAGGCCTCCGCATGAGTGGCGCGGTTCACGTTCAGCCGATCAGCGAGGCGGTGGTCCTGCTGGAGATCGACAATCCGCCGATGAACCCGCTGGGCGTGCAGATGCGCCAGACCTTCATGGACGCGCTCGACCAGGTGGAGACCAACGACGCCCTGCGCTGCTTGATCGTCACCGGCAAGGGGCGATCGTTCTGCGCTGGCGACGACCTGAAGAATGTCGGGCCGGGCGGCGAGGACCTGGCCGGGTTCGGGCGGCTGCTGGACCGGCTGGAGGCCACCCGAGTGCCGGTTATCGCCGCGGTCAACGGCTGGTGCGTGGGGGGCGGCTTCGAGCTCGCCTGCTGCTGCGACATCCGGTTGGCTTCCACGGAGGCGAAGTTCGTCTGCGCGGCGGTCAATGTGGGCCTGATGGCGTCCACCTACCGCCTGCCCAGGCTGATCGGCGTCTCGCGCGCCAAGTCCATGCTGCTCACCGGCCTGCCGCACGATGCCGAGACCGCCGAACGCTATGGCCTGGTCACCGGGGTTCATTCGCCCGACGATCTGCGCCCTGCCGCCATCGCCTTGGCCGAACGCATCGCCAGCCGCGCGCCGCTGTCGGTGGAGGCCACCAAGCGCACCGCGGGCCGCGCCCCGGACATGTCGCCGGAGGAGGCCGCCGCCATGGCCGCCCCGGAGCTGCGCATCCTGCGCAAGTCCGCCGACCACCACGCCGCCGTCGCCGCCTTCCGCGAGCGCAAGGACCCGGTCTTCACCCGAAGCTAAGGATGAGAGCGAGGATGGCCAATGACCGATCGGGATGACCTTGGGTACGCGCCCACTGAGTATGGCGCACCGCCCCGCTCAGGCTGGGCCAAACTGGTATGCGAGTTGCTCGTCGAGGACCTGGCCGTTAGCCGCGCCTTCTGGGAGGGCGTCCTGGGTTTTGGAGTCGCGTACCAGCGGCCGGAGCAGGGGTTCGTCTACCTTGAGCGTGCTGAGGGCAGTCAGATCATGCTCTGTCAGCGATCTGGCAACTGGGAGACCGGCAGCCTTGAGCGACCCTATGGTCGTGGCGTCATGTTCCAGGTCTACGTTGATGGGCTGGCGCACATTCTTGCATCGCTGACCCAGGCCGGATGCGTTCTCTACGCTGGTCCGCGCGAAGTGTGGCGACGTTGGGGGGACCGAGAGGGCGGAAAGCGCGAAATCGTTGTCCAGGATCCTGACGGCTACCTAGTGATGCTGGCGGAGAACTTGGGGGAGCGACCCATAACGCCGTCAATGGCCTAACCGCATCGCGAGCCTACGCTCACTGTCGCATTTTTTTGCCCTTTGAACCCGCCCGGCAAGCGGACTCATATATCGGCATCAATCCATCAGGAGCTCCGCCCCGTGCGCTATGTCCGAATGCCCATCGAGGTGGAGTCGCCGGAGGAGTACGGCTACGCGCGCATTCGCTTCAACCTCTCGGAGAGCTCGATCGCCGACCAGAAGCTTTCGGACCTGGGCCTGACGATCCCCGACCTGCCGCTGCTCTACGGCGAGCACCGGGGCCGCATTCGGCTGCGCGAGCTGATCGCGGCGGAGGGGCAGGGGCTTTCGCCCGACGACGTGCTGATCACCACCGGCGCGGCCGGGGCGCTGTTCATCATCGCCACGGCGCTGCTGCGGCCGCAGGACCATCTGGTGGTGGTGCGCCCCAACTATGCGACCAACCTGGAGACCCCGCGCGCCATCGGGTGCCACGTGACCAACATCGACCTGAAGTTCGAGGACGGTTTCCGCATCGACCTCGACAGGCTGGCCACGGCGGTGACGCCGGCCACCAGGCTCATCAGCGTCACCTGCCCGCACAACCCCACCGGCGTCATGCTGAGCGAGGCCGAGCTGCGCAAGCTGGTGGAGGTCGCCCGCGAGCGCGGCTGCTACCTGCTGGTCGACGAGACCTACCGCGACCTCAGCTTCGCCGAACGCCTGCCGGTGGCCGCCTCGCTGGGCGACCATGTTATCAGCGTCTCGTCGCTGTCGAAGGCCTATGGCGTGCCCGGCATCCGGTCGGGTTGGCTGATCACCAACGATCCCGCCCTGCAGGAGATCTTCCTGGCGGCCCGCGAGCAGATCGCCATCTGCGGCAGCGTCATCGACGAATGGGTGGCCGAGCAGGTGATGGAGCAGCGTACGGCGATCCTGGCGAAGACTCTGACGGAGATGCGCCGCCGCCGCGATCTGGTCAGCGACTGGATCGCCGGCGAGGATCGCCTGGAATGGGTGAAGCCTTCGGGCGGCGTGGTCTCCTTCCCGCGGATGAAGGCCGAGCCGCCGGGCGGGACGGTCGCCTTCTATCGCCGCCTGCTGGAGGACCACGGCGCCTATGTGGGCCCCGGCCACTGGTTCGAGATGCCCGACACCTACTTCCGCGTCGGCTACGGCTGGCCGACGAGCGACGAATTGACCTCGGGCTTGGTGGCCATCTCGGCGGCGCTGAGAGGGTAGACGGGTTGCTCGATACGCCATTTCGCCCAATTGAAGTTCACGTTATGTTCCGTACCACTCCTCTCCCAGGCGCGGCAGCGCCGTGGGAGAGGAGTGGTCGTTGGGATTGCGGCGCAGGCCGGTTTGGCGTTTCCTGTGGGCGACGGAACAAGGAAATCTGAGCCATGGCCGACGACGCCGGCATGCTGAGGGGCCAGGCCCAGGACCAGGCGAGGGTCCAGGCCTAC
>JANXXK010000053.1 GCA_025350685.1 Alphaproteobacteria bacterium | reverse complement strand
AAGCCCAACGCGGCCAGCGCCAGTCCCTTTGTCAGATCACTCACGGTGCAGCCCCCAAACTGCAGTCACCTCCGCATGTTCGTCGAACAGAGGCAAGCCGGCGTCGGGGAAATAAAGACGGAAATATCTGACAGTCGGGCCATGGTGGTTCATGAGTTGTTCTCAACTGTCCAACCTCGCCGAAGACCTCCCCGCCCAGCTCACCCGCCTCTGCAAGGCCCGGGGTATCACCGGCTTCGAAGTCCTCGCCGTCCTGCCCGAGGCCCGCACCGACCCGCCGCTCCTGCAAAGCTCCGGCTAACCCCCACTCCGCGCGGGCCTGCCTCAACCCACTCGCAGCACCACCACCCCGTGCGCCGGGACCACCGCCTTAAAGACCTTCAGCTTGCCAAGGGCCTTGTCCGCCCAGACATCATGCATCGCCACTGATCCCTTCGCGCCCACATCGGCGGCGTTGAGCGTCATGTTGGCCGGAAGGTCGGAGAGGTTGAACAGGCCCACCGCCACGGCCCCGCCGCTGAGCGGCTTGGCCCAGACTTCCAGCGGCCCCTCCTGGCGCACCCGGTCGCCCTGCTTGCCGAGCGCGTCCTGGTCGATGGCGATGACGCCCTTGTTGCTCAGGATGGCGGCCGTCTCCGCCGTCATGGTCGTCAGGTCGTTGCCGGCCAGCAGCGGCGCGGCCAGCAGCGCCCACAGGCTCATGTGGGTGCGGTACTCGACCGCGTTCATACCGCCGTTGCCGACCTCCAGCATGTCGGGGTCGTTCCAGTGACCGGGCCCGGCGTATTTCGACAGCCCCGCCTGCGAGAAGCCGATCTGGACCATCCGGGGGAACTTGTCGTTGATGTCGCCCGTGGTCCGCCACAGATTGCCGCCCACCGACGGCCCCCACCGCCAGGGCTGGTAGAAGCCGTACTGGCAAAGGCTGTAGACGATCGGCCGTCCGGTCGCGGCCAGGGCGTCGCGCATCTTTTCATAGGCCGCGACCTCGATGGCCTGGGCCTTCTCGAGCCCGCCGGCCGCCCGCATCGTGTCGCCCAGGCTGCAGAGGTCGTACTTCAGGTAGTCGATGCCCCAGGCGGCGTAGGTCTTGGCGTCCTGCACCTCGTGGCCGAGGCTGCCCTCGAAGCCGGCGCAGGTCTTGGCCCCCGGCGAGGAATAGATCCCCAGCTTCAACCCCCTGGAATGGACGTGGTCGGCCAGCGCCTTCATGTCCGGGAACTTCTTGTTCGGACGGATGACGCCCTGCGCGTCGCGCTCGCCCTCCCAGGTGTCGTCGATGTTGATGTAGCGGTAGCCGGCGTCGCGTAAGCCGCTCGACACCATGGCGTCGGCCTGGGCGCGCACCGTGGCGTCGTCGATCTTGGCCTCGAAGTGGTTCCAGCTGTTCCAGCCCATCGGCGGGGTCATGGCGACCCCGCTCGCTGCTTGCGCGCCGCCCGCGAGCATCAGCCCCGCGGCCACGGCGGCGCTCGCCCACGGGCGGTGTCGATTGATCTGCATCCGGCGTCCCTCGCGTTGTCTTCGGCCGCTCATTCCGGCGGCTCAGCTTCGCGCGCAGGGTGCGACAACCTTGGCTATTCGCGCAAGCCGGGCCATATCGCTCCCGTGCAGCCTTTGTTGGGCGTGCGGCGTTTAGGGGGAATGGCATTGGCCTCTGGCCCGCCGGAATCTCGGCAGACAGAACCGGGCGTGGACCCGTTGCTGGCCGCATTCCTCGAGACGCGGGAGAACCTCATCCTGTTCCTGGCCGCGCGCGTGCGCTCCATGGCCACGGCCGAGGACCTGGTGCAGGATCTTTTTCTGAAGGTCGCCGCCCTAGAGCCGCAGGCCGAGGTCCGCGCGCCCAAGGCGCTGCTCTACCGCATGGCGTCCAACCTGATGGTCGACCACTTCCGCTCGGTTCAGCGCGCCTCGCGCCGCGACGGCCAGTGGCGGATGGACACCCGCGTCACCCTGGCCGGCCTCGACGTGGTCTCCGAACCGGCCGCCGACGAGGCCCTTGTCGAGAAGCAACGCGCGCGCCTGCTCGCCGAGGCGGTGACCGCGCTGCCGCCGCAGATGGGCCGCGCCTTCCGCCTGCACAAGCTGGAGGGCCTGTCGCAGGCCGAGGCCGCCGAGGCGATGGGTATCTCGCGCAAGATGGTGGAGGCCCACATCGCCGCGGCGGTGAAGCACCTGGTGCAAAGGCTGCGCACATGAGCCGGCCGGCTTGGTTCGCCCAACGTAGGGATGCTGCGCCCCGGCGCCGTCTTGATGGCTGTTCCGCGGGTTTTCAGCGGAACGCGCAGGCAAGCCGATGACGAGCCCCATGGAGAACCTTGTGTCGCGGGAAAGCCAGGCCTTGGCCGAGGCTGGCGTGTGGATTGCGCGCCTCGCGGACGAGGGGGTGTCCGGCGATGATGGTCTGGAGTTCGACGCCTGGCTGATGGCCGCGCCGCAGAACCGCGCAGCCTACAGCCAGGCGCTCGTCCTCTGCCACGAGTTCGACGCCCGCGCCGAGGCGGTGCTGGCCGAGCTCGCGCCTGCCGATCCGGGTCAGACCGTGGTTCCGATCTCCGTGGTCCGCCGGCGCTCGCCGGTGCGCGGCTGGTGGGCCGGCGTCGGCGGCATGGCGATCGCCGCGGGCCTCGCCGTGGCCGTCCTGCCCGCCTATCTCGCCGGACCCACGATCGCAACCTACGCTACCGGCAAGGGCCAGCATCAGCACATTGCGCTTGCCGACGGCTCCAAGCTCGACCTCGACGCTGAGACGAAGGCCGTGGTCAGCTATTCCCGTGGCGAGCGGCGCGTGGCCCTGTCCGACGGCCAGGCGATCTTCGATGTCACCCACGACGCCGCGCGGCCTTTCGTGGTCGAGGCGGCCGGCCGCCAGGTCCGCGACCTTGGCACCCAGTTCGACGTCAAGGCCAAGAGCCGGGAGCTGACGGTCACCGTCGCCCGCGGCCTGGTGGAAGTCGCCGGCACCTCGGGCCGTGGCGTTCAGCTCGCGCCCGGCCAGCGGCTGTCCATCGACAAGAGCGGCGTTGGCCGGCTCTCCGCAGTCGACCCGGCCGAGACGTTTAGCTGGCGTTTGGGACGGCTCGTCTATCGCGCTCAACCGCTCGCCGACGTCGTCGCTGACCTCAACCGCCAGTTCGTCCAGCAGACCGAAATCGCCGATCCTGCGATCGCCGGTCTGCCGATCACCGGGGTCATCGTCCTCGACAGTCCAAGCGCCGTTATGGCGCGGCTGTCCTTGATGCTTCCGATCAAGGCAGTACCTTCCGACCGGGCGCTAGTGCTAACGCGTAGATAGCACTTAGGTAGCGTCGGGATTCGGGGGTGGAGCTGAGTAGCTTGAAGCGTCAGGCATTGGCGGTCGCGTCGGCCGCGGGCATCTTGGCGCTGGGTCTGGCCGGCCCCGCCAGGTCCGCAGAACCACGCGTGCGCTTCGTCATCGCCTCGAAGCCTTACGCCGAGGCCCTGCTCGACCTCGCCCAGCAAGCCAACATCACACTGATCGGCGCCGGCGCCTGCGCCGGATCCTCGCGCGAGGGTCTGTCAGGCGCCATGACCGTCGAACAGGCGCTCGACCGCGTGCTCACCGGCGCCGCCTGCGGCTGGCGGATGATCGCGCCGGGCGCCGTGGAGATCACCCCGCTCGCCCGCGCTGCGCCCCAGGCCCCGGCGCCCGCCGCCGTCTCCGAGGTGCTGGTCACCGCCACCAAGCGCGTCCGCGACCCGCGCCAGCTGGCTGTGTCGATGACCGCGGTCACCGGCCGGGACCTGCTTGCCACGGGCGCCACCGACGCCGCCGAGGGCGCGGCCCAGTTGGATATGCTCTCGACCAACCTGGGGCCGGGCCGCGACAAGCTGCTGCTGCGCGGCCTCTCAGACGGGGCCTACACCGGCCGCGCCCGCTCCACCGTCGCCACCTACCTCGACGATATCCCGATCAACTACAACGCGCCCGACCCCGACCTGCGGCTGGTCGATGTCGAGCGGGTGGAGATCGCGCGTGGGCCACAGAGCACGCTCTACGGCGCGGGCTTCCTCAGCGGCCTCTACCGCATCGTTTCCAAAAAGCCCGACCTCGGCGAATTCTCCACGGAGATGCGGGGGACCGGGGCGATCACCCAGGACGGCGGCGTCAGCAACTCGGTCGAAGGCTACTTCAACGCGCCGATCTGGTGGGACCTGGCCGGCATCCGGCTGTCGGCCTACGACGAGGTCAGCGGCGGCTACCTCGACGACATCGGCCTGGAACTGAAGAACGCCAACCGCACCCAGCGCGCGGGTGGCCGACTGACGATGCTGATCCAGAAACAGAGCGACTGGTCGGTGGAGGTCACCGCCGCGGGTCAGCACCTCGGCTCCCGCGACACCCAGTACACCTTCCCGCACCTGGGTCTTAGGCGGGTGAACCATGTGCTGGAGCCGCACGTCAACGACATCGGCCTGCTGACTGCACGGGTGAACAAGTCCTGGGGCTGGGGGGATCTGACCTCTTCCACCGGGATTGTCCGGCACAACTACGGCAGCTTTTACGACGCCACCTCGGTGCAGGACCTCTTCACCTCCCACGCCCAGACCTCGGCCTATTCCGAGAAATCGCGGACGACGATGATTGTCGAGGACGTCTTCATGACCTCGCGCGGCGCGGGCCCGCTGCAATGGCTTGGCGGCCTCTACGCCTCATCGACTGACGAGCACTCGCCGTCGAACTTCCTGGCCCAGTTGAATTTCGCACCTAACGTGCCGGTCTACACCGACGACCGTCACGACCGCGTCGCCGAACTCGCGGCCTATGGCGAGGTTTCCTACCAGCTCACCCCGGATTGGATGGTGGCGGTGGGCGGTCGGGCCTTCAGCATCCGCACGCGCACCACCTCGGAGGTGGACTCCGAGCGGTTCGCTCCGCGCCGGCTGCAGCGCGACACCACCTTCCGCAGCGTCGCGCCCAAGGTGTCGATCCAACGCGAGTTTTCCACCGGCGACCTGATCTATGCGGTGATGTCGCAGGGTTACCGGCCGGGCGGCGTCAACACCGGCGGCGCTGTGCCCCTGCCGGCCAACCTTGAAGCGTTCGCGTCCGATCGGCTCATGAACTACGAGATTGGGCTCAAACTTGAGCTGTGGGACAAGCGTCTGTCGCTGAATTCGGCGGTTTTCTACGACACCTGGAAAGACATCCAGAGCGACCAGTACCGTTCCTCGGGCATCCCCTTCACCACCAATGCCGGCGACGCCGCCATCCTGGGCCTGGAGGGGGAAGTCGACCTTCGGCTGAACAATGGCCTCTCGGCCCAGCTCAACGGCCGCGTCGCGCGAACCAAGGTCACCCACGTCAACCCGCTGTTCGGCTCGAACCTGATCAATGGCCTGCCGGATGCGCCGGCGTTCTCCGGTGGGGCTGTGGTGTCGTACGAGCGGACAGTGTTCAGCGACTGGCGCCTGCGCCTGGTGGGCGAAACCACCTACATCGGCCAGTCGCGGGTGAATTTCTCCGCCATGACTCCGGTGATGGGCGGGTACGTGCGGACCAAGCTCCTGGCCGAGGTGCGCCGCCGGGCGTTGGGCGTGCAGATCTTCGTGACCAATCCGACCAACGCCTTCAGCGACACCTTCGCGTTCGGCAATCCCTTCAATCCGGCTCAGATTCAGCAGGTCACCCCACAGCGGCCGCGAACGATCGGGGTCACCCTCTTCGCCGCCTATTGAAAATTATCGTCGCTGAAAATTCGTGTGGCGACCTAGGGGGCGAGCGCGGCCGTAACGTCTATGCCGCGACCACTCGCCCCCTGAAGCGAGCCGGTCAAAGGCAGGCTCGCGCGTTAAAGCCCAAACCGCGCGCCGCCCGCCGAACGCGGCCCTCGGCGCTACCCGGCGTCGGGGGCCGCGCCGTCTCTTTGCATTTCATGCGATTGGCGAGGCTCGCCAGCGACGTTGCGCTGGTTTGACTTCGGCTCTCGCCAGTCGCCGGGGCTTCCTTGTGTTCTAGTGGTGATGCCCGCCGGCGCGGCCGCACATTCGGTGTACCGTGGCGTCCATCCACATGATCTGCACCCCGGCGCTCCAGGTCAGCGTGCGCCGGCCATCGCTCCAGATTAGCCGGACAGGGGCGACGCCATAGGGCTGTGAGGCCAGGGTGTGCGGTCCGTCGCCGTCAAAAGCGTCGACGATAGCCACCAGCTCGCCGCGTTCGACCGCGAACCGGGCGAGGATGTCTCCACCGTCCTGGCAGGTGAAACGCACCCGTGAGTCGATCCGCTCGGCGCCGGCGTACTCGTCGGCCGCGCGATCCTGTGCGACGGCGAGGCCCGGGGCGCCGGCGCTGAGCAGCATGGCGCCAAGCATGATCGCTGACGTGAGCGTCCTCGACCTGGGAAACGCCATGTTTTCAAGACCCATCTGGGCGCCGCCAGGGCGTCTCGCTCACCACCGAAGCCGGTTTGCCAAAGCCGGTCAACGAAGATCAGCAAGGCGTAGTCGAGCCAGGTCGCATAAGAGCGCCGCAAACGCCGCATCGGAGAGTTGGGCGCACCTCAGGCCGGTGATCACCGCCCCAACGAGACGGGCAGGGGCTCCACGCGGAACGGTGTTTCGGCGGCCAAATGGGGCGCCCCTTACGGCTGCGCGGCGATGAATCGGCCTCTGCTTACCAATTGACAAGTGTCGGCGTGCCATCCTCGGCGTTCACCGGGGCCTGACCCCGGACAAGGATGGTGGAATGGACGTTTTGGACCCGGCGAGCCTCAGGGCGCTGCGCTGGCGCGTGGAGGGTTCGCTCTCGCGCCTGGGACAGTGCGTCCTGATCGGCGGCCTGGCCTGGCTGCAGACCCGCTCGCCCTTGGCGCTGGTCTGGATTGTGGCCGCCGGCTGCGCCGGGATGCTGGATGCCGGGCTATCAAGGCGTTACCTGGCCCGGCTCGACGACACCCGGCTGGCCGCCGCCACCTTTGCGAGCCGCGTCATCTCGGCGACGGGGTTCGCCAGCGTCTGCTTCGTCGTACTGGCCGACCGGTCCGCCTTCGGCCTGGCCGCGGCCATGGTGGTGGGCTGCGCGATGAACCTCAACAACGCGGTGATGACCGCCGGCGCCCGACGCTTCGTCTGGAGCCTGCTGGGTCCTAACGTCGCCGTGCTGATTTCCCTACCACTGGTGGCCTGGACCAGCGGACACTCGCTGACCCTCAGCGCGGCCCTGGTGCTCACGGCCGGTGCGTGCGCCTACGCCGTGTTCATTGTTCGCCTCGCCCAGTCGCTGGCCAAGGAAAGCCAGGCCCTGCGCAGTGCGCTGAGCGCCGCCCAGGCCGCCAGCCGCGCCAAGAGCTCGTTCCTGGCCGTCACCAGCCACGAAATCCGCACCCCGCTCAACGGCGTGCTCGGCATGGCCCAGGCGATGGCCAACGGCGACCTCTCCGAGGTTCAGCGCGAGCGGGTGGGTGTCATCAGCCAAGCCGGCCAGGCCCTGCTGGACATCCTCAACGACATACTCGACCTCTCAAAGATCGAGGCCGGCAAGCTCGACCTGGAAGCCGCGCCCTTGGATCTTGAGGCCGTGGCGCAAAGCGCGGTCGGGGCGTTCACCGCCAGCGCGCTCGCCAAGGGCCTCGACTATGGCCTCGACGTCGACGCCGGCTCCCGCGGGACGTTCGAAGGCGACGCCGCGCGCATCCGCCAGGTGCTCTGCAACTTGATTTCCAACGCCGTGAAGTTCACCGAAACCGGATCGGTGCGGGTGGGCGTCACCGCCAATTCGCTGGGCGTGCGGATCAGCGTGCGCGACACGGGCCCTGGCGTGCCGGAGGGCTTCGCCGAGCGATTGTTCGAGAAATTCACCCAGGCCGACGCGTCGACCACCCGGCGCTTCGGGGGCACGGGCCTGGGCCTGGCCATCTGCCGTGAACTCTCCGAGGCCATGGGCGGCTGCATCACCGTCGCCAACGGCCCGGAGCGTGGCGCGACCTTCACGGTCGACCTGCCGCTGACCCGCGGCCAGGCCGCTGCGCCCGTCGCCGCGGCTGCGATCGAGGTCGGTTCCGCCGAGACGGGCGTCTCCGCCAGCCGGCCGGTCCGCGCGCTCGCGGCCGAGGACAACGCGGTCAACCAGCTGGTGCTGCGAACCCTGCTCGACCAGATCGGCATCGAGACGGTGATCGTCGGCGATGGGGCCCAGGCCGTCGCCGCCTGGGAGGCCGGCGATTTCGACCTGATCCTCATGGACATCCAGATGCCTGGTATGGACGGTCCCGCCGCGACGCGGGCCATCCGCGAACGCGAGGCCGCCGCGGGCAAGCGCCGCACCCCGATCATCGCGCTCACCGCCAATGTGATGCGCCACCAGGTGGACGACTACGCCGCCGCTGGCATGGACGCCTTCGTCGCCAAGCCGATCGCTATCACCGAGCTGTTCGCCGCGATCGCCGAATGCGTTGGCGGCCACGAGGCCGAGGCGCCCGCGACCCAGGTCGCGCAGGCGCGCCGCCGCGGGCTCGGCTCGCCAGATTATCATGGTCCGCAGGTCGGCCGAGACGTAGAGGTCGACATCAATTCCCGGCTCGACAGAGCACAGTTCCACCTCCTCGGCCGGCTCATCAGCCAGCCCGCGCGGTGGTCCAGTCTTAGAACACGCCCAAGGCCAGGCCCGCAGCCATCGCCGCACCGAGTTCGGCGCAGGGGGCGAGTTGCGCCGGGGTGAGGGTCTTGGCTGCGAGGATCGCCTGCGGCGTCTGGACCGAGACGTTGACAATCACCGGCTCGGCGATGGCCTTCAGCCGCCATCCGGCGGCTATCCGCGCCAATTGCCGCGCCGCGATGGTCCCGTCGCTGCCGGCGCAGATCATCGCCGCGTAGGGCCGCCCGTTCAGCCGATCGAGGCAAGGGTATAGGTCCGGTCGAAGAACTCCTTCATCGCGCCCGACATCGCCGCGAGGTTCTCGGGGCAGACGAACAGGTAGCCGTCCGCGGAGCTGAGATCGTCCGGGCGGGCCTCCGCCGCGGGCAGGGACCGGACGGCCACCTCGGCCAGCGCCTGCGCCGCCGCCGCGGCCGCCTGCGCCATCGCCTGCGCGCCGCCAGTGCGTGAGTGCCAGACGATCAGCAGGGTCTTCATGGGGGCCGGCTTCAGACCGCCAGCCGGAAGACGTCCCCATCGCGCACCACATGGCCGGCCGTGGGCGCGGCAAAGTGGGTGCCGATCACCAGCACCGGCGGGCCGTCGGCCAGGGCGCCGAACATCCGCTGTCGGGTCGCTGTCGAGGCATCCGGATCGAAGTCGGCGTTGCTCGCCCAGTCGGGCCGGGCGAACTGGCAGGGATGGTGCAGGAAATCGCCGGTGATCAACGCCTCCTCGCCCTGGGAGCGTATGCGGATGCTGACGTGGCCTGGCGTGTGGCCGAGCGTCGGGGTCAGCGAGACCTCGTCGCAGACCTGGTGGTCGGTCTCGACGAGATCGACGAGCCCGGCTTCCCAGACCGGCTTTACCGAGTCATGGAAAGGCGAGCGCTCCGGGGTGGCGTTGTCGGCTTCTTCGTCGCGCCAGTAGTCGTATTCCGCCCGGCCGATCAGGTAGCGCGCCTTGGGGAAGGTCGGGACCCAGCGGCCGCCGACCAGCATGGTGTTCCAGCCCACATGGTCCACATGCAGGTGGGTGCAGAGCACGGTGTCGATGCTGTCCGGCGCGAAGCCGGCGGCCTCCAGGTCGGCCAGGAACGTCGTCTGCAGGCCGCTCCAGGCGGGGATGTCGCGCTGCTTGTCGTTGCCAATGCAGGTGTCGACGATGATCCGTCGCGTGGGGGTCTCCACCACCAGCGCATGGACGCTCATCTTCAGCCGTCCATCGGGGTCGGCGAAGTGCGGGATCAGCCAGGGAATCTCCTGGATCACGTCGCGGGTGGCTTGCGGCAGAATGAACCGGCTGCCGCCAGTGGCCTCCAGTTCCAGGATGCGGGTCACCGTCACCTCGCCGATCCGCCATGTCAGCATGTCCGCATCCTCCCGCTTTGCCCCCACTGTGCGGGGCCCGGGGCGGCAAAAGCAACGTCGCCGCGCATGGCCCAAGCGCATTGCAGCGGCGAAACGCAACCTTCCTTGCGCGGCGGAGTAGGGGCCCTAAGCTTCGCCCATAACATTCGGGGGAAACTGACCATGCATCGTCGCGCCTATTTCGCTGCCACCCTGGGCGCCGTCCTTCTGGCCGCGGGCGTCCAACCGGTCCTGGCGGCGGACGCCGCCGCCGCACCGGCCAAGCCGGAAGCCACGGCGCTGACGACCACCACCACGCCCGAGGCTGTCGGCTTCGATAGCGGTCGCCTGAAGAAGCTCGACGACTATATGGCCAAGACGGTCAGTGACGGCCGCGTGGCCGGCATGACCACCCTGCTGGCCCGCCACGGCAAGGTCGTGGAGTTCAAGACCTACGGAAAGACTAGCCTCGCCACGGGCCAGGCGATGCCGAAGGACGAGATTTTCCGCATCTATTCGATGTCCAAGCCGCTGACCGGCGTGGCGATGATGATCCTGTTCGAACAGGGCAAGTGGCGCCTGGACGACCCGGTCACCCGCTACGTGCCGGAATTCAAGAACCTCAAGGTGATGGTCGAGGCCGACAAGGACGGCAAGATCACCAAAGTCGAGGACATGAAGCGTCCGCCGACCATGCGCGAGATCATGAGCCACACGGCCGGCTTCGGCTACGGCCTGGGCGACAAGCACCCGGTGGACAAGCTCTACCGCGAGAAGAAGGTGCTGGGGGCGACCGGCCTGCACGAGATGATTGAGCGCACGGCGACGATCCCGCTGATGTACCAGCCGGGGACCGACTGGTCCTACTCCAGCGTCGTCGATATCCAGGGCTACATCGTCGAGAAACTCTCCGGCAAGCCGTTCGGCGAATTCCTGCAGGAGAACGTCTTCGGCCCCCTGAAGATGAAGGACACCGGCTTCTACACCGGCCCGGCCAAGGCGAGCCGCCTGGCAGAGGTCTATGCGGGCGAGCGGGTGAACGACAAGGAGACCGGCCGTATCGTCGAGGCCAAGACGCTGTTCAGCGGCGACATGCCCGACTACGCCAAGCCGCCCCTGATGGAGTCCGGCGGCGGCGGCCTGCTCTCCACCACCATGGACTACGCCCGCTTCTGCCAGATGATGCTCAACAAGGGCGTGCTGGACGGCGTGCGCATCCTCTCGCCGGCCTCGGTCGAGCTGATGGACACCAACGTCATTCCGGGCAACGTGCTGGTGAACAACAACGGCTCCATCGGCATCCGCTTCAACGAGGCCGTCGGCTTCGGCCTCGACTTCATGGTGGTCAACGATCCGCGCAGGGCAGGCTCGCTGGAGGGCAAGAACACTATGAGCTGGGGCGGCGCGGCCGGCACTTGGTTCTGGATCGATCCGACCAACGACGTCTTCTTCGTCGGCATGATCCAGCGCATGGGCGGCACGGGCGGCGACGACCTGGGGACTATGGCCCGGACGTTGACTTACCAGGCGCTGCTGCATCCGGAGAAGTAGGCGCTTTCAGGTCCTCCCCCACAGGGGGAGGGGGACCGCGGAGCGGTGGAGGGGTTTCAGCCTCGACATTGGCTGGTGAAACCCCCTCAGTCCCGTCGGGACAGCTCCCCCTGAAGAGGAGCGCCGCGGGCTGCGCCTTGACATCCGAGGGTCTCCATGCGCCCTTCCGCGCCTCGTAAATCACCCGTTTTGCTGAGCTAAATGCACGCCTACCGCACCCATACCTGCGGCGCGCTCCGCGCCGCCGACACCGGCCAGACAGTCCGCCTCTCGGGCTGGATCCACCGCAAGCGCGACCATGGCGGGCTGGTGTTCGTGGACCTGCGCGACCACTACGGCCTCACCCAGCTGGTGCTACACCCGGAAACCCCGGGCTTCGCCATCGTCGAGCACCTGCGCGCCGAGAGCGTGATCCGTATCGACGGCGAGGTGGTCGCCCGCTCGGCCGAGACCAAGAACCCCAACCTGCCGACCGGCGAGGTCGAGATCCGCGTCGGCAAGGTCGACGTGCTCTCGGAAGCCGCCGAGCTGCCGCTGCCCGTCTTCGGCGAGCCCGACTACCCCGAGGAAATCCGCCTGAAGAACCGCCACCTGGACCTGCGGCGCGAGACGCTGCACCGGAACATCGTGCTGCGATCGAAGGTCATCCAGTCGATCCGCAACCGGATGATCGGCCAGGGTTTCCGGGAATCTCAGACGCCGATCTTGACGGCCTCTTCGCCGGAAGGCGCGCGCGACTTCCTGGTGCCGTCGCGCCTGCATCCGA
>JANXXK010000019.1 GCA_025350685.1 Alphaproteobacteria bacterium | reverse complement strand
ATGCCGGGAAGATGCTGGTGAAGCTGGGCGACTGACGGCAAGCGGCGCAGCCGCGCCGATCCGGGACCGCGGCGTGCGCCGGGGTCGGCTACAGCCAAGAGCCATCGGTGCTTCCGGCGGTCCCGGATATTCGCTGCGCGAATTCCGGGACGACAACGGGGAGGGATTGGCTGAGAAGTTAGGCCGCTGACGGTCGGGCTTCGCGGACCAGGAGGGCGCGGATGGCGTCGGGGCCTTTGGCTTGGCGGAGTTGTTCGCGCAGGTCGGCCTGGCGCAGCAGGCGGGAGACGCGGGCCAGGGCGCGGACATGTTCCAGGCCGGCCTCGGGCGGTCCGAACAGGGCGAACAGCAGATCGACCGGCTTGTCGTCGACCGCGTCGAAGTCCACCGGCGCTTCGAGACGCACGAACACGCCGTGCAGCCGGTCCATGCCGGGCAGGCGCGCATGCGGCACGGCGACGCCGTGGCCGACGCCGGTGGAGGCGGCCGCTTCGCGCTCCTGCAGCGCGTCGAACACGTCGGGCGCCTTGAGGCCGTAAGCCCGCGCCGCGATCTCGGAGATCACCGACAGGGCCTGGCGTTTGGTTGTGGCGCTGACCCGCGGCGAGATAACCCCGCGATCCAGCAAATCCCCCAGATTCATCAAGACTTACGCTCGCTCAAACTTCCGCAAAACCCCGGACCTGAAAGGCCGGCGGCGTCCACGAAAGCGGTCTCGGCCAGCCCTGCCGATCAGCCTGCGTGTAGCCCGTCACCGTCGAGAACTTTGGTGCGTTCGGGGTCGATCCACCCGATGTTGCCGTCGGGCCGGCGATATACCACGGACAAATGACCGTGCGCGGCGTTCCTAAACACGATTGTTTGACTTTCGGTCAAGTCGAGTTCCATCACCGCCATAGAAACAGTCATCGTCTTCAGCGTCGCCTCGGTCTCGGCGATCACCATGGCCGCCGGCGGGGCGCCGGCGTCGTCCCAGTCCTCCTCGTCATCGTCCGCGGTGTCGGGCGCCCGCAGCACGTAGAGCGAGGCCGTCTCGGCCGCCTTGGCGGTGGCCGCGACGGTGTGACTCTTGAGCCGCCGCTTGTAGCGGCGGACCCGCGTCTCGATCTTGTGCAGGGCGGCCCCGAAGGCCGCGTGGGCGTCGCCGCCCAGCCCGTGACTTTGCAGCTTCTGGCCGGACGCGAGCGCCACGGTGCAGTCGACGCGGAAGCCGAAGCCATCGCGGCTGACCACCACGTCGGCGTCGCCGCCGCGCTCGAAGTACTTGCCTATGCTGCTTTGAAGTTCGCCGCCGACCCGCTCACGCAGGGCCTCGCCGACATCGACATGCTTGCCGGAAACCTGGACTTGCATAGCCCATCAACGCGCCGGACGCGGAATGGTGTCAAGCGTCAGCATGGGTATCTGGTGTGGCGCGTTGGCGCGGCCTGACGCCGCTGCTAAGCGCTCTGCCGCAGCATGCGTTTGCGTTCCACCGAGGAGGGGATGCGCATCGCTTCGCGGTACTTGGCGACCGTGCGGCGGGCGATGTCGACGCCGGCTTCCTTCATGATCTCGACGATGGCGTCGTCGGAGTGGACGTCGGCTTCTCCGCGCTCGGCGTCGATCAGGATGCGGATCTTGTGGCGCACGCTTTCGGCCGAGTGGGCCTCGCCGCCGGTGGATGAGCCGATCGAGGAGGTGAAGAAGAACTTCATCTCGAACACCCCGCGCGGGGTGGCTAGGTACTTGTTGGAGGTGACCCGGCTGACGGTCGATTCGTGCATGCCGATGGCGTCGGCGACCGTCTTCAGGTTCAGCGGACGCAGGTGTTCGACGCCGAAGGCCAGGAAGCCGTCCTGCTGTCGGACGATCTCGCTGGCGACCTTGAGGATGGTCTTGGCCCGCTGATCGAGGCTCTTGACCAGCCAGTTGGCGCTGGAGAGGCAGTCGGAGACGAAGGTCTTTTCCTGGTCGGACTTGGCGCTTGCCGACACGCGGGCATGGTAGCGCTGGTCGATCAGCAGGCGCGGCAGGGTGTCGGTGTTCAGCTCCACGTGCCACAGGCCGCCCAGGCCCTCGCGCACGAAGACGTCGGGCACCACGCTCTGCGCCGGTTCGCCGCCGAAGGTGGCGCCGGGCCTTGGCGTCAGGGCCTTCAGCTCCGCCAGCATCTCGCGGATGT
>JANXXK010000325.1 GCA_025350685.1 Alphaproteobacteria bacterium | reverse complement strand
ATGGTGATCGACAGCGCCTTGAAGAATGCCCCGGTGACGCCGGTCAGGAAGGCCAGCGGCAGGAAGATGACAATGGTCGCCGCCGAGGAGGCGAACAGCGGCCGCAGGAACTCGCCGACCGCCTCGTCGATGACCGCCCGGCCCTTGCCGGTCGTCTCGCCCAGGCGCCGCTCGATATGTTCGATCATCACGATGGCGTCGTCGATGATCAGGCCGATAGCCGCGGCCATGCCGCCCAGCGTCATGATGTTGAAGCTCTGGCCGATGAGCTTGAGGAACACGGTGGTGGCGGCCAGTACCGCGGGCACCGCGATCACCGCGGCCAGCGTCACCCGCCAGTCGCGCAGGAACACCAGCAGCACACCCGCCGCCAGGATCACCCCGATGATGATGGCGTTGCGCAGGGACGAGGCGGAATCGAGGATCAGCTCTGACTGGTCGTACCAGGCCTTCACCCGCATGTCGGCGGGCCCCTGGGCCTTCAGCCGCTGGAAGGCCGCGCGGGTGTCCCTGGCGATCTGCACGGTGTTGCCGCCGGGCTGCTGGTAGACCTGCACCAGCACCGCGTCGCGGCCGTCGGCGGTGACCCGGATCCACTGCGGCGCGGGCGCGGCCTTGACCTGGGCCACATCGCGCACGCGGACGACCGTGCCGCCCACGGTCTTGACCACGACGTTCTCGATGTCGCGTGGCGTCGCCAGCCGCGAATTGGTCAGCACCAGGAAGAGCTTGCCGCGGTCCTCGATGCGCCCGGAGGCGGCCAGCACATTGGCGCCGGTGACCGCTGTGGTTATGTCCCCCACCGACAGGCCGTTGGCCCACAGCTTGGCCGGGTCGACCTCGATCCGGTACTCACCTGGCGCCCCGCCCTGGTTCACGACCTTGGCGACGCCGTTGATCGTCCCAAGCGACGGGGCCAGCACCCGGTCGGCGAAGCGACGCAGCTCCACCGGCGTGGCTGTGGCCGAGGTCAGGCTGTAGGCGGCCACTGGGAAGACCGTGGGGTCCATCCGCCGCACGTCGAAGATCACGCCCTGCGGCAGGCTCGCCTGGGCCCGCGTAAGCGCCGCCTCGACCCGCTGCAACGCCAGGTCCATGTTGGATCCCCAGGCGAAGTTCATCGAGACCTCCGCTGAGCCGCGGCTGGTGGTGGAGCGCAGGTTCTTCACCCCGGGAATGGCCCTGAGCGCCTGCTCCACCGGCCGGGTGACCACCGCCTCCATCTGGCCCGGCGGCCGGTCGCCGGCGTCGACGGAGACCGCTATGCGCGGGAACAGCACGTTCGGAAACAGCCCCACCGGCATCACGAAAGCCGCCACCAAGCCGGCGACGATCATCATCGCCAGCAGGGTCAGCAGCGAGCGCCGCCGGCGGGAGACGATATCGGCGAGGCTCACTTGCCGCGGACCTTCACGGCCATGCCGTCCTGCAGCTCATAGGCGCCTTCCACGGCCACCTGGGCGCCGGCGGCAAGCTGCCCGCTCACCTCGATATCGTCGCCATGGTCGAGGCCGGTCTTGACGAAAACCCGGTGAGCCTTGCCCCCGGAGACGATGAAGACGTGTGGACCGGTCTCGTCGAACACCACCGCAGCGCGGGGGACCGCGACGCCAAGATGCGCGCCGGTGACCACGTCGCCCTGCACGGCCGCGCCGATGGGCAGGTTGACGCCGTTCAGCGGCACGATGGCGTCGAGGGTCTTGGTGGTCTGGTCGGCGGCGCGGCCGACCATGGCGATCCGCGAGGCGATCGGGGCGCCGCCGAACACCGGCTTCAGGGTCACCGACTGTCCGGGCGCGAACTTGCCGGACGGCTCCAGGCCGAGTTTGACCGTCGCCCCGCCTTCCCGGGCCAGAACCACCAGCGGGGCGTCCTGGGCCACATGGTCGCCGGCGGCGGCCGAGACTGTGGTCACCACGGCGGCCTTGGGGGCGGTGATGACCTGCATCGCGTGGCCGGCGCCCTGCTTCTGCTGGGCGGTCAGCGTCGCCTGGGCGTCGGCCAACGCCCTCCGGGCGGTTTCAAGCTGGTCGTTGGCCGCCAGCCGCTCGTCGTAGAGCCGTTGCACGCGGGCGAGGTCTGCCTTGGCGAAGACGGCGGCGTCGGCCGCCTGTTTGAAGGCCAATTCCGAGCCCGGGGCGTTGGCGATCTGCATGAGCATCTGGCCGGCCGCGACGGTCTGCCCCGATCGCACCAGAACCTGACTGACGATGGCCGCCTTTGGGGCGGCGAGCGTGATGCTGCCGGTGGGATCGGCCTGGACCACGCCATAGACCGAGACCACGTCCTGCAGCTGGCCAGTGCGCACCGCCGCCAGGGTGACCACGGCGGTTGGGGTAGGATCGGCCTCGGTCTCGCCGCCCTTGCCGCGCGACAGGACGAGGAAGACCACCAGCATCAGCGCCAGGACGACGGCCCCGATGATCAACAGGCGTGTGCGGGTCATGGTGCGGTTCTCGCGGCGGCGGGTGGCAGGAACAGCGCGGTCTCCAGGTTGATCTCGGCCAGCCGTGCGGCGAGCTGCTTGTCATCAAGGTCCGCGCGGCGCGAGAGCGCGGCCTGCGACAGGGTGAGGTAAATCTGGCTGTCGATGTCGCGGCGGTCGTAGGCCGCCAGCGCCGGCTTCACCAGCGCCTCCAGGCGGGGTACGTCGACCCGCAGCCGGACGGCCAGGGTCCGGGCTCCCGTCAGTTCGGCCGCGGCGTTCTTCACCTCGGCGTCGGCGGCGTCGAGCCTGGCCTGGTATTCCGCGCGGAGCTGCTCGCGGGTGGCGTTCTGGATGCGGACCTCGCCGCGGCCACCGTTGAAGATCGGCAGGAACAGCGACGCCGAGAGCCCGCGCGTCGTCGTCCCAGCCGGGTCTATGGCGTAGGCCAGCGCCAGGCTGGTAAGCGGAAACTGGGCGATGATCGCCTTGCGCACATTGGCGTCCTGGGTGCCGTAGCCGGCCTTCAGCGCCAGCAGATCGGGCCGCCGCTCCGGCAGGGTGGCGAGCGCCTGACGCAGCGTGGCCTCGTCGTAGATCGCCTCGCTTGGGTCCACGACCAGCGGCAGGACCACGGCGGCGTCGAGACCCAGCAGCGCATTGAGGTCGCGGCGGGCTTTCAGGGCGTCGTGGCTGGCGGTGGCCGCTTGCGTCTCGGCGTCCAACTTCACGGCCAGATCGGCGGCCGAGGTCTGCAGGGTGGCGTCGTGGTTCTGCAGGGCCCGGTTGGAGCGCGCGTCGCGGTCCGCAGCGATCGCCGCCACCTGGCCAAAGTAGGCGGCCTTGGCCTCGGCGGCGAGTGCGGTCTCGGCGAGCTGGCGGGCCTGCTGGCCGGTCGTCCACTCGGACCACAGCAGATCGAGGTCGACCTGCTGAGCGGCGAAGCGGGCGGCGCGGCGCAGGTTGGCGCTGGCCAGCAGGCCGGCGAGGTCGAGGCTGACGCCTGCGTTGTAGGCCGTGTGGTGGTCGGGTCCCGATACCGGCTTGTCCGTCCCAGCGCTGATCTGCGGATCGGGGAACAGACCGGCGGCGAACACCTGGGCGCGGCTGACGCCCGAGGCCCGGCGCCGCGCCTCCAGGTTGGGACTGTTGAGCACCGCCAGGACCGCAACCTCCAGCGGGGAGAGGCCGTCGCGCGCGTCCACCTGGATGGTCTTCAGCGGCTGCACGCGCAGGCGGGCGACGTCGACGGTCAGCCGCTGCGCCGTCGTGGCCAGGTTGGGCCCGGCCGCCAGCGGCGCGGGCCGGTAGGTCGCGCACCCGCTCAGCCCCACAACCGCGGCAAGACCGGCGGCGAGCGCGCAGCCGGTAAGGCAGCGCCGCGGATCCCGGTTGGCGCCGAAAATCTCGGATCTCACCCCCATCTCCGTCGCCGGAGCCCGCTCCGCCTACTTGCCGACGACAAGCACTTGGAAACTGCCGGGCTTCAAGGTGGGCCGTCCGCCGGCGGTGGGCGAGGGTCCGAAAGTCGCGGTCGGCAGATAGACCCGGCCGGTCCGCTCATCCAGCGCGATGGTCCGCGCGCCGACTTGGGTCGGCACGGTGTCGACGATCGTCCCCTTGCGGCCGGAAAACGCGATGATCGACATCGTCCCGGCCTCGCCCGCCGGCACGAAGGCCAGCTTCTGCTTGGCATCGAAGGCAATGCCGTCGGCACCCTTGCCGGTGGCCAGCGTCTGCAGAACCTTGCCCGACTTGGCGTCGACCACCGCGGTCGTCCCGTCGCACGCGGCGATCAGCAGCTTGTCGGCGGCGTCGTAGGCCAGGCCCGTTGGGCCGTCGCAGCCGGCCAGCGCCCAGTGCCCCAGCACCTTCTTGCCGATCAGGTCGACGGCGACGATCTCGTTCTTGTTCTCGACATTGACATAAGCCTTGCCCGTGCCGTCGGTCGCCGCGGCCTCCAGGTCGCCGCCGACGTCGATGGTCCCGGCGAGCTTGTGGGTCTTGGGATCGATCAGGGTGATCTGGCCGCCGGCGTGGTCCATGACCAGGACGAGGCCGGTCTTGGTGTCGAAGGCCGCCGCGTCCGGACCCTTGCCCGTCTCGACCGTGGCCACCGCTGCGCCAGTTTTGGCGTCGATGAACACCGCCGTGGCGGTGCCGCCATGGGTCACCAGCACCTCGGATCCGCCGTTCACCGGCATGGCGTCATGCAGGATCGCGCCCTGATCGAACGACGAGACCGCCTTGGTGGCCAGGTCGATGGCCATGACATTGGCCCCGTGGGTCAGCAGCACCCGGTTGTTCCTGGTGTCCACCCGCACATAGTCCCAGCGGCCGTCGGGGCCGGAGACCTTGTCGATGACGTGGTAGCCGGAGCCGGCGGCCCAGGTTGCAGACGGGGCGGCGGCGAGCATCACGGCGGTGGCGGCGAGCGCGGCGGTTTTCAGGACGGACATGTTGGTGAATCTCCCTCGGGTTGGCCTGTTCTAGCCGCGTCCGATTGTCCAAGCCATGACAGTCAGATTGCGAAATCCCAATGTTCAGCTCATCGCCGGAAACGTCACCCGGGCCTCGAGCCCGGGATCGGCGGCGATCAGCCGGACCTCGGCGCCGTGCAGCTTGGCCACCGCGGCCACCAGAGCCAGGCCCAGTCCGCTGCCGGGCGTCGATCGGCTGCGCTCCAGGCGGTAGAACCGGTCGAACAACCGCTCGCGCTCCAGGGCCGGCACGCCCGGCCCGTTGTCGATGACCGACAGCGTGGCGGCGGTCTCGCCCAGCGTGGCGACCACGCGGATGTCGGCGCCGGGGCCGGCGTGGCGAAGCGCGTTCTCCACCAGGTTCGCCAGCATCTGGGTGAGCAGTTCCGGATCGCCAACCACCGGCGCGGTGGCGTCGGCCTCCAGCCGCAGGGTCTGCTGAGCGTCCTCGGCCGAGGGAGCGAAGGCCTCGACCACCGTCAGCCCGATCGCCGAAAGGTCGCTGGTCCGGAAGGCCGCGCGTCGCGCGCCGCCCTCGATCTGGGCGATGCGCAGCAGGCCGGCGAAGGTGTCGAGGATGGAATCCAGGTCGGCGAGCGCGCTTTCCAGGGCCTGGCCACGCTCCTGCGGCGCCGACAGGCCCGCCTCCAGCTTGTGGCGCAGCCGGGTGAGCGGCGTGCGCATGTCGTGGGCGATGTCGCTGGAGACCTGCTTCAGGCTCTCCATCAGGCCGGCGATCCGGTCCAGCATGCGGTTGAAGGTCAGCGCCAGGCGGTCGAGGTCGTCGTCGGAGCCGCGCACCGGGACGCGGCGGCCCAGATCGCCGTCGATGATCGCCTCGGCGGTGCCGGAGATCGCCGTCAGCCTGCGGTGCACGTCGCGGTTCAGCGCGTAGCCGCCTGCCACACCGAGCACCACCACGCCAACGAAAGCGCCGGCGAAGCCCCGCACCAGCGCGCCCTCGAGCGCCTCGATCCGCTCATCGTCGTCGCCGACCATCAGGCGGTAGCCATCCGGCAGGTCTATGGCCAGCACGCGGATCGCCTCCTCGCCACGGCCCCGGCCGCCGCGCAGCACGGACCAGCCGATCGCCGCCCGGCTCGCCGCGAGGCGTCCGGCGATCGGCCGTCCCGCCGGGGCCTGCAGGCCATAGTCGACCGCGCCGGGGGTGCGGTCGCGCTCACGGACCGCCTCGATGACCCCGTTCAAGCCCTCGGACCTGTACTCCTGGACCAGCGCCGCCGACTCCGCGGCGATCCGCGCATCGAACTGGGCCGACAGCGCGCCGCGCGTCGTCAGCACGGTGATCACCCCCAGCACCACCACCGACAGGGCGAAGACGGCGGTGTAGAGCGCGGCCAGCCGCAGGGTGGAGGAGCGGAACATCAGTCGGGCTCGCGCAGCACATAGCCAGCGCCGCGCACGGTGTGGATCAGCTCGCAGGCGTGACCGCGGTCGATCTTCCCGCGCAGCCGGCTCATGTGGGTCTCGACGATGTTGGTCTTGGGGTCGAAATGGAAATCCCAGACGCTCTCCAGGAGCATGGTGCGGGTGACCACCCGGCCCGCATGGCGCAACAGGTACTCCAGGAGCTGGAACTCCCGCGGCTGCAGCTCGATGCGCCGCCCGGCGCGGCTGACCGTGTGCTTGAGCAGGTCGAGCTTCAAGTCGGCCACCACCAGCTCGGTGCGCACCTCCTGCGGCGGCGGCCGGCGCGCCAGCGCGTTCACCCGCGCCAGCAGCTCGGCGAAGGCGAACGGCTTGACCAGATAGTCATCGCCGCCGGCCTCCAGCCCCTCCACCCGGTCGTCAATGCCACCGAGCGCGGTGAGCAGCAGGACCGGTGTCTTCACCCCGGACGCGCGGATGGTGCGCAGGATGGCGACGCCGTCGATCTCCGGCAGCATCCGGTCGAGGATGATCACGTCATAGGGTTCGCCCGCCGCCAGCAGCAGGCCGCTGCGGCCGCTGGCGGCCGCATCGACCGTGTGGCCGGCCTCCGACAGCGCCCGCTTCAAATAGGCGGCGGTCTCCTTGTCGTCCTCGACGATGAGCAGCTTCATGGGCGAACTCTAATCCGGGTGGGCGCCTTCCGCCTTGTTTTCGAGGACCTTGCCGGTCTTGGCGTCGACGCCGACCTCGTAGCTCTTGCCCTGGGCCTTGATGTCGAAGGACCAGCGCAGGCCGCTGCCGCCCTTTTCCTTCTCCAGCTCGCGGTCGGTGATCTCGCCGGGCCGCGCCGTCAGCGCGGTCTTCTCGGCCTGCGCCAAGTCGATCTTGGCCTTCGAGGCGAGTTCGTGGCCGTGATAGGTTCCCGTCGTCGCCGATACGCTCGCCGCCGATACGCTCGTTGCCGCGACCAGGGCCAAGGCCAGGGTCGCCGCCGTCAATCCATGTTTCATGATGTCTCCAAGCATCGCCCTGCCCAGCGAAGGGCAGCATGCCGGCCGCGCCCTTCCGCGCCCATGTCGAGTGGATTACCGATTCCCAATCGCGCTCGGCTCCGATGGCGTTCAGGCCGGCGAGGCCTCCGCTTTCGGCCGGAATCGCCGAAGCGCCGACCAGGCGGCGAGCGCCCAGGCCGCGCCAAGGCACCAGCCGGCAAGCACGTCACTGGGCCAGTGGACCCCCAGGTAGACGCGGGAAAAACCGATCGCCAGCATCAGCGCCACGGCCAGGACATAGACCATGACCTTGACGTCGCTCTTGGGCTCAAGGCTGGCGATCAGCATGGCCAGCGTCAGGAAGGTTGCGGCCGACATGGTCGAATGCCCGCTCGGGAAGCTCGCCGAATAGACATAGCTGCCGTGCGGCACGAGGTCGGGGCGCGGACGGGCGTAGATGTGCTTGAGGACTTCGCTGGAGACATCCGCCAGCAGCACAGTGGCGCCCAGCAGCGCGGCGTGGAGCCGGCGCCCATGCATCAGGAAGGCGAGCACGGCCACCACCGTCACCAGGGTCATCACGGTGACGCCGCCCAGCGCGGTCACGTCGCGCATAGCCTCCTGTAGCGAGTGCGAGCCGATGGGGTCGCTGATGTTGGCCGGGCTGCGCAGCGCCAGCAGGATGCGGCGGTCGTAGGCCAGGGTGTCGCCCTCGCTCATCTCGCCGGCGAGACTGAAGAAGGCCAGCAGCGCACCGGCGACGCCGATGATCAGCAGGAGCGCGCCGGATTCGACGCGGCGAAGCAGTTTCAGCATGGGCGTCCCGAGATGTGGCTTTAGGTGCGTAACACGCCAGCGCGGCTCATGGGGCCGTCGATCAACCGACGGCGAAGGTTCGATCCTCGCCGGGGGGAAATCCGAGCGACCGGCGCACCGCCTGCAGGGCTCCGTCGCGGCTGGCGTCGGCCCCGTCGGCGACAGTCACGCCCTCCAGGTCATAGACGCTCCAGCGCCAGCCTGATTCCATCTGGTTCAGCGAATAGGCCAGGGATGGCTGCTGGTGCTGCATCGGCGAACTCTCCTCACTCATCAGGTTCCCAATTCGCGACCGCTCAACTGGTTTCACCGCAACGCAGCAAAGTTCACGCCCCGCCGGAATGTGAGCAAATTCAGCGCCCGGGCCGAGGCCGCGGCTCAGCCCGGCGTGTCGAGCAGATCGCGCCCAGCCTTGGCCACGTCGGCGCAGCCGGTGAGGATCATCGCCACCCCGAGCTCAGCGCGCAGCGTGCTCAGCATCCGGGTCACCTGCGCCTCACCGCCGGCCCCCAGCGCGTAGGCCCAGGCGCGGCCGACGAAACAGGCCTTGGCCCCGGACGCCAGGGCCTTCAGCACGTCCAGGCCCGAACGGATGCCGCCGTCCATATAGACGTCCAGGTCGCCCCCCACCGCCTGGGCGATCCGCGGCAAGGCTGAGATCGACGACCGCACTCCGTCGAGCTGGCGGCCGCCGTGGTTGGAAACCACCAGCCCCTGGGCGCCGGCCTTGACCACCGCCTTGGCGTCTTCGACGTCCAGCACGCCCTTGATGACGATCGGCCCGTCCCAAGTCTCGCGCACCCAGTCGATGTCCTTCCAGGTCACCGAGCGGTCGAAATTCCTGGCCACCCAGGACAGGAAATCGGTGATCCGGCCGCCCCTCTTGGCTTGGGGGGTCTGGGCGACCGCGCCGGCCACCGAGCCCAGGGTGTGGGGGCGGCCATTGGCCCAGACGTCCCACATCCAGGCCGGATGGGTGAGCCCGTCCCAGGTCTGGTTGAGCGCCGCGGCCATCCCGGTCTGGCCGGTGAAGCCCGAGCGGATGTCGCGGTAACGGGCGCCCGGCGTCGGCAGATCGACGGTGAACACCAGCACCGGGCAGCCCAGCGCCTTCACCCGGGCCAGGAGCTCGCGCATGTAGCCGCGGTCCTTGAGCATGTAGAGCTGGAACCAGGGCGGCGTTCCCGTGGCCGCGACCTCCTCCGGCGAGCAGACGCTCATGGCCGAAAGGCACATGGGGATGCCGGCCGCGGCGGCGGCGCGGGCCGCCTGGGCCTCGCCCCGGCGGGCGTACATCCCGGCCATGCCCACCGGCGCCAGGCCCACGGGCATGGTCATCGTCTGGCCCAGCGTCGTTACGCCCATCTTCAGGTCAGACATGTCGCGCATGACCCGCTGGCGTAGCGCCAGCGCCTCCATGTCGGCGACGTTGCGGGCCAGCGTCGCCTCGGCGTAGGAGCCGCCGTCGATATATTCGAAGAAGATGTTGGGGAGCCGCCGCCGCGCGAGCTCCCGATAGTCCGCTACTGAAGCCGCGCGCACTCGCCCCTCCCCGTTCAAGGCGAGAAGTTGGAGCGCGAAGCTCAGGCCAGCGCAAGTCTTAGGCGGTGACGGCGTCCAGGTGGGCGGCGACCGGCTCGGGCCGAGAGCCCATGATGATCCACACCTGGTGCGCGCGGGCGAGCAGCTCGCCGTTCATCGCGAACAGCGCCACGCCGGCGGTCTCCTTGCGACCTTCGCGATCCAGCGGCCAGGCCATGACAATGACCTCCTCGGCGCACTTGGGCCGGCGCAGGATCTCGCAGGTCATGGTGCCGAGCAGCGCGCCATGGCGGCCCTCCTTGGCGATCCAGGCGAAGACGCCCGGGCAGTCCAGCGCCGCCCAGATGGTCTGCGACGTCACCAGGCCCTGCGGGTCGGAAAACGCCATGTTCGGTGTCCAGATCCCGGCCACATGCCCGGCCGGCGCCCCTTCGATCTGGCCTACAAAGACCCGTAGGCCATCGCCTTCCTCGCGCTCATGGCTGCAGGTGAAGCAAGGCGGGTGGATGCGTTCGGTCAGCGCCGGCGACCGCTGACCCGCGCCGCGCGCGGCGCGCATGCTGGGCGCCTCGGGCGGATTGGGCAGGACCGCCCCCTCGCAGGTGACGCCCGTGCCAATCAGGGCGCCGTCCGCCTCGGCGGTCATCTGATAGACGCCCTCTTCAAGGCGGATATCCATGCGCAGGTCCAGCGGGACCGGCGCGCGCAACACCGACGTCGCCGGGCCGTCGATGTCCCGGGCCAGCATGCCGCAGACATAGCCGCCGTTGCCGGAATTGGGGGGGCCGCGAAATTGCCGGGCGATGGTGATCTTGGCCAAGGGAAATGCGCTCACGGAATGACTGGGTCGGCGGGAATGTGGCAGGCTTTTCCAACGAACCGCTTAACGGCGGAGGCCGAAAATGGCAGACGGCGTCATTGGAGGCCTTGCACGGGCGCGCTAGCTTGGGTTCAAGCCTCCTTTGATACGGATTCGAGCAGGCGGCGGACGTAGGAGATATCGGGTGAGCGAGATGGAACGGCCCTGGGCCCTGATGCGCCACCACGCCGGCTGGGCGGATGTTTTCCACATCGAGACAGAAAGCTCTGACTCGATCTCGGGCTTCTATCCCGACCGCGAGACCGTGGGACCGGCGGTGACCTATTCCACGCGCGCCGTGCTCGCCCGCTTCCCGACGCTCGAGGCCGCTCGCGCCGCCCGCGAAGGGGCGGTGTCAGAATGGCGCAAGCACGACGCCGGCGTCCGCGACGCCGAGGTCGCTCTGCGCACAGCGGAAAAGGCCCGCGAGGACGCCTGGCTGAAATGCCTGCAGGACGCCGCGAGGTAACACCCCGAACTGACTGATCTATTTCAGGTATTTGTCGAACCAGTCGACGGTGCGCTGAACGCTGTCGATCTGGTTCTCACGCTTGACGAACCCGTGGCCCTCTTCGGCGTAGTAGTGGGCGTCCACCGTCGCTCCGACCGACTTCAGGGTCTCGGCCGCCTGGCCGCGCGGCACGCGGATGTCATTCTCGCCCTGCAACACCAGCAAGGGCGCCTTGGCGTGGCGGATGTAGGTCATCGGCGAGTCGGCGTCATAGACCGCCTTGTCGGCCACCGGGTCGCCGATCAGCGAATGCTGGTAGGCCTGAAGGCTGGCGTCCTCGTGCTTCAGCATCTCGTACCAGTTGATGATCCCGTACATCGACACCGCCGCGGCCCAGACGTCCGGCGTCTTGCCGATGGCCATCAGGGTCATGAACCCGCCGTAGGAGCCGCCGGTGATGCCGATCTTCTTGCGATTGACGTACCCGGTCTCGGTCAGGAACCGCGCCGCATAGACCTCGTCGGTCAGGTCACCGCCGCCCAGATCCTGGTGGTTGGCGTTCTGGAAAGCCATGCCATAGCCCGTTGAGCCACGCGGATTGGGCTGGATCACCACATAGCCACGTGACGCCAGCGCCACCGCGGTGCGACTGAACCGGTCCTGCGTCTGGCCGGTCGGACCGCCGTGCGGGACAACCACGGCCGGGGCCATCCCGTCGCGCTTCAGATTGAAGGGGACCATCAGCACCGCGCTGATCACCGTCCCGTCCTCGCTCCTGTAGTGGACGATGCGCGAGGTCGGCAGGCGGGCCGGGTCCAGGCTGGCTAGGCTCAGGTTGGTCAGACGCGACGCCTTGCCCGTCCGGTCCAGCACCCACAGATCGGTGGGGGTATTGCTGGCTTCGTGCAGCACCAGCAGTCGCCCGTCCTTCGAGAAACTTGAGGCGCTGTTGCTGGCCGGGACGTTGAAGCCGTCGGCGACCGGGGCCTTGATCACCTGGCCGCCCTGCAGGTTGTAGGACATCAGGTCGAGGCGGCCATCCACGTTGCTGGAGAACAGCACCGTCGCCCCGTCCGGCGAGAAATCGCCCGCGGTCTGCTCCCACGGGCTCGGCGACAGCCAGGTCAGCTTGCCATCCTTCAGGTCCATCACCCCGGCCTGGTCCTGGCCGTTCTTCAGGTTGGAGCTGACCGACAGCCGCCGCCCATCGGCCGAGATGTCGGCGGCGCTGAACCGCACCTTGACGTCCGGGGTCACCGGGGTCGCGCTCCCGTCGAGGCCCAGCTTCCAGATGCTGCCGCTGGTCGAGCCCACGTCGCTACGGTTGGCGATCACCGTGCGGCTGTCCGGCGTCCAGGCCGCGACGCGCCAGCCGTTGTCGGCGGTCTGCTCCTTGTGCAGCACGCGCACCTGGCGCGTGGCCATGTCCATCACCGCGATCTCGCCGATCGGCGAGGCCTTGGGCTTGGCGGTGAAGGCCAGGTACCTGCCATCCGGCGAGAACCGCGCGCAGGTCTCCGAGATTCCGGGCGTATTGGTCAGGTCGGTGGTCTCTCCGCCCGCCAGTGGCACGGCGTAGAGGTCGTACATCTCGTCGCCGCCGTGGTCGGACTGGAACACGACCCACTTGCCGTCCGGCGAGAGGGTGATCCCCGAATGGCGGTCGTCGGAGCGGGTGAGCTGCACCGGCCAGCTGCCGTCGACGCTCATCTTCCACAGGTTGAAGCGGCCGGTCAGGTTGGTGGCGAGCACCACCTGCTTGCCGTCAGGACTCCAGGCGGCGTCTGCGAGACTCCGGCTGAAATAGAGGTCGGCCACCGGCACGGGCGCCGTGGGCTTCTGCTCGGAGACTACCGATTTGGGATCGGTGATCGCCCGCTCGGGGCCTTGAACGGGCGCGCCCGAGGCGGGCCCAAACGACATCAGCGCCAGCGCGCTAACCGCCGCCAGCTTCCATCCGATCCGCATCTCGATGCCCCTTGATCTAGTGCTGTTCCGCCGGCGCGCGGTAGGCGTCGTGGCAGGTCTTGCAGGCGCCGCCCACGGCCCGGGCCTGAGCCTTGATGGCGTCGATGTCGCCGGCCATGGCGAGCTGTTGCAGCTTGGCGGTTTCGCCTTGCAGCTTGGCGGCCGCCGCCGCAAAGCCGGCCGCGTCGGTCCAGATCTCCGCCTTGGCCGCCGTCTTCACGCCGGCCTCCGGGCCGCTGCCCTTCGGGAACCAGGACGGCAGATCGGTGGCCAGCCCCGCCGCCATGGCCGCGCCGGCCGAGATGACCGCCTTGTCCGGCGCGTCCTTGCGCAACTCCGCGCCGACGCCGCCGAAGGCCTTAGCGAGGTCCTTGTAGTGCGCCTGGCGAGTCAGCACCGCCTTGCCGCCTGGCGTGGTCGGCGCCGCGTCCTGCGCCAGCGCTGCGCCCGCGACGGCCAGCCCCACCAGCGCCAGTGAAATGGTCATTATCCTGAGCGCCATGGCGTCCCCCCCTCGCGGGCCGATCAGACGGCCAGCCGAGACAGTGGCGGGCTGAGTGCGTCGTCGTCAACGGGCCTTGCTGGGGAGGGGCCTGGCGGCGGCGGCCTTCACCCCGGGCGTCGCGGCTTTGGCGGACGCCACCGGCGCGCCCTGCGACCTGCCCTCGGCCACGATTCCCGAACAGTTGGCGTCCTTGGCCAGGCCCGCGTCGACAAAGGGCAGCAAGGCGGCGAGCGGGCTGAGCACGGTCGCCAACGCGATGGCGACACCGCCCTGGGCGATCGCCTGGCCCTTTTCGACGCGCAGCTTTGGCGACAGGATTGGGCCCTCAAGGTCGATCGGGACCAGCAGGCGCAGCAGCTGGAACTTCTTCGGATGACCCTTCACCTTGAATGCCAGCGTCTCCGTGTCGAGGTTGATCACCCCGCCGCCATCGATCAGCACCGGCTCGGTGTCGACAACCAGCCGATCGGCGCTCATCACCCCGCCCTTGACGCTGAAGTGGGCGACGCCGCAGCGCAGCCGCGTCGGCGTCTGATCCTTGGCGAACAGCAGGCCAAGGCCCTTGATCACATCGACGCCGGCAAGTTCAGCCAGGGTCGCGCGGATTTCCCCGCCGGGCGCGACCAGCAAGGCTTCACCATTGGCGTCGGCCATGGCGTCATGGACGGAGTCGCCCACCCCGTGCAGCTTTACCCGCCCGACAATCGACCCGACCACCGGCGGCGCGCCCTGGAAACGCACCGGCAGCAGGCTCTCCAGCCGGGCGTTGCTCAGCCGCAGGTCCACGTCGGTGATGGCGTCGGCCTTGCGGCCGTCCAGCGCGATCGTCCCGGCGATCCGGCCTTGCGGCAGGTCGAGGGTGACCGGGTCGGCCTTCAACAGCCCGGCGGTCAGCGTCACCCGGGTTGAGCCCGAACGCAGATTGATCGGCGCGTCGGTGATCGCCGCGGCCTTGAAGGTGACGTCGGCGTCGAGGTGGCGGATGCGGTCGAAGTTCAGCGTTGCGTCGGGGAAGATTTTTGCCTCGGCCTGCATCTTGCGCGCCACCGCCACCTGCTGCGGCGAGGCCACCGCGCCGGTCTTGCGCGCGCCGCCGAAGAGGGCGCCGAGGTCGGGGAACTTCAGGTTCTGCGAGTGCAGATCGGCGGTCAGATAGGGCCTCGCCCCGCCGGTTTTCACCGACAGCGACCCGGAGAGGTTGGAGCTGCCCACACGACCGCCCAGCCCGTCGATTCGCCAGAGGTGCAGGTCGCGGCTGAGCCGGCCGTGGAGCTGATAGGGCGGGGTGTTGGGCAGCGGTATGCCGGTGAGGCCATAGAGCTGCGACAGGTCCGGCCCGCGCGCGGCGACGTCCATGTAGAACTGCGCCAGATCGAAGGGCTTGGGCACCGCGCCGGTGGCCGTGACGAAAGTCTGGCCGGCGTGGATATCGGCGTCGAACGGATAAGGCTTGTTACGGTCGATATTGAGCAGCGGCCCGCCGGTGACCTGCAGGTTGAACGGCTGGTCGTTGAGCAGACCCTTGCCGACCATCTCGAAGCCTTTGTTGGCCGCGCCGGTCTGCTCGCTGGCGCTGAGCGAACCGCTGAAACTCAGCCTGCGCTGCAGGTCGCGGTAGTCGACCTGGCCGCCGTTGATCAGGAACCGGCGGATCGGCGGCAGGCGCAGCGGCGCGTCCGGCGTCTTGCCGTCCGAGAAGTCCCAGGTGGAACGGCCCCCAGCGTCGCGCAACAACCGCGTCCGCGGGCGGTCAATCTCCAGGAGCTGCAGGTCCAGGTGGCCGGTGAACAGCGGGATCAGCCGCATCTGCACCACGATCCGGTCGATCTGCGCCAGAGCGCCATTGCCGGCCCAGGCCGGGTCGGCGACGCGCACGCCCTCCACCGTGGCGCTGGGCTGCCAGGACCAGGGGTGGACGCGCAGATTGCCGGTGATGATCACCTGACGGTGCATCCGCGCCGAGGCGATGGCGGCGATCGGCCCGCGCAACCAGTTCCAGTCCCAGACTGCCGCCAGGATCGCGACCAGCGCGGCGAGCGCCAAGAGGACGCCGACGGTCCAGGCGCGCCGTCGGCCCGGCTTGGGCGCGACGACGGGCGGGGTCGTGGTGGATGGCTTGGTCAAACGGGTCTGCTCCGGGCGGCCCAGGCGCCTAAAACGCGCGATGCGCGGCTCGGGTCCACCATTCAGTGCGTCACCCCGCGCCCCGTCAGGGCCAGCCGGGCCGTCGCGGCGATGATCTTCAGGTCGAAGACCAGCGACCGGCGCTCCAGATACTCCCGGTCGAGGCGCGCCTTCTCGGCGATCGGCAGCTCGTCGCGGCCATTGATCTGCGCCCAGCCGGTCAGGCCCGGCCGCAGGGCGTCGACGCCGTCGGCGATGCGCAGGGCCACCAGGTCGTCCTGGTTGAACAGCGCAGGCCGGGGTCCCACCAAGCTCATGTCGCCCTTCGCCACGCTGAGCAGTTGCGGCAGCTCATCCAGGCTGGTGCGCCGCAGGAACCTGCCCAGCGGCGTGATCCAGGCCTGAGGGTCGGGCAGGAGATGGGTGGCCACGTCCGGCGCCCCGGTGCGCATGGTGCGGAATTTGGGCATGGCGAAGATCACGTTCCGCCGCCCCACCCGCTGCGACCAGTGTAGCGACGCCCCCGGGCTCTCCAGCCGCACGGCCACAGCCAGCCCCGCCAGCAGCGGCGACAGCAGGATCAGCCCGGCCAGGGCCGTGACGATGTCGACAAGGCGCTTCACTGGGCCTCCCGCGACCGCCGCTCCCAGCGAAGCGGCGCCACGGTTCTAGGCGTTGCCGGGCGCGCGCGCCAACTAGACGGCCTTGGGGGCGGCCTTCTTCGGCTTGGGCTTCGGCGCGACGGGTGCGGCGACGACCTCAGGTTCCGCCTCGCCGGCGGCCAGCGCCGGGGCGGCCGGCTCGAGTTCCACGGCGGCGAACGCTTCGGCTTCAGGGGCCTCGACGAGAGCCTCGGTGATATCCGCAAGCGTGGCTTCGACGACGGGCTCGAGCGCGGGCTCGATCACCTCCGGAGCCGCTTCGGCCAGGGCCTCGGCGATCGGCTCGGGCGCGGTCTCGATAACCGGTTCGGCGACGACTCCGACGGCCTCTTCGACCGCCTCGGCGACCGGCGCGACCAGGGCGACCACTTCGGCTTCAACCTTGGTCTCGGCCTCGGCCCCAACCTTGGCTGGGGCGCCGAACATGGCTTCCAGATTGGCCGGCTGGGTCCAGCGGGTCATCCACCACCAGGCCGCGCCACTCATCGCGGCCCCGGCGAACAGGCCCCAGAGCGGCGAGGCAAGGCCCACGGGCACGCGAAGCAGGGTTTCCGGCTTCGCAAAAGTCTCTTGATCGGGGACGAGTGACATGGCGGTCTCCTGCAGACGATTGTGCATCGCAACATATCATGCGGTTTGATCTCGCAACTGCGAAATTTTGATGATGGTCGCGGAACTTTTCGCGATCTGCCTATTCGCCAATCACGACGCAGATCAGAGTCGATAGACCTTGGCCACGCCGCCCTCGCCCAGCGTACCGGTCGTCCAGTCGCCGATCGCCTGCAGGCTCGGCTCCAGGTCCAGCGGCCCTGGAATCAGTGCGAGCGCGCAACCATTCATCTTCATCGGATCGGAGAGCGGTCGCATCCGCGCCTCGACGACCAGCCCAACCGTCCGATCAGGCAGATCGCGCAGGAACGCGTCGAAGGTCTCCAGGTCCTTGAGCGGAAGCCAGACCAGGAAGGTCGCGCCGGGCGTGCGTACGCCGCGCACCGTCTCGACGATACGCCGATAGTCGTCCGACTGCTCGAACGGCGGGTCGATCAGCACCAGCAGCCGCCCGGCCTTCGGCGCCCGGCTCATCGCCGTCTCATAGCCGTCGGCGCAGAGGGTCTCGACGTTGCGCCGGCCCTTCAGCAGGTCGCGCAGGGCCGCATGCTCGTTGGCGCGCAACTCGCAGCCCAGGTAGCTGTCGGCGGGCCGCAACGCCTCGGCGATCAGCCAGGGCGAGCCCGGATAGCGCCGGACCTCGACGCCGCTGTTCAGTCCCCCCACCGCCTTGGTCAGGGGCTTGAACGCCGCCGGCGCGTCGAGCGCGGCCATCAGCGGGCCGATCCCGGCCGCCGCTTCGCCCGACTTGCGCGCCTCCGGCCCGGCCAGGTCATAGAGCCCGCGCCCGGCATGGGTGTCGATGATCGTCAGCGGCCCGCCTTCAGAGGTCATCCGCCCAAGTAGCTGCAGCAGCGCCGCATGCTTCACCAGGTCGGCGAAGTTCCCGGCGTGGAAGGCGTGGCGGTAGTTCAAGGCGACTCTCTCCCACGGCGGGAACCTGCCCTGCGATACCACGTTGCCGAAGCTGAGGCGGAGGGCGGCGTCGTGGCGCGCGATACGGCAGATATCCCGGTTCAGGATGTGAAGGCCGCGGGCCTGACCTACGTCAGCGATCTCGACCCTGGCATCCACCGCCGCGAGGCCGGTCACGGGTTCAACTACCGCAGCGCCCATGGCGCGCTGGTCACCGACGCGGTGACCCTTGAGCGCATCCGCAAGCTGGTCATCCCGCCCGCCTGGACCGAGGTCTGGATCGCCCCCACCGCACGCGGCCACATTCAAGCCACCGGCCGCGACGCCAAGGGCCGCAAACAGTACCGCTATCACGACCGCTGGCGCGCCGTGCGCGACGAGCACAAGTACGACCGGACCATCGCCTTCGGCCGCGCCCTGCCCCGTCTCCGGTCCCGCGTGGAGGCCGACCTCGCCCGCCATGGCCTGCCTCGCGACAAGGTGCTGGCCGCGGTCATCGCGGTGATGGAAATGACCCTTATCCGGGTCGGCAATGAGGAATACGCCAAGGCCAACAGGAGCTTCGGCCTGACCACCCTGCGCGACCGCCACGCCAGGGTCGGCGCCGCAAAGGCAACCTTCCAGTTCCGCGGCAAGAGCGGCAAGGACCACGAGGTGGCCTTCTCTGACCGCCGCCTCGCGCGCATCGTCAAGGCCTGCCAGGATCTCCCGGGCCAACGGTTGTTCCAATACCTGGACGACGATGGCCAGCGCCATTCCGTGGAGTCCGCCGACGTCAACGCCTACCTGCGCGACGCCATCGGCGAGGACTTCTCGGCCAAGGACCTGCGCACGTGGGCCGGCAGCGTCGCCGCCGCCCGCGCGCTCACCCTCTGCCCGGCCTGCGCCGACGCCGGCGAGGTGAAGCGCAACCTCAACACCTGCGTGAAGGCCGTTGCCGGCGTCCTCGGGAATACCGCCGCGGTGTGCCGCAAGGCCTATATCCACCCCGCGGTGCTGGCGGCCTACGAAAAGGGTGAGCTGCCGCTGAAGGCCATCGGCGACGGCCGCGCCTTCGAACTGGCCGTGCTGAGGTTCCTGGAAGGCGCGCGGCCCTAGCCTTCCCTCGCGTCGGCCCGCTAGGGTTCTTTCCGGCAAGGCGCGGAGCAACCGCGCCAACCTCGGAGGATCGCCCGTGCTGCCCCAGCGTCTGCGCTTCGGCGCCTTCATCGCCCCCTTTCACCCGGTCGACGAGAACCCGACGCTGGCGATCCAGCGCGACCTCGAGCTTGTCCAGTGGATGGACCAGCTGGGCTTCGACGAGGCCTGGATCGGCGAGCACCACTCCGCCGCCTACGAACTGATCGCCAGCCCCGAGGTGTTCATCGCCGCCGCCGCCGAGCGCACCAAGAACATCCGCCTGGGCACCGGGGTCTCGTCGCTCCCCTATCACCACCCCTTCATGCTGGCCGACCGGATCAACCAGCTCGACCACATGACCCGCGGCCGGGTGATGTTCGGCGTGGGCCCAGGCGCCCTGGTCTCCGACGCGATGATGATGGGCATTCCGGTCGCCAAGCAGCGCGACCGCATGGACGAGGCGCTCGGCGTGCTTGTCCCCCTGCTGCGCGGCGAGGAGGTGACCCACAAGTCCGACTGGTTCGAGCTCGACAAGGCCCGGCTGCAGATGACCCCCTATTCGCGGCCGAGCGTCGAGATCGCGGTCGCCAGCCAGGTCTCGCCGACCGGCGCGCGCGCCGCCGGCCAGCACGGTCTGGGCCTGCTCTCGCTGGGCGCCACCTCGACCGCCGGCTTTAATGCGCTCGCCTCCAACTGGGCGATCGCCAACGAACAGGCCGCCGAGCACGGCAAGACCATGGACCGCAACGCCTGGCGCCTGGTCGGGCCCATGCACATCGCCGAGACCAAGGAACAGGCGATGGAGGACATCCGCTTCGGCCTGGAGAAGTGGATCTTCTACTTCCGCGAGATCGCCAACCTGCCGATCGTCCCGGAGGGCGACGACCCGATCAAGGCCATGGTCGACTCGGGCCTGGCGGTGATCGGCACGCCGGACGACGCCATCAAGCGCATCGAGCAGCTGGTCGACGAGAGCGGCGGCGGCTTCGGCGCCTTCCTGCTGATGGCCCACAACTGGGCCAACTGGGACGCCACGAAGAAGTCCTACGAACTGATGGCCCGCTATGTCTTCCCGAAATTCCAGAACCTCAACGAGAACCGCATCGCCTCGATGGCCTGGGTCAAGGAGAACAAGGAGCAGTTCACAAACGAGGTGCGCGGCGCCGTCGGCGCGCGGATCGTCCAGCACATGATGGAAAAGGGCGCCGCCAACATCAGCCCGCAGATCGTCGAGCTGATCACCGGCGCCGCGGCGCCGGCCAAGGCCGACTGACCCCATGGACCTGCAGGCCTACCTCGATCGGATCGGCTTTACAGGCCCGGCGCGGCCGGACGTGGCGACCCTTCGCGCGCTCCACCGGGCCCACATGCTGGCGATCCCCTACGACAGCCTCGACGTCCAGTTCGGCCGCCCGGTCAGCCTCGATCCGGCCGCCGCCTTCGACAAGATCGTCACCGGCCGCCGCGGTGGCTGGTGCTACGAGATGAACGGCCTCTTCGGCGCCATGTTGCAGGCGGTCGGCTTCAAGGTCACCCGCATGTCCGGGGCGGCGATGCGCGAGATACGCGGCGACTTCATGATCGGCAGCCACCTGGTGCTGCTGGTCGAGATCGACGGTGAGCCCTGGATCGCCGACGTCGGCTTCGGCGACGGCGCGCTGGAGCCGTTCCGGCTCGCCGCCGGCCCCCTGTCCTTCGACGGCTACGACTTCCGGCTGGAAGCCCTCGATGACCGCTGGTGGCGGTTCCACAACCACGCGCTCGGCGGGGCCAAGTCCTTCGACTTTGTCGTCGAACCCGCCGATCCGGCCCTGTTGCAGGAAAAATGCGACTGGCTGCACGACGCGGCGGACTCGCCGTTCGTGCAGAACCTGATCTGCCAGCGCTACCGGGGCGACGAGATCCTGCAGCTGATCGGCCGCACCTACCGCCAGATCCGGGGCGACGCAAAGCAGGAACGGCTGATCGAAAGCGCCGACGAACTGGTCGCCGTCCTGCATGACGACTTCACCCTCGACCTCCCCGAAGCCGCCGCCCTGTGGCCCCGCGTCGTGGCGCGCCACGAACAGGTCATGGCCGAGGCGGCGGCGGCCGGCGCTAACGCGGCGCGGGCGTGATCTCGGCGCGGCCGTAGGGCTTGCTCAGCCGGCCGTCGCGGGCGAAGTCGCGCATCATCTGGAAATAGCCCGGTGGATAGCGGGTCGAGACCCGCTCGCCGGCCTTCATCTCATACTCGGTCATGCCGTGCTCGGCCCCCGGCTCCATGGCGAGCGTGAAGGGCCGCCCCTCGGCGATAAGCTCCCTGATGCGCCGGCTCGTCTCCGCGCTCGGCGCCTCCAGGTCGTCGCCCCCCAGCACCCATAGCTGCGGCGTCGTCGCCGCCCTGAGCGTCGGCGTGGGGTCGTAGTGGAACGGTGTCCCCCAGGTGAAACCCTTGGCCTTTTCCTTCAGCTCGGCGGCCGAATAGGGTAGCAGCGCCCAGGTGAAGTTGCCGTGCAGGTCCTTGTACCAGGGTGCGTCGCGGTACTTGGCGCGGACCTCATCGAAGCGGTCGAACCCCTCGGTGAAGGCCGAGGCGATCACCGTCTCGGCGGCGGCGGCCACCTCCTGCGCCTTGGCGATCTCGTCGGCCGTATGACCCTTCAGCGACATCTCCAGCGCCACCTCCTCCTGGTCCTCGTCGATCACCGAGACGGCCAGGCCGAAGCTGACGATGACGAAGTCCACCGGTGTGCGCGCCGCGGCCTTGGGCTCGACCCAGCCACCGGCGCTGCCGCCCTGGAAGCCCACCCGCCCGGCGCGCGGGCCGGCGAGACGCCGCGCCTGGCGCGTCGCGGCGACGAGGTCGTCGGCCAGCAGGTCGAAGTCCTGCGTGTACTGGCCGCCCGAGCCGCCGGTGCCGCGCTTGTCATAGACGAAGGCCCCCACGCCCGCCGCCGGCAGCATTCGCTGCAGGAAATAGAACTGCCGTGCGGAGTCGTGCTCGGCCCCGTGCGTTAGCACGACGATGGGCACGCGCCCGCGACCAGGCGGCAGCACCAGCCGCCCCTTCAGCGTCACGCCATGGCTCTGGAAGCTCGCCTCGGTCGCCACCAGCGGGATGCGCCGCCCCGCCAACCCGGCGAAGCGCAGGGCGCCCGCCGCACAGCCGGCGAAACTGACGCGCTTGCCGTCGGGCCGCTCCGTCCAGCCGAAGCTGCTGCGCCAGCCCCCGTCCGCCTGGCGTTTCAGGGCGCCCGTATCCCCGTCGAACAGCCGCCAGCGCAGGCCTGGGCCGTCCGTCGGCGCGACGTCGACGACCCGGCCGTCACTCAGCCGGTAGGCGCCTACGTGGCAGTCCTCGGCCGCCGACGCCGTGGCCGGCAGGGCGGCTAGGAGGACGGCGAACAGCAGGCCCCGCACGCCGTCGGGCCCAAGGGAACGCTTCGACAGATCGGTTCGCATGGTCGGCTCCTCCGAAGCGTCGAACTAGCGCCCGAGACGCCTCCGCGTATTGGACCGATTCAAGGTCGACGACTGCCCTAGGCTCGGAACCCCTCCCGGTCGGCGCGCACGGACGAGGGCAGCCGGCCCAACACCCGGCGGAACGTGCGGCTCATGTGGCTCTGGTCGCAGAACCCCGCCTCGGCCGCCGCCTGCGCCGGAGGGCAGTCGGTCTCGCGCAGCAACCAAGCGGCGCGCTCGACGCGGAACCGCGCCGCCGCCGCCGCCAGGCTCTCGCCGGTGGCTCGCCGGTAGGCGCCGCCGAGCCAGGCGGGATGGCGGCCCACCTCGCGGGCCAGATCGCCGACCTTCAGGTGCGGCGTTTGCCGAAGCCGCCGCCCCGCCTCGGCGATCCAGCCAGCCGCGCCCGGGGCCGACGCGCGGCTCGCATCCTCCCTCGCGTCGGTCCCGGCGCCGGCCATGAACCGCCGCAGCGCCACCTTCAGCACCGCCTCGTCGCTGCCCGCGGCGATGATCTGCGCCAGGCCGCGCGCCTCGGCGCCGACGCGCCCGCCGATCCAGCGCGACACCGCCGCGGCAGGCATCGGGCGCGCCAGCCACGCCGGATCGAACTCCACCTCGATCTGCTCAAAGCCCAACGCGGCCACCGCATTGCGATGCCGCGCACCCGCCCGATAAAGCACCGCCGACGGCCCGGCGATGAACGCGTCGTCGGCCTCAACCTGGTTGTGGTAGCCGCCCATGACGAACAGCGAGAGCACCGGCCAGTCGTGTGCATGCTCCGCCACGACCGCCCCGCCCCGGTCTACGACCCGCCGCATCACCGCGCCATGGAACACGCCCAACATGCCGTGCGCCGTACGCCACCGGGGTCACAACGTGAAGTGAATTGGGGTTCACGTGGCTTGGGGACCCAGATGCGCGGGAGCGCGTGTCCTACCGCCGGAACGAGAACCCGATCCGGAACGTCCGCGGCTCGGAGTAGCTGTCGATGAAGTCCGCGGTCTTGCCGGTGGAGATCTTGGCGTCGGCGAGGTTGTCGACGGCCAGATAGACTTCCTCGCCCGGCGCGAGGCTCCAGGCGGCCCGCGCATTGAGCTCGGCCCCAGGCGGCAGGCGGCGGATATTCTGGTCGTCCTCGAACTGCAGGCCCGAGTAGCGCACGTTGGCGCTCAGCGTCAACGTCTCCAGCGCCCGCCAGTCGAGGCCGCCCGTGACGGTCCACTCCGGCGTCTGCGCCGGGCGCAGGTGGGTGAGCTGCGGCGCCGCCGAGCCGCCGTCGACGCGGGCGTGGGTGTAGGCGAACGCCAGCCGCCAGCTCAGCGCCGTCATCACGTCGCCCGAAGCCTCGCCCTCGACGCCATAGGCGTTGATCTCCCCGGCGTTCCGCCGCTGGCGCAGGGCGCCGCCGGCCGGGATGAAGCCGGCGATCGGCAGGGCGGCGATCACCCCGGGCCCGACGCCGATGGTGACGTTGATGACCGGGTCCTTCAGCTGGTTATAGAAGACGTCCGCCTGCCAGTGGAACAGACCCTCGCCGCCGAAGCCGGCCTCGACGCCGTTGAGCTTCTCCGGCCGCAGCTTCGGATTGGCCTCGGTGACGTCGTTGCCGACCCGGAACGGCCGGTGCAGCTCGTTGATCGTCGGCGCGCGGAAGCCGGCGTAGGCGGCCCCGCGCAGCCACAAGTCGGGGCTGACGGTGTAGCGGACGCCGATCCGGCCGGTCGGCACCGTGCCGGAGGTGTCGGCCGTGGGGGAGTTGAGGGTCGTCACCCCTGTCGCCAGCACGAATTCGTGGCGCTGGGCGCGGCTCTGGGTCCAGCGGTCGACGCGCACCCCGCCGCTGACCAGCCAGGGCGCGGCGTCATAGGCGGTTTCCAGGTAGACGCCGGCCACAGAGGTTTCGCCGCCGGCGTCGCGGCCCATGGTGAGCACGCCGTTCACCGCCCGGAACTGCTCGTGCTCGGTCCCCCTGGCCCAGCGCGCGTCGGCGCCGGCTTCCCAGGCGGCGGCGCCCAGATGGCCCTGCAGGGCTGCGTTGACGCCGTAACCGTCGGCCGGGGTCGAATATTCGTTGTTGGCCGGCGTAGCCGTGGCCCGGCCCGCGGCCACCGTCACTGAGGAGTTGGCGAAATTGCTGTGTCGGCTCCAGGCCTGCAGCCGCCAGCCGCCGACACCCTTGGTGGCTGGCTCGGCCAGGGTAAGCGTGGCGGAAGATCCCCTGGCGGCGGAATTGGCCCCGAGCAGGCCCGCGCTGCGCTTCTCATCGTACGCGCTCACGCGGGCTGCGGCCTGCACGCCGCCGAAGTCGTGCTGGACCCGCAGCGCGGCGCTCTCGTCGTGCAGCGACAAGGGCTTGTCGACCGCGCCGGCCGCCTTGCCGCGCACCGGGGTGTAGCCGTCCGTGGATTCTCCTGCCGCCGTGAGCAACAGATCCTGCGTTCCGACCGCGACCGCGCCGCGGTAGCTGCTGCGTTCGCCAACCGACAGGTCGACCGCCCCCAGGCCGTTGCGGGCACCGCGTTCCTGCAGCGCCACGACCCCGGTCAGCGCACCCGCGCCGTAGGGTCCGGCCCCCGCGCCGCGCACAATGGTCGCGCCCTCCAGGCCTTCCGAGGGCAGGGCCGTCCAGATCACCCAGCCGCCGAACGGATCGTTCACCGGCGCACCGTCCAGCGTCACCAGCGCCCGGCCTGCGCCGGAGCCGGCTATGGCTCGCAGCGACACGCCCTGGGTCGTCGGATTGGCCGACAGCGAGGTGGTGCGGCGGAACAGCGAGACGCCCGGCGTGCTCTCCAGCGCCTGGTCGAGCCTGGGTGTCTGTTTCAGGGTTTCCGGCCCGATCTGCACGGCGCTGAACGCCGCCTCGCCGCCCAGAGGCGCGAGTCTCGGCGGATAGACCACGACGACCTCGACTTCAGCGGTGGGCGGCGGCAGGACTGCGGGCATCGGCATACCTCTTTCGCGAACCCCGGCGTGCAGTCTGGGCATTCGCGGGCGTAAGCGCTAATCAGCGCCGATGCCGAGCGCAACAGCCAAGGTCGCAATCGTCACCGGCGCCGGTAGCGGTATTGGCCGGGCTGTGTCCCTGGCGCTACTGAACGCCGGTTGGTCCGTCGTTTTGGCGGGCCGCCGGTCAGATTTTCTGCAAGAGACCGCGAGCCTGGCCGCCGCCGCCGATCGCGCCCTGCCCCACGCCACGGACGTCGCCGACGAGGCCTCGGTCGCCGCCCTGTTCGAGGCCGCCAGGGCCCGCTTCGGCCGCCTGGACCTGCTGTTCAACAACGCCGGGACCGGCGCGCCGCCCGTGCCGTTAGAGGACCTCACCGTTCGGCAGTGGAAGCGCGTCGTCGACATCAACCTGACCGGCGCCTTCCTTTGCACCCAGGCCGCGTTACGGCTGATGAAGGACCAGGACCCGCGCGGCGGCCGCATCGTCAACAATGGCTCGATCTCCGCCCACGCGCCGCGCCCCCGCTCGGTCGCCTACACCGCCACCAAGCACGCCATCACCGGCCTGACACGGTCTGCCTCGCTCGATGGCCGCGCGTATGGCATCGCCGTCGGCCAGATCGACATCGGCAACGCCGCCACCGAGATGACCCAGCGGATGAGTTCTGGCGTCATGCAGGCCAACGGCGCCATCGCCGCGGAGCCAACCATGGACGTCTCCGCGGTCGCCGACGCGGTGCTCTACATGGCCAGCCTGCCGCTGGAGGCGAACGTCCAGTTCATGACCGTGATGGCCACGAACATGCCCTTCATCGGCCGCGGCTGAGCAATATTCGTCCTTAGCGGCGCCCGTCTCCGAACTTTCCGCCCGGCATTTGTGCAACGCAGCGGATCCACTACTGCATCGCATCATTATCGTTGATCAGTTATCGGCGCTCTGGCATCTGAGTCCCTGGCGACAGGCCGACGTCAGTATCCGGCCGCCGCCAAGAGGAACGCCGTGAAAGGGGTTGTCAGCAACCTCAATCCGGACACCAGAACCATGAACCGTATCGTTATCCTGGCGGCCGCGGCCGCCCTCATCGCGCGCCCCGCGAGCGCGGAATCCATCCACATCTCCACCGTCGGCAAGTCGCCGGCCCAGGTGCGAACTGAAGTCTTCAAGGCGGCCTACAAGCTCTGCGCTCACGAGACCGTCGGCGCGACCTTGCTGGTCGAGGAGATGCGCGCCTGCGTCGACTCGACTGTTCGCGTGACGTTGGCGCAGTCGAACGATCCCCGGCTGAAGCTGGCCTCGCGCTAGGCCAGGCCGCCGTTCGACCTCCGCGGTCGAACGCACGTTGCCCCTCCCCCGCGCGGGGGAGGGGACGCCAAGCCTGGCGAACCCAGGTTGAATGTCCAGCCGGCCTTAGGTGTGCACGTCAGTCGGCGAACTGGGGGCTGCGTTTCTGCAGGTTCGCCGTCACGGCCTCGACCTGATTGGTCGACCCGATCAGCGCGGTCTGCTCCTGGCTCTCGGCCAGCAGCAGGGCCGCCTGGTCGGCATCGGTCATCGCGTTGAGCAGCCGCTTTCCTGCGCGGATGGCGTGGGGGTTCTTGCCGGCGATCTCGGCGGCCAGCGCCAGGGCCTCGGCGCGCGGGTCGGCACAGACGCGGGTGGCCAGGCCCATGGTGACGGCCTCCTCGCCGCCGAAGATCCGGCCGGTGTAGGTGAGCTCGCGGCAGATGTCGTCGCGCACCAGGCCGCGCATCAGCGCCATGCCGGCCATGTCGGGGATCAACCCCCACTTGATCTCCAGAACCGCCAGCTTCACGTCGGCGGTGACGAAGCGCATGTCCGCGCCCAGCATCAGCTGGAAGCCGCCGCCGAAGGCCACGCCGTGCACCGCGGCGATCACCGGCACGGGGATCTCACGCCAGACCATGCAGGCCTGCTGGGCGTGGTTGGCGCCGCCCGCCGTGCGCTTGGCGGTGACCAGGGTTTCGGTCGAGCGGCGGCCCGAGCCCGACGCCATCTGCTGGAAGTTGCCCATGTCCAGCCCGGCGCAGAAGGCCCGGCCCTCGCCCGAGAGCACCACGGCGCGCACGCCAGCCTCAGTCTTCAGCCGCTCGCCGGTGTCGACCAGGGCGGCGAACATGGCGTTGTCCAGCGCATTCATCTTGTCGACGCGCACCAGCCGCACGTCGGCGACGCCGTTTTGAATATCCACCGTCACCCGGTCGTTCATCGAAGCCTCCTTGAAGATCAGACCGCCGCCAGCAGAAAGCCGGTGCGGGGAAAATGAGTGTGGGTCACGCCCAGCTCGTTCTCGCGGGCGATGACGATGCGATCGGCGTTCAGCGCCACCAGCCGCCCGGCGATCGGGTCACGGCCATAGTCGTCGGCCCGCACCGCCACCATGGCGCCCAGCGCCAAGCCGGACGGGTCCTTCGGATCGCTGGCCGGCGCCGCCGCCGGCGTTGCGGCCGCCGCGACAGCGAGCGCTTCGGCGCCGGCCATCTCGCTGCGCTCGCCATGGCCGATGGCCTTCATCCGCTCGCGCCAGGCCTGCGTCGCCGCCAAACCGTCAAGGAGCGCCTCCGCCGCGCCATGCGCCGCACGTCGCAGCCACCAGATGTTCATATAGGCTGCGATGTCCGCCAGGGACGGCGTTGACCCTCCCAGGAAATCGTCCAGGCCGACCCCACGCTCGATATAGCCCGCATGCGCCCGCCACTGCCCCTTCATCGGCTCGGCCGCCGCCTTCATCGCCGCGGTGTCGAACGGCCGGCCGGAGAGCGCCTCGCGGTCCTTCTTGAAGGCCTCGGGCACCTCGTCGCCGATCTCGCCGAACACCACCGCCACCGTGGTCTGAAAGAACAGCCGGTCGGCCCACAAGTTGACCGCCCAGTCGCCGCCGCGGATCACCGGCGGCGTCGGATGCCGCGTCTCGATCTCGGCCAGGATCACCTGGGTGTCGCAATAGATGTCGGCGCCGACCTGCATCACCGGAATGCGCCGGTAGCCGCCGGTCAGCGGCACGAGCTCCGGCTTGGGCATGATCACCGGCTGGGTCACCGCGCGCCACGCCAGGCGCTTCACGCCGAACATCACCCGCGGTTTCTCGGAAAACGGCGAGGTGTCGTAGTGGTGCAGGATGATTTCGTGAGCCATCGCGGCACCCTCCTAATTGAAGTCCGGGGTGAAGCGGATGTTGTCGCGCTCCAGGCCCTTCAGCACCACGTCGACGCCGCCGGACTTGATCATCCATTCGAGCCGGTGGTCGCGGTACTCGCGCTTGAACAGGCCCTTCTCCACCAGCTCGGCGACATTGGGCATGGCCGAGCCGCGCACCGAGGCGGCCGCTTCCTCCGTGGTCGCTGCGACCGAGGGCCGGGCGTTGGCGCGCGTCAGCCAGGCGCTGAGCTTCGAGCCTGCCGACGGCGCCAGGCCGTGGCCCACCGAGCCGTTCAGATAGGGAACCACCGCCAGGTCGCCCCAGCCGAACGCCTCGCCGTTGAACCAGTCGCGGCCCTCCAGCTGCCGCTCCAGCCAGGCGAAGAAGCCCTGCGTCTGCCGCCGCGCGGCGTCCTCCAGCATCGTCGCCTGGTCGCCCTTGGCGCGGCCGAACCAGCGCAGCTCCGACAGCCCCCAGTTAATCGCCTCGTAGTGGGTGTCCATCACCTCTTCGAGCATCCGCACCCGGGCGCGCTCAGCGGGTGTGGCGGGCAGCAGAGCCGGCGTCAGCCAGGCGTCCTCGATATATTCGAGGATGATGGTGGAATCGAAGACCGCCACGCCGTCATGGACCAGGGCTGGCACCTCGGCCCGCGGATTGGCCGCGACGAATTCCCCGGCCGCCCCGCCAGCGCCGAGCCCACCAGGCAGCGGCGCGCCAAATTCCACGCCCTTTTCCCTGAGCGCGATCTTCACCTTCTGCGCATAGGGCGACAGCGGGTGGTCATAGAGGGTGACGCTCATCGCCAGGTTCTCATATGGGGATCCTCATGTGGGAAAGGCCTCGGCGCCGGCCGGGGCGTGGGTGATCTGCGAGGCCTTGGCGGCCTGGAAACCGGGCCGCGCTTGCAGCCTGGCCCAATAGGCGGCGATGGCCGGCGTGAACTCGGCATCAAGGCCGAGCTGGGCGGCCAGCAGCAGGGCGTAGCCCACCGAGATGTCCGCGCCGGTGAACCTGTCGGCGCACAGCCAGTCGTGGCCGGTGAGCGCCTTGTCGACGGCCCGCAGCCGCGCCAGGAACCACTTGGCGTAGTCGTCGGCCACCACCTCGGCCTTGCCCGGCTCGAAGCGGCGATAGCGCAGCACCAGGGTCTGCGGAAAGGTCAGCGTCGCCTCACCGAAGTGCAGCCAGTTGAGCCAGGCGCCATAGGCCGGATCGTCCGGCTCCACCGCCAGCGGGCTCGGCCCGTAGCGGGTCACCAGATACTGCACGATGGCCGCGCTCTCGGTCATGAAGGTCTCGCCGTCGACCAGCGCCGGGATCGTGCCCAGCGGATTGATGGCCATATATTCCTTGGCCCGATAGCGCGGAGGGAACGGCATCACGGTCAGCTCATATGCCAACCCCATCTCCTCCAGCGCCCACAGCGGCCGGAACGATCGGGCGTCGGCGCAGTGGTAGAGGCGGATCACCCCTAGCCCTCCCGCTTGGCGTAGTTGGGTTTGCGCTTCTCCAGGAAGGCGGCGACGCCCTCCTGGAAATCGCCGTCGGAGCTGGCCAGGATCTGGTTGCGGTCCTCCATGGCGATCACCGCCTCCAGCCCTTGCGCGTCGATGGCGTGGTTCAGCGCCTCCTTGGTCAGCCGCAGCCCCAGCGGCGTGGCGTGCAGCATGTCGTCGACGAAGCCCTGGGCCTCGGCCGCAAGCTGGTCTTTCGCGACGATCCGGCTCACCAGCCCGAGTTGATAGGCCCGCTCGGCGTCGATGAACCGCCCGGTCAGCATGTATTCCGCCGCCACCGAAGACCCGACCATCCTGGGCAGGAAATAGCTCACCCCGATGTCACAGGCCGACAGGCCGATGCGGATGAAGGCCGCGTTCATCCGCAGGGTGGGCGTGGCGATCCGCACGTCCGACGCCAGTGCCAGCGCGAACCCGCCGCCCGCGGCTGCGCCATTCACGCAGGCCACGATCGGCTGCGGGCAGCGGCGCATGGCGATGACGATCTCGCTGATCTCCCGCTGACGCGTCAGCCCCGCCCCGATCCCGCGCGGCGCCTGCGGGTCGCCCCGCTCCTTCAGGTCGAGCCCGGCGCAGAACGCGTCGCCGGCCCCTTGCAGCACCACCACCCGCACATCGCGCCGCCAGTAGAGGCCGACGAAGAACTCGCGCAACTCGGTCACCAGGCCGCGGCTCAGCGCGTTCAGCCGCGCCGGCCGGTTCATCGTCGCCCAGACCACCTCACCGTCTTGCCGCAGTTCGAGGTCGGCCATCTCAGAGCCCCTTCAGCCAGTCGACCAGGATCGCGTTCACCTCCGCCGGCCGTTCCTGCTGCGTCCAGTGCCCGCAGCCCGGAAGCACATGCACGCCGCGCAGCTCGGTCGCGAAGTTGCGCATCATCGCACCCGGGTCGGCGATGCGGCCGAAGCCGTTGAACGCCGGGTCGCGGTCGCCGCCGATCAACAGCGAGGGCTGGTCCAGCGTCCTGCCCTTGAACTGTTGCAGCCAGGCGAAGTCGCGCTCGTGGTTACGATAGCGACTGATCGGCCCAAAGAACCCCGAGCGCTCAAACTCGCCCACGTAGTAGTCGAGGTCCTCCGCCGACAGCCAGGCCGGGAACTCTCCGGGGTCCATCATGCCTTCCAACATGCTCGCGCCATGCTTCTTCTGCGGCCAGCTGCCGTCCGGCGCCTCGCCGGCGATGCCGAAGTAGAACTTGCGCAGGAAATCGCGGACGTCCGCCTCGGCCTCCGCCTCCGGCGGCCCGACATCCTGGAACCACGCCTGGTAGAAGAAATGGCCCTTCGAGGTGAAGGCTTCGGTGAAGATCTCGGTGAACGGCCGGGCCGGCACGCCGCTGAACGGCACGGACAGCCCGGCCACGGCGCTGAACGCCTCAGGCCGGCTGAACGCCGAGTTCCAGACGATCGGCGCGCCCCAGTCGTGGCCGATCAGGATCGCCGGTGCGTCCGGCTGCAGCGCCTTGGCCACGCCCGCCACGTCGCCCGTCAGCGCCGCCATGTCATAGGCCGCGACCTCGCGCGGCTTGTCCGAGCCGCCATAGCCGCGCACGTCGATGGCCGCGGCCGTGAACCCCGCCGCAGCGATCGGGCCAATCTGGTGGCGCCACGAGTACCAGCTCTCCGGAAAGCCGTGCACCATCAGCACCAGCGGCCCCTCGCCTTCCACGGCGACCCGCAGCTTGGCCGCGCCGGCATCGATGGTCCTGAATTCGGGCATTTTCGCCTCGCTCCCTATGGCCGCCATGTTCCCCGCCGAATGAGGCAAGGCAAGGGTCACCTCGCGTCAGCCCCAAGCAAGCTAGATTGACCTGTTGCATGGCCGTGCGACGATCCCCGTCGGGAAGGAAACCCAGGATGTCCCAGACTGTCGGCCAGACAGCGGACTTCGCCTGCGTGCGCTACGCAATCGAGGCCCACGTCGCCACCATCACGCTCAACCGGCCCGAGCGGCGCAACGCGCTGAACTACCGGGCCTATGACGAGCTGGAACAGGCGTTCCGCGCCGCCTCCGCCGACGCCGACGTGCGATGCGTCATCGTCACCGGCGCCGATCCCGCCTTCTGCTCGGGCGACGACGTCGGCGAGATCATGGCCGGGCCCAAGCCAGTCTCCGCCCAGCCCACACCCGCCCAGCTCCGGCCAACGCCCGCGGCCATGGCGGCGCTGGAGTGCACGAAGCCGGTGATCGCCGCGGTCAATGGCGCGGCCGTCGGCTGGGGCATGGAACTGGCCCTGTTCGCCGACATCCGTATCGCCTCGGACAAGGCCAGGTTCGCCGAGCTGTTCGTCAAGCGCGGCCTGCCCTGCGATATCGGCGGCTTCTACCGCCTGCCGGCGATCGTGGGCCCGGAGAAGGCCGCCGAACTGCTGTTCACCGGCGACATCATCGACGCCGCCGAGGCCCTGCGCATCGGCTTGGTGGGCCGGGTCGTGGCCCACGACGCGCTGATGCCCACCGCCCAGGCCCTGGCCGCGAAGATCGCCGCCAACCCACCGCTCGCCGTCCAGCGGCTGAAGGCTGGCCTGCAACGCAGCGCCTATGGCGATCCGCACGAGATCGGGGTCTGGGCCATCGCCGCCATCCGTGAGCTGATGCGCACCGAGGATCACAAGGAAGGCGTCGCCAGTTTCCTCGAGAAGCGCGCGCCCTTCTTCACAGGCAAATAGCGGGTTCACAGGAAGGTAGAGCCATGAACGAGCTCGATTTCAGCGGCAAGGCGGTGCTGGTCGTCGGCGGCTCCAGCGGCATCGGCAACGGCATCGCCCACGCCTTCCTCGACCGCGGCGCGGCCACCTACGTCTGGGGCACCCGCGCCACGGCGGAGGACTACAACGGCGTCGAAGGCTCCGACTTGAACGGCCTGGCCTATTCCCAGGTCGACGTCGCCGCCCGCGAGCAAATCGCCGACGCGCCGGGTCCCCCGGCGCTGGACGTGCTGGTGCTCTGCCAGGGCACGGTCGTCTACAAGCGCGGCGAGTTCGAGCCCGAGGGCTGGGACCACGTCATGGCCGTCAACCTCGACAGCCTGATGGCCTGCGCCAACCGCTTCCACGACGCGCTCGCCGACCGCCAGGGCGTGATCATCATCGTGAGTTCCGTCTCCGGCTACACCTCAAACCTCGGCAATCCGGCCTACGCCGCGTCGAAAGCCGGCGCGGTCAGCCTGACCAAGTCCCTGGCCGACGCTTGGGCCGCCGACGGCATCCGCGTCGTGGGCCTGGCCCCCGGGTTGGTCGACACCAAGCTCACCAAGATCACCACCGAGCACCCCAAGCGGCTGGAAGGCGCCCTGCGCTCCATCCCGCTCGGCCGGATGGGCACGCCGGAAGATATGGCCGGCGTCGCCCTCTTCCTGGCCTCCCCGCTCGCCGCCTACGTGGTCGGCCAGACCCTGATCGTCGATGGAGGCCTGAGCCTGTGAGCGCACCCGGCAGAAGCATCGAAGGCTCCGTCGCCTTCATCACCGGCGCGGCCAGCGGCATGGGCCGCGCCACCGCCGAAGTGTTCGCCGCCGAGGGCGCCCACGTGGCGCTCTGCGACATCGCCGCGGAGAGCGTGCGCGAGGTCGCCGACGACCTGGTCCACCGCGGCCTGTCCGCCGAGGCCTGGACACTCGACGTCTCCGACGCCGCTGCCATCGACGCGGTGGTCGCCGCCGCGGCCGAACGGTTCGGCGGTCTCGACATCGTCGTCAACAACGCCGGCGTCGGCGGCTTCGCGGCCATCGACGCGGACAACTATGAGGCGGTCTGGACCCGCGCGCTGGGCGTCATGCTGACCAGCCACCAGCGGATCATCCGCGCGGCGCTCCCCCACCTGCGCAAGTCCGCCGCGCCCAGGATCGTCAACATCGCCTCGACCGAGGCCCTCGGCGCCACCGCCCGCGACAGCGCCTACGCCGCCGCCAAGGCGGGCGTCACCGGCCTGACCCGCGCGCTGGCCGTCGAGCTCGGCAAGGAAGGCATCACCGTCAACTGCATCTGCCCCGGCCCGATCCTCACCGGCATGACCGAGGCCATCCCCGAGGCCGACAAGGCCACCTTCGCCCGACGCCGCACGGCGCTGCGCCGCTACGGCCGGCCTGAGGAAGTGGCGCACATGACGCTCAGCCTCTGCCTGCCCGCCGCCTCCTTCCTCACCGGCGTGACCATCCCGGTCGATGGCGGGCTGATGGCCAGGAATGCCTAGCGACCTGCTCCGCCTAATCCTCAAATATCGCCACCGCCCTTATCCACCCCGCGCTGGCGCCTTTGATCTTTACCGGGAAGCAGGACAGCGTGAACCCGGTCGCCGGCAGGGCCTCAAGGTTGTGCAGCTTCTCCATTTGGAAATAGCCGATCTCCAGACCCGCCTTATGCCCCTCCCAGATGATCGAGACGTCGCCGCTCTCCTGGAATTTCTTGTTGGTGTGCACGAATGGCGCGTCCCACGACCAGGCGTCGGTGCCGACGATCTTCACCCCCCGCTCGGCCAGGTACAGCGTCGCCGCCCGCCCCATGCCGCAGCCAGTCGCCACATAGCCGGGCTGGCCGAAGACCGCGCCGGCCGCGGTATTCACCACCACGATGTCGAAGGGCGCGAGCGTGTGCCCGATCCGCGCCAGTTCGGCCTCGACGTCGGCCGCGGTGGCCACATAGCCGTCGCCAAAATGCCGGAAGTCCAGCTTGACCCCCGGCCGCTGGCACCAGTCCAGAGGCAGCTCGTCGATAGTCATCGCGGGCTTGGCCTCACCCAGCGCCGCGTCCTGCGTCGAGTGGAAATGCCACGGCGCGTCCATGTGGGTGCCGTTGTGGGTGGAGAGGTTTATCCGCTCCACCGCCCAGCCCTCGCCGTTGGGTAGCTGCTCGGGCTTCAGCCCCGGGAACGACGCGGCGAGCTGCAGGGCGCCGGCCTTGTGGTCGGTGTATTCCACCTTGGGCGAGAACCCCGGCGGATCGGAATGGACGTTGTTCTCGATGGCGATCGACAGGTCGACGTAGCGCGGCATTCTCGGCTCTCCGCGGGGACTTCCGGTCACCCTATCGGGGGCCGCGCGCCTGTCACAGGTCCATGTGCAGGAACTGGTTGAAGTCGCTGGCCTCGTAGTCGGAGAACGCCCCGCCATTGGCGAAGCCGCGCTTGCGGTAGAGCGCCAGCGCCGGCTCGAAGGACGCCCCGCGCCCGGTCTCCAGGCTGAGGCGACCCAGGCCTCGGCCACGCGCCGTCTCGACGATGTGGTCCAGCAACGCGGCGGCCACGCCCTTGCGCAGGTGGGCCGGGTCGGTGCGCATGGATTTCAGTTCCGCCGACCCGTCGCCGAGCTCTTTCAGCGCGCCGACGCCGGCGACTTCACCGGCGTCCCACACCGACCAGACGGTGATCTCCGGCGTCTGAAGGCCGGAGAGGTCGAGGGCGAACACATGCTCCGGCGGCGTATTGGCCTGCATCCCGGCCAAGTGCAGCGCCAGCAGCCGCCGCGTCGGCTCGCCGGTCAGGTCGTCTACGCGGATTTCGAACACCGGCATGCCGTCTCAGTCGCCCCTGAACTTCCCAGGCCGCTTTTCGAGGAAGGCGGCGATGCCCTCGCGGTAGTCGTCGGTGCGGCTGGCCAGCAGGTACTGATCGCGGTCCATGTAGATGCTGGCCTGGGCGGTGGCCGCGGCGATGGCGCTGACCGCCTCCTTGGTCATCCGCACCGGCAGGGGTGGAAGCGCGGCGACCTTGTCGGCCCAGCGCCGCGCGGCGGTCAGCGCCTGGCCGTCCTCCACCACCTCGTCGGCGAAGCCCCAGGCCAGGCAGCGCTGCGCGTCAGCCGCCTCGCCGAACATCACATACTGCTTGGCGCGGCTGGGCCCGGCGAGCGCCACCAACTTGGGCAGGGTCCGCCAGCTCATGTTCATCCCCAGCGGAACCTCCGGCAGGCGCATGTAGGCGCTGGCCCCCATCACCCGGAAATCGCAGGATACCGCCAGCGCGCTCGCCCCGCCGATGCAGTAGCCCTCGATGGCGCAGATAGTCACCGCCTCGATCTCGTCCCAGGCCTTGCAGAGGTCGGGTCCCGCCATGATCGCGCGCCTGACCTCCATCACCGTGGGCGCCGCCGCCCGGTCCTGGCTGGCCGACAGATCCGCCCCGGCCGAGAAGTAGCTGTCGGCCCCCGTCAGGATCACCGCCAGCACGTCGGTGCGCAGCCGCAGCATCCGCGCCGCCTCGGTCAACTCCTCCATCAGCGCCACGTTCAGCGCATTGCGCGCCTCCGGCCGCGCCAGCGCCACCTCGGCCACCGCTTCACGACGCGTCACCGCGATGTGCGCCCAGGCTTTGTCGAAGAGTTCGTCCATCGGCGTTCCCATGTTCTGGCCCCGTCTGTGTCCGCGCCGACGATACACGAGCCGGCTTGCAAGCCGAGCCGGGCGGGCGAACAATCCCGGCCATGCTCAAGCTCGATCAGGCGCTCGCCGCGCTCGCCCTCGCCGCCGCTCTGGCCGCGACCACCGCCATAGCCCATGCCGCTGGCTATCAAGCGCCGAAGAACGGCTTCGGCGAGCCGGACCTGCAGGGGACCTGGACCAACGCCTCGCTGACCAGCCTGCAGCGCCCGGCGATGTTCAAGACCCTGACGCTCACCGACGCGGAGGCCGCCGCGCTGGAGAAGCGCCGCGCCGCGGCCCGCGCCAGCCAGGACAGACCCACCGACCCCAAGCTTGGAGCTCCCCCCGTGGCGGACGACCCCGGCGGTTACAACGCCTCCTGGACCGATCCCGGCGTCAGCCTCGGACGCGTCGACGGCAAGGTGCGCACCTCCTGGATCGTCGATCCGGCCAACGGCCAGCTGCCCTACAGCCCCGCCGGCCACACCGCCTACGTCGAGGCCCTACGCAAGGCGCGCAACAGCTGGGATGGGCCGGAGAACCGCCCGCTCGGCGAGCGCTGCATCCTGGGATTCGGCTCCACGGCCGGCCCGCCGATGCTCAACGTCTTGTATAACAACCACTATCAGATCGTGCAGTCGAAGGACGCCGTCGTCATCCTGGTGGAGATGAACCACGACGCGCGGATCGTCCGGCTCAGCGACAGGAAACATCCGACGCCCGATATCCGCCCCTGGATGGGCGACAGCTTCGGCTGGTGGGAGGGCGACACCCTGGTGGTCGAAACCACCAATTTCAATCCGGGTGAGAGCCTCAGACCCTATTTCTCCAACTCGATCCTGTTGTCGCCGAACGCCAAGGTGACCGAGCGGTTCACGCGCGTTTCGGACAAGCAGATCCTCTACCAGTTCCAGGTCGATGACCCGGCCACCTACAGCCAGGTCTGGAAGGCCGAGATGCCGCTGAATTCCGCCCCCGGCCCGGTCTACGAATACGCCTGCCACGAGGGCAACTATGCGCTCCCCGGCATCCTCGCCGGCGCCCGCAAGGCCGACCAGGAAGGCCGCAAAATCGAGGCCGTCGACGTCAGCGGCTGAGCCGGCGGCGCACACGGTTGCCGCCCCAGTTGCCGCCTACGGCGACGCTGCCTATTGAAGGGTCATGGCTGGATGGACGCAGGGGCCGACGGCGGGACGAACCACGGGGCGGAGCAAGCCCACGCCGGTCCGCCGTGTCCTGATCGCCGCCGTCCCTCCGGTGGACGAACTCGACCTCGTCGGCCCGCTCACCGTGTTCGCCGCCGCCAACCGCCTTGCCGGAACGGCCGTCTATCGTGTCGAGATCGCGACCAGCGGCAGCGACCTGACCATCAAGGGTGAAAGCGGCCTGGTCTCTTTCCTGGCGACCCAGCGGCTGGACGCGGCGCGGGGCCCCTACGACTCCGTCCTGGTGGTCAGCGGCGTCGAGAGTCGCAAGCGCCGCGACTCTGCGCTGATCGCCTGGCTTCGCGCCGCCGCGCCGCGAACGCAACGCCTGGGCGCGGTCTGCGTCAGCGCCTTCCTGCTGGCCGAGGCGGGCCTACTCGATGGCCGCAAGACCGCCGTCCACTGGCGGTTCGCCGACGAACTCGGCCGCCAGCATCCCAAGGTCAAGGCGCTGGCCGCAACCCAGTGCGTGCAGGACGGCGCCATCTACACCGCTGCCGGCGTCTCGGCAGGCGTCGAGCTTGCGCTGGCCTGGGTAAAGGCTGACCTGGGGGCGGCCGTGGCCGGCGATATCGCCGGGGACTTCGAGGTGCTGCACAGCGGCGCCCGCGCCTCGGCCCCGACCGCCGCAGGCTTCGCCGCCCAGTCTAAGGCCCGGCGCGCCGTCAACGAGCTCCAGGACTGGATCGGCGAAAACCTGCGCAAACCGCTCACGGTCGCGGCCCTGGCCCGCAAGGGGCGGATGAGCGTGGGCGCGCTGGGCCGCGCCTTCCGCCGCGAGACGGGCCGCACGCTCAGCCATTTCGTGCTGCAGACCCGCGTCGAGGCCGCGCGCACCCGCCTGGAAACCACCGCCGATAGCCTCGACCAAATCGCCGAGGCCTGCGGCTTCACCGGCCTCGAGGCCATGCGCCGCGGCTTCCGGCGAACCCTGGGCGTCTCGCCCGCCGCGTTCCGCCGCAAGCGCGCCTAACTTAGGTCTAGACCCGCCAGGCCACCCTCGGCCCGCCAGTCCTCCAACACCTTCACGAACGCCACCGGCCCCGCGCCATAGGAGCCGTTGCGCGCGCTCATCGCCTGCACATTGCCCTCGTTGTTGTAGTAGCCGGGTGTGCATTCCTCGAGGAATGCCTGACGCTGGATACTGAGGTCGATGATCGTCTGCACCCAGGCCTCCTCGGCCTCCTGCGCCGGCTCGACGGTGCGCACCTGGTGGTCGGCGCAGTGCTTGAGGATGTAGCCGATGTGCTTGGACTGCTCGTTGATCATGTGCGGGAAGTTCGCGGTGAACCCCGACTGGGTGTTGGAGATGATGAAGCAGTTGGGGAAACCCCGGCTGAGCAAGCCGTGCAGCGTCGAGACCCCGTTCTCCCACTTCTCGGTCAGGCTGATCCCATCGCGACCATAGAGCTCGTAGCCGGAGCGCCGGGTGAAGGAGGTGCCGACCTCGAAGCCGGTCGCATAGATGATGCAGTCGAGCTCGTACTCGACGCCGTTCGCCACGATGCCCTTTTCGGTGATCGCCTCGACGCCGCGGCCCTGGGTGTCGATCAGGTGGACGTTGCCCCGATTGAAGGTCGCCAGATACTCGTCGTGGAAGCACGGCCGCTTGCAGAACTGGTTGTAGTAGGGCTTCAGCGCTTCGGCCGTCTGCGGGTCGGCGACGACGCTGTCCACCCGCGCGCGCACCTGCTCCATCTTCTTGAAGTCGGCCAGCTGCATCAGGGCGGCCGGGTCCTCGACCGTCTCACCGGCGGCGATCTTCTTGCGGGCCAGCAGCAGGATGTTGCCGATGATGTCGGTCCAGCCGTCGTTGACCAGGTCCTCGGCCTGAAACCCGCCAGAGAGCAGGATGTTGAAGTTGTCCATCCGCGACTGTTGCCAGCCAGGCTCCAGGCCCTTGGCCCACTCCGGATCGGTCGGCCGGTTGGCCCGCACGTCGATCGACGACGGCGTCCGCTGGAAGACGAACAGCTCGCCCGCGCTCTCGCCCAAGTGCGGCACGCACTGCACCGCTGTGGCCCCGGTGCCGATCACCCCGACGCGCTTTCCGGCCAGCTTGCTGAGCCCGCCGTCCGACGTGCCTCCGGTGTAGTCGTAGTCCCAGCGGCTGGTATGGAACGAGTGGCCCTTGAAGCTCTCGACGCCCGGTATGCCGGGCAATTTGGGACGGTGAAGCGGACCGTTGGCCATGACCACGAAGCGGGCCCGCATGGCGTCGCCGCGGTTGGTGTGGACGGTCCAGCGCTTGGCCTCCTCGTCCCAGACCATCTTGGTCACTTCGGTCTGGAAACAGGCGTTGCGGTAGAGGTCGAAATGCTCGCCGATGGCCCGGCTGTGAGCCAGGATTTCCGGCGCGCGGGTGTACTTCTCCTTGGGCACATAGCCCAGCTCTTCCAGCAGCGGCAGGTAGATGTAGCTCTCGATATCGCAGGCCGCGCCCGGGTAGCGGTTCCAGTACCAGGTGCCGCCGAAGTCGCCGCCCTTCTCGATGATGCGGATGTCGTCGATCCCGCCCTCGCGCAGGCGCGCCCCGGCCAGCTGGCCGCCGAAGCCGCCGCCGACGATCACCACCTCGACCTCGTCGGTCAGGGGCGCGCGGGCGAATCCCGGGGCCACATAGGGGTCGTCGAGGTAGTGGCCGAAGTCGCCGGCGATCTCGCGGTACTGGGCGTTGCCATCGGCGCGCAGGCGCTTGTCGCGCTCCTGGCGATATCTGGCCTTGAGCGCCTGCGGATCGAACCCCAGGTCATCGGCCGGCGCGTGGTCGAGCGTATCGGTCATCGGGTCCCTTCCCTCGGTGTTTGCGACATCAATCCCGAGGTGACGCCACGACAATCAAGCCGACATGACCGTCCGGCATACCGGCGATACGAAGAATCCCCGGGTTTTTCGCCCTTTGGAAGGCGACTTTTCGACACACATTGTTTGTTATTTGAGAGGGCTCCCTTAACCTGAACCCGCCAGATTGCGTCGATGGCAGCGCTGCACTCCGCATCGGGCGACCACCAGACCGACGGCCATGACCTGGGATTCCAGTTCTTGCCCGTGCCCATGGCCCTGGTCGACGCCGATCTGAAGGTCATCGAGGCCAACGCCGCGCTTGCCGAGCTGCTGCAGGTGCCCGCCGCCAGCCTGATCGGCGAACCGCTCGGCCACCGCCTGCGCACGTCGGCCACCGACGCCCCCAGCGGCGACGGCATCCAGACCTTCCAGTTCCAGTGCGCCGACGGCCCGCGTTGGCTGCGCCTCGACCTGCAGGAGCACGCCGACGCGATCCTGGCGATGCTGATCGACGTCTCCGGAGAGCGCACGGTCCTGGAGCGGATGAAGGCCGATTTCGCCGCTCGCGACCGGCTGATGCACGCCGCCGAAGTCGGCGCCTGGCGCTACGATCCCGAGACCCAGTTCTATCACTTCCCCACCGAACTCGCGCTCGGCCACGACAAGATCCAGGAGCCGGTGCCACTCGCTGCCCTGCAGTCTATGCAGCACGGCGACGACCGCGCCCTCGACACCGCCATCCGCGATCGCCTGACCAGCGAGGAAGGCACGGCTGAAGCCCTGATGCGCTACCAGACCAACGAGGGCGATTGGCGGCACCTGCGGGTGCTCTACCGCAGCGGCCGCAAGCTGAAGTCCGGCGCCTATGAAATGTACGGCCTGAGCCAGAACGTCACCGACCTGGCGCTCGCCCGTGACGAAGCCAACGCCAACGCCAAGCGCCTGAAGCTGGCTATGTCCGCCGCCCGCGCGGGCGTCTTCGGCTACGACTATGCGACGGACAAATACTGGTCCTCGCCAGAATACCGCGAACTGATGGGCTACGAGGCTCTGAAGGCCGCCGCCAAGGCCGAGGACCCCCGCTCGATCTTCCATCCCGACGACCGCGGCGCCATGCGCGAACTCGGCGCCGACAGCCTCCGCGAGGGCCGCGCCGTTTCCATGGACGCGCGCGTCCTGCGGCCGGAGGGCGAACGCTGGGTTCGGGTCTACTGGCAGACCGAATGCGGCGCCTCCGGCGAGCCGGTTCGCGGCGTCGGCCTGCTGCTGGATATCGACGAGCAGAAGCGCCAGGAGCTGGCGCTCACCGAGGCCCGCACCCTGGCCGAGTCCGCCACCGCGTCGAAGTCGAGCTTCCTGGCCTCGGTCAGCCACGAGATCCGCACCCCGATGAACGGCATCGTCGGCGTGCTCAACCTGCTGAAGCGCGAGCCGCTCTCGACCGAGGGCCGCGACCTCCTGGGCGAGGCGCTGTCATGCAGCGACATGCTGGCCCAGCTGATCGACGATGTGCTCGATTTCTCCAAGATGGAGGCCGGCAAGCTCGACGTGGTCCCGGCTGCGACTGATCCGGTGGCCGTGATGGGCTCGGTGGTAGCCCTCCTGCATCCGCAGGCCGACGCCAAGAACCTCTACCTGCGGGCGGTCGCCGAGCCGATCGGCTGGCTCAGCATCGACCCGGTGCGCCTGCGCCAGTGCCTGTTCAACATCATCGGCAACGCCGTGAAATTCACCGAGACCGGCGGCGTCGAGGTGCGCATGAACCCGGTCGGCGAGGGCGACGCCCAGCGGCTGCGCTGCGAGGTGGCCGACACCGGCGTCGGCGTGCCCGAGCACGCCAAAGCCGCCCTCTTCGACCGCTTCCAACAGGCTCACACGGGCGCCTCCAAGAAATTCGGCGGCACCGGCCTGGGCCTGGCCATCTCGCGCAGCCTCGCCAAGCTGATGGGCGGCGAGATGGGCTTTGCCTCGACGGAGGGCGTCGGCTCGGTGTTCTGGTTCGAGATCGCCGCGCCGCCGGCCCAGGCGCCGGCCCCTGCGCCGGCCCACGTCGCCAGTCACGAACCGCTCTCCGGCCTGCGCATCCTGATCGTCGACGACAACCGCACCAACCGCCTGGTCGGCTTGAAATCCCTGGAGGCGCTCGGCGCCTACGCCGAGACCGCCGAGAGTGGCGAGGCGGCGATCCACGCCGCTGTCAGCGGCGGCTACGACCTGATCCTGATGGACGTCAACATGCCCGGCATGGACGGCCTGGAGGCCACCCGGCGGATCCGTGAACTGCCCGGCCGCGAGGCCCATGTGCCGATCGTGGCGCTCACCGCCGACGTCATGACTCAGCACCAGGCCAGCTACCAGGCCGCCGGAATGAACGGCTTCGTCCCCAAGCCCTTCTCGCCGACCCAGCTCCTTGAAGAGATCGCTCGGCTGGTCGGCTGACGGCTATTTCCCGTCCACCGAGAACGCCAGCAGCACGTTGACCGCATTGCCGCCGGTCTGGGCCGCGCCTTGGAAGCCGCTCATCGTATAGACCATGCCGCCGGCGATCGCCGGGCCCAGCCCGTCAATGTTGCCGCCGGGCTGGCCCTTGACCTGATTGACCGTGTCGTAGGGCTGGGCGGTCGAGGAGAAGGCCCAGATGATCTTGCCGGTGGCCGGATCGTAGGCCCGGAACCAGCCGTCCATCGTCCCTGAGAACACCGCCCCGGGCATCACCGACGGCGCCGCCGACTGCGCCCGGATGCAGGCGCCCTTGGCGTAGTCGCGGCTGCGGTCGCCGGCGTAGTGGCAGACCGCCTTGGGCGCCGGGGTCGACCACAGGATTTTGCCCGTGGCCGGATTGACCGCGTAGAGGCCCGGCTTGGCGGGCCCGAGCTTGTCGTCGGTGACAGGCGGGACGCCGGGCACTTCGCCGAACAGGTTGATCACGTCGGAGATGGCCACGTAGAGCCGCTTGCCATCGGCGGCCATACCCCACTCGATGCCGCCCAGCGCCGAGCCGGAACCCACGGCGGTCTTCCAGATCAGCTTGCCGCTGTCAGGGTCCATCCCGTAGGCGATCCCCGACTTCTGGCCGGACAACACAATCTGCTTTCCCGCCCCTTTTCCCTTGCTTGGGGGGAGCGTGAACAGGATCGGCGAGGCGCCGAAGTCGTAGTCCGGGCCCACCGGCGTCGGGCAGTTGGGCAGCTTGGCGCCGTTCTCGCAGCCCATGATGAAGTTGTCTTTTTCGGTGACCTGGGTGCTCCAGCGGATCTTGCCGGTCTTGGTCTCAATGGCGACGATGGCGTCGGCGCCCCTGGTCGGCTCGTCGGTGTAGCTGTCGCCGGTGGCCACATAGACCAGGCCGCGATTCAGATCGACCGTCGGCGCCGACCAGATCGCCCCGCCCGCCGGGCCCTGCATCATCACGCCGGCCGAGTTCTTGTGGGTCGGGTGCAGGGGCTC
>JANXXK010000307.1 GCA_025350685.1 Alphaproteobacteria bacterium | reverse complement strand
CCCTTGATGTTGAACTTGCGGTACTGGGATTTCTGGAAGCCGTCGGGGCCGGCGACGATCATCCCGCCGACCGCGTTGGTCCCCATGATGTGGGAGTTGTCGTAGACCTCGATCCGCTCGGGCGGGGCGTCGAGGCCGAAGGCCTCGGTGACGCCAGCCAGCAGCCTGGTCTGGGCCGAGCTCTCGCTCATCTTGCGGCCGAGCGCCTCGCGGGCGTTGGTGAACGCATCGTCGACCAGCCGGCGCTTCTCGCCGCGCTGTGGGCGGTTGATCTCCACCTTGCGGCCGGACTTCTGGGTGAAGGCCTCGGTGAGCAGCTCGCGCTCGGCCGGCTCGGTGTTGGCGAGGATCAACTTGGGGATCGGCCGGTCGTCGTAGAACTGGCCGATGAATGCGCCCATGACGTCGGCGTCCTCGTCGCTCTTATCCACGCGGGGGAAGTAGGCGCGGTTGCCCCAGTTCTGGCCGGCGCGGAAGAAGAACACCTGGACGCAGGCCTGGCCGCCCTCGGAATGGAGCGCGAAGACGTCGGCCTCGTCCAGGGTCTCGGGGTTGACCTGGGTCTCCTGGGCGACGGAGGCGAGCGCGCGGATGCGGTCGCGCATGCGCGCGGCCAGCTCGAACTCCATGTCGTCGGAGGCGGCCTGCATCTGCTCGGACATCCGTTGCATCACCGCCCGGCTCTTGCCGCGCAGGAAGTCCTCGGCCTGGTCGACCAGCCGAGCGTAGTCGTCGAGCGCGATCAGGCCGGTGCAGGGCGCGGCGCAGCGCTTGATCTGGTGCAGCATGCAGGGGCGGGTGCGGCTCTCGTAGACGCTGTCGGAGCAGGAGCGCAGCAGGAAGGCCTTCTGCAGGGTGTTCAGCGTCTTGGTCACCGAGTGGGCGCTGGCGAAGGGGCCGAAGTAGTCGCCCTTGATGGTGTGCGCGCCGCGGTGTTTTCGAAGTTGAGCCGCCGGGTGTTCCCGGCGGATCACGATCTCGGGGAAGGACTTGTCGTCGCGCAGCAGGACGTTGAAGCGGGGCTTCAGCTGCTTAATCAGGTTGATCTCGAGCAGCAGGGCGTCGGTCTCGGTGCGGGTGGTGATGAATTCCATCGACCGGGTGAGGTCGACCATGTTGGCGATGCGCTGGGTGTGAAAGCGGCCCTGGGCGTACTGGATCACGCGCTTTTTCAAGGATCGCGCCTTGCCGACGTAGAGCACCTCGCCCGCCTCGCCCACCATGCGGTAGACGCCCGGCCGGTCCGGCAGGCGCTTCACCTCGTCCTTGATCAGCGCCGCGCCGGTAAGGGGCGCGTCGGTCCCGTCGCTCGACATGGCGCAGATATAGGCGAGTCCTGCTGCCAACGCAGGGGCAGCAATGCGCCGCGGTCAGGCGACGCGGGCCCGGACCTCGCCGCGGCCCTGGTAGAGCGACCAGAACGCCTCGGCGACCCTGGAACCCTCGATGCCGCCGTCGCCACCCGTGGGGGTGCCCTTGATAGCGCCGGCTATGGTGACCTCGCCGACATATACGCCATCGGCCTTCAGCTTCTGGGCGAGGAGGCCGACGAGCTTGGCCTTCGCCGCGTTGGCCAAGCCGACGCCCATGGCGTTCAGGTTGCAGGCGATGGCGTCCATCATCGGCGTCATCTCGCCGAACGCGCCGTTGGTGACGAGCACGGCGCCCGCCTTCGAGGCCTTCAGATCGGGGAGCGCCTCTTGAACGGCGGCGAGCAGGCCGACGATAGCGACGTTGAAGACGCGCCCCACGGCGGCGGGCTCGGTGGCCAATACATCGCCGGCCTCGGCACCGCTGAAGGCGTTCCAGTGGATGACCGTGATGGGACCAAGCTCGGCGCGGGCGCGTCCGACAGCGGCGCGAATGGAGGCGGGGTCGCCCGCGTCAGCGGGTATCGCGACCGCGACGACGCCTTTCGCTGTCAGGGTTTCGACGCCCGCTGCGAGACGCGCGTGGCTGCGCGCGACGAGCGCGACAGAGAAGCCCTCCGCGCCGAACTTTTCGGCGACGGCGGTGGAGACTCCAGGGCCGTAGCCCACGACGACGATGGTCTTTGACATGGTCAGGGGTTCATCACGTTGAGCACGGCCAGGGTCATCGCCTCGACGCCGGTGCGGATGGTGGGTTCGGGAGTGGGAGCGAAGTAGGGGTTGTGGTTGCCCGGGACGGTCTGGCCGTTGGCGGCGGCCGCGGCGATGGCCTTGGGGTCATAGCCGCCCAGGCCCCAGAACAGCGATGGCACGCCGGCGATGATGAACTCCGAGTAGTCCTCCGAGGGCGGGCCGGGCTGGGGGGCGTAGACCGCCCTGTCGCCGAAGGCCGCCTTGAACACCTTTTCGGTGCGCGCGGTGATGGCGGCGTCGTTGATGACCGACTTGCCGCTGCTGATGAACTCGACCTCGGGCGCCGGCGCGCCGGACATGGCGGCGGTTGCGTTGGCCGTGCGGCGGATGCCCTCCAGCAGCTTGGCGCGCACCCCGGCGTCAAAGGTGCGGATCGTGCCGTGGAGCACGGCGGTGTCGGGGATGATGTTGCCGGCGCTGCCGGTCTGGATCGAGCCGATGGTGACGACGCCGAAGGCGAACGGGTCCTTCTCGCGGCTGACGACCGACTGAACTTCGACGGTGAAGCGGGCCGCCTCCATAACCGGGTCGATGGTCAGGTTCGGCATGGAGCCGTGGCCGCCCCGGCCGTGGAAGGTGACGTTCAGGAAGTCGGCGTTGGAAGAGTTGACGCCGGCCCGGTAGGAGACCGAGCCATAGGGTGCGGGCCCCACGTGCTGGGCGAAACCGAGGTCGGGCTTGCCGAAGCGGGCGAAGAGGCCATCCTTCAACATCCCCTCGGCGCCGCCGCCGGTCTCCTCCGCCGGCTGGCCGATGAACATCAGCGTGCCGTGCCAGCTGGCCTTCATGGCGACCAGCTGCTGAGCCGCGCCGACCCAGGCCGCCATGTGGATGTCGTGGCCGCAACTGTGGTCGACGGGCGTAGGCTTGCCGCCCAACATCTGGGTGGCGTGGCTGGCGTAGGCCAGGCCGGTCTTCTCTTCCATCGGCAGGGCGTCGAGCTCGGTGCGCACCAGGACCATGGGGCCCTTGCCGTTCGTGTAGATGGCGACGATGCCGGTGACCCCGACATGCTCGGTCACCTCGAAGCCGAGAGCGCGCATTTCCTTGGCCAGCTTGGCGGCGGTGGCGGCCTCCTGGAAGCTGAGCTCGGGGTGCTCGTGGATGTCCCTATAGAGGGCGTCCAGGTGCGGGTAGGTCTTGTCGAGCGAGGCGTCGATCGCGGCCTTGTCCCTGGCGACGTCGCGGGCGTGAGCCCCGGTGGCGACCAGCGCCGAGGCGCAGGCGAACATCAGCAGGCGGACAGCGCGGCGCGGACTCATGGATCACCCCCAAAGCAAGGGCGCATCATAGACGGCTCAGGGCTTGGCGAGAAAGGCGTCCAATGCATCGGCGAAGGCTTTCGGCTGGTCGAGCCTGATGAAGTGGCGCGCCGCGTCGATCCGCTGCAGCTTCTCCTGAGGCTTCAAGCGTTCGGATTGACCAGCCGGGCCATGGCGTCGAGGTAGCCGATGAAGGCCGCGCGACCGGCCGGGGTCAAGGTCACGGTGGTCAGCGGCTTCTTGCCGACGAACCTCTTGGCGATGGCGACGTAGCCAGCCTCCTCCAGCTTGCGCAAGTGGACCGAGAGGTTTCCGTCGGTGGCCTGCAGCCGCGTCTTGAGCGCGCCCCAGTCGGCGGTCCCGGCGCTGGACAGGTAGGCCATGATCCCCAGCCGCAGGCGGCCGTGGATGACCTCGTCGATCCGCTCGATGTCGAAGTCGTCAGCCATCTCAGGCCGCCGCGCGATCCTTGGCCCGGGCCTGACGCATCACCAGGTAGCCCGGCAGCGACAGCAGCCCAAGCAGGCTGGCCCCGTAGATCAGGTAGAGGGTCGCCGGCGTGGTGACGAACCAGGCAATGACCATGGCCATGAGGAAGGAGCTGAAGGCGACGCCGTAGAGCCAGCGGGCGCTCGTCAGCACCGCGGCGACGTACCAGGCCGCGCCGTACATCGCCAGGATCACCGAGGGCAGCGCCGCCATCACCACCCAGGCGTTGGTCCGCCCGCCGATGATCATCAGGGCGACGACGATGGCGAAGATCCCCCATCCGAGGCTCTGCCAGACGACGCCGGCGCTGCGCGCCGCGCCGCTGTTCCGCGGCAAGCGGCGCTTCATCACATGGAGGATGGCCAGGAAGAGCAGCGTGCCGCCGAACCAGACCAGCGGGAAGAAGCCGCTCCAGTTCAGCTGGTAGGTGAGCGCGGCCCACGTCGCCAGGCTGCAGGCCGCGTAGACGCCACCGGCGACGACGAGCACGGAGCCCCCGGCCATCGGTCCTGTGCGGCCCGCCTCGGCGAGCGTGCGCATGAAGGCGATGTCGTCGGCGATGGCGTGGTTCTGGTCGCTCATGAGCCTCTGGCCCCCTGTTGATGCAGGGTGTTTAGAGGTTCTACTTTGAAATGTAAAGTACTTTGTTCAGGCACCCTCTGGCGCGATTGCGGGCGGTGGAGCGATCAGCGTCTCGATGGCCAAGGCGTCGGCCGGCGAGGCCGGGGTGAAGACGATCATGGTGAGGCCCTCGTCGCCGTCGACGGCGAAGGCGGCGTATTCCACAGTGAACGATCCGACCGCCGGATGGTCGAAGTGTTTCGAGCCGGACCCGTGGCTGTGCATCTCGTTCTCGGCCCAGAGCCGGCGGAAATCGGGGCTTGTGGCCTGGAGTTCCTCCACCAGGGCGACGGCCTCGGCGCTGCCACCCGCCCGCGCCACGTCGACGCGAAAGACCGCCAGCGCGAAGCGGGCATAGGCCTCCCAGTCGGGCGAGGGAGCACGCATCGCCGGGTCGCCGAACAGGCGGCGCAGGATGTTGCGCTCCTCGACGGGCACGGCGCGGTAATCGCCCAGCACGGCCAGCGCGGCGGCGTTCCAGGCGACGACGTCCCAGGATGGGGTTCGGACGAAAGCGGGGCAATTGGTCAAGGCGTCGAGCACGCGTTGCACGGCCGGCGCGACGGCGGAGAAGGGCGCGGGCTTGACCGGCGGCGGCCGTTGCTGGGCGAGCAGGAAGAGGATCTCGCGGCCGCCTGGATCGAGCTCCAGGGCGGATGCGAGCCGCTCCAGCACGGCGCTGGACGGCGGCCCTCCCCGGCCCTGCTCCAGCCAGGTGTACCAGGTGACGCTGACGCCGGCGCGGCTCGCCACCTCCTCGCGCCGAAGGCCCGGCGTGCGGCGGCGCCCTTGGCCCGGCGCCGGCGCCAGGCGCTCGCGGCGGTCGCGCAGGAAGCCACCCAGCGACATGCCCGGACCCGGCAGGGTGTTAGCGGTCATACCTGTATAAGCCCTCGGCTTTTCGAGCGTCTCGCGGCGGACGATAACCCGAGCTCGGGGCCTTGAGGAGAAAAGCATGCGTGTATTCGTGACCGGAGCCACCGGCTTCATCGGCTCGGCCATTGTGACCGAGCTGATCTCCACTGGCCACGAGGTGCTGGGCCTGGCTCGCAGCGACGCCAGCGCTGACGCGCTGAAGGCGATCGGCGTGGCGGTCCACCGCGGCGACCTGACCGACACCGCGAGCCTGGTGGCCGGTGCGGCGGCCTGCGACGGGGTGATCCACACCGCCTTCATCCACGACTTCAGCCAGTTCATGGCCAACATCGAGACCGACCGGCGCGCCGTGGAGGCCATGGCCGCGTCGCTCGAGGGCTCCAACAAGCCGCTGGTGATCGCCTCGGGCACCCTGATGGTGGCGCGGGACGGCGTGGCGACGGAAGCGGACGCGCCAGCCAATCCCGACGGACCGCGCGCCGCTTCGGAGACGATCGTGCGCGGGGCCGCGGCGCGCGGCGTGCGGGGGGCGGTGGTGCGCCTGCCGCCCACGGTGCACGGCGCGGGAGACAAGGGCTTCGTGCCCCGAATGATTGAGCTGGCGCGACGCAACGGCGCGGCGGCCTACATCGGCGACGGCGCCAATCACTGGCCGGCGGTCCATCGGCTGGACGCGGCGCGGGTGTTCTGCCTGGCGGTTGAGAAAGCGGCGCCGGGATCGGCCCTGCATGCGGTCGCCGAGGAAGGCGTGACCATGCGAGCCATCGCCGAGGCGATCGGCGCGGGCCTCGGCCTTCCCGCGCGCAGCGTCACGCAAGAGGAGGCCCCGGCCCTCCTGGAGTTCCTGGCGATGTTCGCCGGCGTGGACAACCGAACGTCCAGCGCGCGGACCCGCGAGATGCTCGGCTGGACCCCGACCGGGCCGGATCTGCTCACCGACATCCGTGAGAACGGTTACCTCTCCGTGAAGGATTGATCCATGGCCGTCGCTACTCTCAAGAGCCAACGCGTCGTGATCGTCGGCGGCAGCTCAGGGATGGGTTACGCCGTGGCCGAGGGCGCGCTCTCGGACGGCGCGAAGGTGGTCGTCGCGTCGAGCGACAAAGCGAAGGTCGACGCCGCGGTGGCGCGGCTGGGCGCAGGTGCGTCGGGGGGCGTGATCGACGTCTCGGACGAGGCCAGGGTCGCGGCATTTTTCGCCCAGGTCGGCGGCTTCGACCACCTGGTGTTCACGGCCGGGGAAGCCGGGCTCGGCCGCGCGCCCGGGCCGATCGCGCAGCTCGATTTCGACGCCGCGAAGGAGGGGGCGAACGTCAGGTTCTGGGGCGCGCTGATGACGGTGAAACATGCGCTCAGCGCCATCTCGCCGACGGGATCGATCACCCTGACGGACGGCGTGCTGGCGCTGCTGCCGATGAAGGGCATGCCGCTGGCGACGGCGTTCGGCGGGGCGGTCGAGCACCTGGTGAAGGGCCTGGCGGTGGACCTGGCGCCGATCCGCGTGAACAGCGTTTGCCCGGGCCTGGTGATGACCGAGCGGCTGGCCGGGTGGCCGGCGGAGATGATCGGCCAGATGACAGCCCGCCTGCCCCTACCCAGGGCCGCCGATCCTGCCGAGGCGGCGCAGGCGTTCCTCTACCTGATGAAGGGCGGCTACACGACCGGCCAGGTGATCGTGGTGGACGGCGGGGCGACGCTGGTCTGAGGCGCGCTCAGAGCTTCATCGCGCCGGCGGAGAGCTTTTCGAAGACGCCCTTGGTGATCTTCACATAGCCCTTCTTCGGGTCGTGGAAGAACAGCGGGCCCTTGATCTTGCCCGGGTCGAAGCCGTCGGCGACCAGGTCCATCTTGCGAGCCTTGAAAGTGCCGGTGGTATCGATCTGCGGCAGGGTTCGGACGAACACCGGCTGGGCGTAGGCGGGGATGTCCTGGGCGACGTGCTCACCGAACGTCGTGATGTCGAAGTCGGGACCGACCACCAGCCCGGCCATGCCGGCCTTGCCCTCGGCGCCCGCCACCGCCACGCCGTAGACCAGGGCCTCGAGCACGCCGCGGCAGCCCTGCAGCCGCTCGGCCACCTCGTTGGTGGAGACGTTCTCGCCCTTCCAGCGGAAGGTGTCGCCGATGCGGTCGACGAAGTAGAAATAGCCGTCGGCGTCGGTCTTCATCAGGTCGCCCGTGGCGAACCAGCGATCCCCTTTTTCGAACACGTCGTGCAGCACCTTCTTTTCCGACGCGGCCTTGTCGACGTAGCCGGTGTATTCGCTTCGCGCGTCGCCGCCGATCTGGCCGATGCATTCGCCGATCTGGCCGGGACGCGCCTCCACGCAGAGGCCGCCGATACCGCGGACCGGCGTCTCGGTCTCCACGTCGAATTGAACGAGGCGGACGTTGAAGCGTTTGCGCAGCCACCTGGGTGCGCGGCCGATTGCGCCCTCGCGGCCGTCGAAGTTGAACATTGACACATTGCCCTCGGTCGATCCGTAAAACTCCAGGATCTCAGGGATGCGGAAGCGTTGCTTCATCGTCGGCCAGATGTCGGGGCGCAGGCCGTTGCCGAAGGCCATGCGGATCTTGTGGCCGGTCTCCGCGTCGGACGGCGGCTGATTGACCAGGTAGCGGCAGAGCTCGCCGATGTAGACGAACATGGTGCAGCCCTCTTCGATGGCTTCGCGCCAGAAATGGGTGGCTGAGAACTTCTTGCGCAGGAAGACCGAGCCGCCGTTGAGGAAGGCGGCGCCCAGCGCGCAGAGCCCGCCGGTGGCATGGTAGAGCGGCAGGGCGACGTAGATGCGGTCCGACGCTTTCGATCCCGTCGCGCCGGCGAAACCGCGCATATATAGCTGGGCGCGGACGTGGGTGATGCGGGCGGCCTTGGGCAGGCCGGTGGTGCCCGAGGTGAAGATATAGAGCGCGGTGTCGTGGGCGCGGACATCCTCCCGAACCGACCTGTCCGGCGGCAGCTGGCTGCAGCTCTTCAGCGCCTGGACGAGGTCGCGCTGCTCGCCGTGGGCGGGACCGAGGATCCACTGCTGCATCGGCTTTTCGAGCAGGGTGCGCGCCGCTTCGAACACCGGCGAGGTCTCGGCGTCGACCACCACCTGGGCGGCGCCGGAGATGTTCAGGCAGTGGGCCAGAGCCTGGCCGGACAGCTGGTTGTTGATCAGCGCCGTGACCACGCCGATCTTCGACAAGCCGTACCAGACGGCGAAATATTCCAGCCGGTTGGGCATGAACAGCGCGACGGTCTGGCCGCGGCGCAGGTTCAGGCCCTTGCCCCAGTGGGCGAAGCGGTTGGCGATGGCATCGAGCTCGGCGTAGCTGAGCGTGCGGCCCTCGAAGGTCATGGCGGTGCGGTCGCGCCACTTGTCGACGGCCTCCTGCAGGTCGTCGCAAATCAGGTTGGCGCTGTCGGGCGCGATCGACTTCACGCGGGCCAGCGTCCGGTTCAGTCCGCGCAGGAAACGCCACTCGCGCTGGAGATTGGCCTTAAGCGGCATGGGACCTCCGACCTTGGGGGCCAGCTTGCCGGGGCCGCGGCGAGCGGGTCAATCGTTTGATCGGCGCAAAGGGTCACATGGGTAACGTGGGCGCCGAACGCGGCGCCGGGGCCACAAATCGTTAACGGCGCGCGGGCGCGTTCAGGAGAACCGCTCCCAGGCGGACTGGCGCGAGACGCCGAGGGGCTCGGCAATGGCGGCCCAGCTGACCTCGCGCCCGCGCAGGGTGTCGACGACCGACTGCAGGAAGTTGGCCGACGCCTCGGCGGTGTGGCTGACCGACCCGATCAGCGACAGAAGCTCGTCGGTGGGGCGCTCCAGGGGCTTGAACTCCGCGTGGTCGGGCAGCGGCCCGCCGGTCACGATGGTGTGGCAAAGCGCTACGCACTCCGAGCAGACGAAGACGTAAGGCCCGGCGATCAGCTTCTCCACCTGGTGCTGGGACTTGCCGCAGAACCCGCAGTGCAGGGTCTTGGGCAGCTTCTGCCGCTGGGTGCGCTCGAGCTGGCGACGGGCCTTGGCCTCGGCTTTTGTGCGGGTGGGCTTTGGCTCGCTCATGGCGGCGTCCTCGCGTCAGGTTGGACCTGACTGTCAGGTATTTCCTGACGCATAAAGTGTCAAGCTGAACCTGACGGCCTTCGCCGTGGTTCCCGAAACAAGGGCATTGCGGGCGCGATGGCGCGTACTGGCGGACGCGTCGAAACCCGATGTGCGTCTGGGCGCCGGTCTGTGCCTCGGACAATTCCACGATGGAGGGAGCCGCCATGCCGGGCTGGCGCGCGTTGGGCTTATCGGTCGCGCTGAACCCGCATCTTGAAGGGGCCGCCCGCGTCCATGAAATAGCTTCCTAGCGCGCCGCGTTCCACGCTCGCGGTCATCCCAGGGCGTGGCAGCGGCGAGAGCTCGCGCACGTCCGTCTGGCGCCAGGCGCCCTGGCCCTCCAGCGTCACGACCAATCGCCCGTCGCGATCGCGTGAGACGCCTTCGATCTTCGCCGAAATACTGACGATGGGCTCAGGACGATCGCCTCGTCCGAACAGATCGAATGCGGGAAGCGTGAGGCCAAAGGCTTGGCGCCTTGCGGCCATGATAGCCTCGTGCTCCAGGGCGACGATCTGCCCGGACTTGAGGGCGTCTCGCAGCCGCGCGGCGGCCGTGTCGTAACACGTCACCCGTTTGGCGTCGGACGGCTCAGCCATGCAATCCAAGACGTGCTGCACAGCCTCCGGGGCAGGCTTGGGCTCCGCGGCGCGGGCCGCGCCGGGCGCCAAGAGCGCCAAGGCTACAACCAGGGTCACGCTTTCCAGTGGTCGGTCCATCACCGTCGATTCCTTGATCGCGTTCGCAGCTCAATGGCTCGACCTGGGAGCCGATGCCCAAGACGCACGCCGGACCCTACAGCCAGCCGCGAATTGGCGACACCCTTGTCGCCTGGCGTCCAGGTGTCTTGAATTTGAAGCGCGCACGCAACGAGGTCGAGCGCCGACGCAAACTTAAATTTCGTACGGCCCAATGGAAATATACCTGGCTCGGGTCCTCATCGACGCCAAGCGCTGGAGGCGGGCCTGGGCCTCGGCACCTAGCCGGCATGGGACCGTGCCGCAGGGTTGGAAATTAAGGTCATTGCAAGGCAATGTAGGTGCTCACCGGCGCCGGCGCCAAAATCTTCGGCGCCGCTAGAGCTCTGTTTTTCCACAAATCTCCTTCCGATTTCGTGGGTCGGCAGATCTGCGGCGGCGGGTCGGCCACGGCCGAGCGCGGCGGAACCACCCCGCCCCCCTGCCGTTGAGGCCGCAACCACATCCCTAGGAGGGAGATCACCATGACCATCGATTTTTCCAACTCACCCAACCCCGCCGACACCGAGAGCCCGATGTTCGCGCCGATCCCGGCGTGGGAGCGCGGCAAGAAGCGCCGCAGCGGCGGGATCACCTCGCCGCAGTCCGTCGACACCGTCGCCGCCGAGGGACGCTCGTTCGCGCCGAGTGCGCCGGTGTCCAGCCGAACCGATTTCGCCGACCCGGCGACCAGCACCTTCGCCGCCGCGCCGGCCTATGCGACGCGAACGACCGTCCGCAAGCGCAGCGCCGCGCCGCTGGTCGTCGGCGCGGGGATCATCCTGGTCGCTGGCCTGGCCGCGGCCGGCTGGTATGCGACCCAGCCTGCCAGCCAGGGGGTGGCCGAGCTGACGCCCGGCTCGGCGACCACGACCACCACCACCCCCGCCCCGCCGGCCGCCGCAACACCGGCGCCGCGCCAGCTGGCGATCAACACCGCCTCGCCCGCCCCGCCGGTGATCCGCCCCGCGGCGACCCACACGATCACCACAACGACCACTCACGCAGCGCCGGCGTCCCGCAACCCCATCGCCGGCGCGACCGCACGCGCCGTGCTTCCCGCCGGACCGCAGGCCTATGCGCCCACCGCCTCGACCCAGGCCCCGACCAGCCCCACGACTCCGGCGTTCCACGGCCTGGCGCCGGCCCTAAGCCCGGCGCCCGTGCAATCGGCTCCGGCCGCTGAGGTTCCCGCGCCTGCGGCGACCTCGCCCGCGCCGACCGAGACCGCGCCGCAGTAGCGTCGAGCCCTTACTGTTAAAGATGAGAGCCGCTTCCGCGCGCCGGGGGCGGCTCTTTCATGACGCGACGGAGGCCAGGACATGGCCGTCGGCGACCCGGCGAATTAACGCGGCGCAGGGCCAACCGGATCGCCCGCCCCGCGAGCGGTAGGGCGACGGGGCGTCTCGCCTGCGGCGACCGATCCCCACCTTCCCTGAGTCAACCTAGGCCGCAGCGCTCGTCCTCGCCGCCTTGCCCGGCGCGGCCCCGGCGTCCGGGAAAATCCGCAGGAAGTTGTCGGTGTAGAACTTCGCGCGGATGGCTTCGGAGCGGTCGCCCAGCGAGGCCTCGAAACGGCCGATCGGGTTCCGCCCGCCCTCGATGTGCGGGTAGTCGCTGGAGAACAGGTAGAGGTCCGGGTTCGACCCGTCGATGAACACACCCACCTCCTCGAAGACGAAGGGGGTGAAGGCCAGCTGCTGGGTGATCTGTTCGGAGGGGACGCGGCTCAAGCCCTGCAGGTTGGCGTCATTGCGGCTCCAGTGCTTGACCACCCAGTCGAGGCGGCGAAGCAGCTCCGGCACCCAGCCGGCGCCCAGCTCGACCACCGCGCCGCGCAGGGTGGGGTGGCGTTCTAGAACGCCGTCCAGGACCAGCATGGTGAGGAAGGCCTCGGGGCCCTCGTGCAGCAGGGCGATGTCCTTGGTGCGCAGGTTCTCGCCGCCGCCCAGCCAGTCCTTGGTCGGCGGGCGGCCGTTATTCATCCAGGCCTTGGCCATCTGCAGCGGCGCGCCGCCCACGTGCAGGACGAAGGGCAGGCCGGCCTCGGCCATCCGCGCCCATAGAGGGTCTAGGTCCACATGGCCGGGGGAGCGGTCGCCGCAGGGGCGATGCGGCAGCCAGGCGGCGCCGAGACCGTTTTCGATGGCGAAGTCGAGCTCGGCCATGGCCAGCTCCGGGTCGTCCAGCGGCACGACGGCGACGCCGATCAGGCGTTTCTCGGTCTTGCAGAACTCGGCCATGTGGCGGTTGTGGGCGCGCGCGGCACCATAGCGCAGGCGGTGCTCCAGCTTGGATGACGGCGAGAACGGCATGGCCACCGAGTGGGTGGCGAACAGCAGCTGCTTGCGGAAGCCCAGCAGGTCGAGCGCGGTGGTGCGGTCGGCGGAATTGAAGGCGCCCAGCGCCTGGATCTCTTTCGATTTCTCGATGAGCTGGTCGCCGAGCGCGATCTGGGCGGCGACGTGCTCGGGGCTGTGCCGCCCGCCCTGCCCCATGATCACCGCCACCTCCTCGTCGGTGACGATCGAGGCCTTGTAGGAGACCTCGGGGATTTCCTCCCGCAGCGCCGGATCAGCGTAGCGCTTGAGGAAGTCCGGCAGCTCCATGATGTGGCTGTCGGCGTCATAGATGACGCGGTCGGCGGGGGCGTAGGTCATGGGGCGTCCTCCTGGGCGGGTCTGCGTCCGCGCTCCTGGCAGGCACTATCGGCCAGGATGAGGCGGGGGGCCACAGGTGTTCCCACAACCCGCTCGTCTCCCAGATGAGGAGCATCGTGGGACAGGTTGGGAGAGGGCGGCGCCGGCGGTAGGGACGGTCTCTGCATTGGACCCGATGGGGCTTTGAGGGCCCTTGGTCCAAGGCTGTCGGGTCGCGGTCCTGTGGGAGAGGCTGGGAGAGGGCGCCCTTGGGAGAGGAGAGTCGGGCGCCTCTATCAACCGCTCGAGGTGGCGGTGAAGACCGCCAACTGCGCGGCGCGCAACACCCCCTGCGCGGCGGCGCGAGATTGCCAGTAATGCAGGTCGGTGAGTAGGCTGGCGGCGCAAGCCGGACGGCCGGGCGTCGGGGAGGACAGCAACATGACGCTCAAGCCGGCCGCAGGGCTTCTCGTCTGCGCGCTCCTAGGCGCCGGCGCAGCGGCCGCCCAGCCCCGCGCGCACGCCGCGCCGAGCCATGCGAAACTCAGCCTCGAAGGCCGCTGGTCGGCGAACTTCATCATGCCGTTGGAGGCCACGCCGCAGACCCCGAACCTGGTCATCCCGGAACGCGAGGCCAAGGCGGCCGCCGCCGTCGCCGGCCCGGCGTTCGCCGCCTTCTTCGTGAGGGGCCTGGACCCAGAGGTGCCGGAGCTGGTGCTGCGGTCGGATGGCCTGCCCATCGTGCGGGGCGAGCGGCGAACTCGCATCCTAGTCCAGCCGGCCGACGGCAAGATGCCCTACACGCCGGCGGCGCAGAAGATGCTCAGGTCTCCGCCGCCCCCCGAGATCTTCGACAATCCCGAGCAGCGGCCCAATCCCGAGCGGTGCCTGGTCGGCGATGGCCAACCGCCGATGGCGTCCATCGTTCTCGGCGGCCAGCTGCAGATCCTTGTGCTGCCGGACAAGGTCGTCCTGCACAGCGAGTATGGCGACGATCTGCGCGTCGTCCCGATCACCGACCAGCACGCGCCCAAAGGGCAGTGGACGCGGCTGGGGGACTCCATCGGGCATTGGGAGGGGGCGACCCTGGTCGTCGAGACCGTGGGCATGCCCGACGCCGATAGCTTCCGGATCGGCCCGATCATGCTGGTGCCGGGCGCGGCGACGGTGATCGAGCGGCTGACGCCGGTCTCCAAACGCGAACTGCTCTACCAATTCACGGTGATCGAGCCGAAGACCTATGCGGCGCCCTGGCTGGGGGAATTCTCCTGGTTCCGCACCGACAAGCTGATGTACGAGCACGCCTGCCACGAGGGGAACTATTCGTTGCCCAACATCCTGGCCGGCGCACGCCACGAAGAAGCCGTGGCGCGGGCGGCCGCGGCCGCCGCACGGCGTTGAAGGGGGGCGTTGAGGCGGGCGAGAAGATCGTGTTTTCCTGGCAGGTCTGGCCGGACAGGGCGAGCTTCTATGAGGCCGAGGAGCGGATGCATCAGGACCCGCGCATGGACAGCGCCGGCGAGCCGCCGTTCGACGCCAGGCGGCTGATCCTCGACTGCTTCGAGCCGATCTTCGCGATGGGCCGGGAGGTTACAGTTTCTCGCTGATCTTGATGGCGGTGCGGCAGCCGGTGCGGATGACGGCGGCGAGCAGGGCGTAGCCGGGCGCTTCGTGGGCGCCCTCCTCCACCGCCAGGTCGCGGTGGGCGAGTTCGTCGTCGCGGAATTGCGAGAGCTCGGCGGCGAGCGCCGGGTCGCGGCCGGCGATCTCGGCGATCTGGTGGGCGTAGTGTTCCTCGATCACCGTCTCGACAGCCTCGGTGCAGGCATGCGCGGCCTTGTCGCCCATCAAGGCTGTGCCGGCGCCGAGCGCGAAAGCAGCCAGGCGCCAGACCGGGGCGAGCGCGGTCGGGCGGACCCGGCGCTCGGTGATCAGGGCGTCGAAGCGGGCGAGGTGGACGGCCTCCTGGTCGGCCATGTGGGCGAGCTGGCCGGCTATGCGCTCGTGGCCGGGCGCCTTGCCGAGCACGGCGTGCTGGCCCTTGTAGATGGCGACGGCGGCCATCTCGCCGGCGTGGTCGACGCGCAGGATCTCGGCCATGCGGGCGGCGAGCGCGCCGCGGCCTGGTCTCGGGGGAACGGGCTTTTCAGTCATGACTTCCTGCGCTCGCGCACAGCCGAGGCGGCGCTGAGGCCCGCCATGATCAGCGAGGCCACCGCGTTCCAGCCGGCCATGGAGAGGCCCGCGAAGACCCAGGCGGCTTCGTCGCAGCGCACGACCTTGCCGCTCTTGCCGGCGAGCAGGTCCTGCAGGTCCTTCATGTTGACACTGCCGCCGCCGGAGCAGCTCTGCGGGCCGGGCCAGAATTTCCACTCCGCGCCGGCGTGGTAGACGGCGATCCCGAAGCCGGTGAGGAAGATCGCAGCCAGCAGCCAGCAGGTGGCCTCGCGGATCAAGGGGCCGCCGGGACGGCGCACGATCACCATGGCCACGGCGGCGACGCCCGTGGCGGTCCAATAGACGGTGCGCTGCTTCAGGCAGAGCTCGCAGGGGGCCAGGTGGTCGAAGGTCTGGAAGGCGTGGGCGATCGCCAGCATGGCGGCCGAGGCCAACAGGGCGAAGAAACGCCAGCGGTCGAGGATCGGATTGAGCACGGTCGGCATGGGACAGCCTCTATAGCCCGGCTCTTGGACCTGCCCTAGCGGGTTGGCCAGATAGCCCCGCGCAGCGGGCGCCTTCCGTGTTTTCCGTGTTTTCCGTGGTTTTGAAATTTGGCGGCCTCCGCTGGCGCGGAGGCAGGCGGCTAGTGGGCCAACTTCAGCGCCAGGACCAGGCCAACGACGGCGAGCGCTACGCCGCTGGCGACCAGGGCCAGGCGCTTTTCGACGAAGGCCTGGATGGGCGGGCCGTAGATCTTCAAGAGCAGCGCCTCGCCGCCGAAGCGCAGGCCGCGGACCAGCAAGGAGACCAGCAGGAACTGCCAATACGGCACCTGCCCGAAGCCGGAGGCGATGGCTGTCAGCTTGTAGGGAATCGGCACGGCGATCAGCACCAGGCCATAGCGGCCGTACCAGGCCTGGAAAGTGTGGAAGTCGCCGCCGGTGAGCGACAGGATCCACTCGCCGACCGGCTGCAGGAAATGGCCCACGGCGAAGCCGCAGGAGCCGCCGGCGAGCGAGCAGACCACGGTGATGGCGGCGTAACGCAGGGCATGCTCGCGGCGCGACAGCACCACCGGCATCAACAGCACGTCCGGCGGAATCGGGAAGAACAGGCCCTCGCAGAAGGCCACGATCCCCAGCGCCAGCGGCGCACGGGGTGAAGCGGCGAGCGACATGACCCAGTCATAGGTCTTACGAAGCATGGGCGGCTTTGCGAAGCATCGGCGATCCCGGGAGAGGTTGTCTGCGTTGAGGTATCAGATGGGCAGCTAGCAGGCCGGACAAACCTTGTCTTCCCGCTACCGCAAACTAGTTTCATATGATACGAACTGCGCCGAACCGGAGACTTGAGCCCATGACTGTCGAAGCCCCCGCCCCTACTCGCGACCTGTTCAACAACCCGCTGGGCACCGACGGCTTCGAGTTCGTCGAGTTCACCTCGCCGGAGCCGGAACGTTTGAAGGGCCTCTTCGAGCTGATGGGCTTCACGGCGGTCTCCAGGCACCGCTCGAAGAACGTGCTGCGCTTCCGCCAGGGCGACATCAACTTCATCCTCAACATGGAGCCGTCCGGCCAAGCCGCGGCGTTCCGCGAGGCGCACGGGCCGTCGGCCAACGCCATGGCGTTCCGGGTGCGCGACGCCGCCAAGGCGCTGAAGCTGGCGGTCGAGCGCGGCGCCAAGGCGGTGGTCGGACCGGTGGGACCGATGGAGCTGAACATCCCGGCCATCGAGGGGATCGGCGGCTCGAACCTCTATCTGGTCGACCGCTATGGGGCGCAGGAGATCTATGACGTCGACTTCGTCCCCATCGAGGGGGCCGAGGCGACGATGGCGGCCAATTCCAGGGGCCTGACCTACCTCGACCACCTGACGCACAACGTGCATCGCGGCCAGATGGCGACGTGGGCGGAATTCTACGAGCGCATCTTCAACTTCCGCGAGATCCGCTATTTCGACATCGAGGGCAAGCAGACGGCGCTGATCTCCAAGGCGATGACCAGCCCCTGCGGCAAGATCCGCATCCCGCTCAACGAGAGCCGCGACGAGCACTCGCAGATCGAGGAGTTCCTGAAGGACTACAAGGGCGAGGGCATCCAGCACGTGGCGCTGGGGACCGACGACATCTACGTCTCCGTCGAAACGATGCGCGACCAGGGCGTAAAGTTCCAGGACACCATCGATACCTATTTCGCGGGCATCGACGCGCGGGTTCCGGGCCACGGCGAGGACGTGCAACGGCTGCAGGCCGACAAGATCCTGATCGACGGGGCGCCCACCGAGGGCCAGGGCCTGCTGCTGCAGATCTTCACCGAGAACATGATCGGGCCGATCTTCTTCGAGCTGATCCAGCGCAAGGGCAACGAGGGCTTCGGCGAGGGCAACTTCAAGGCCTTGTTCGAGTCGATCGAGGCTGACCAACTACGGCGGGGCGTGCTGCCGGCGAAGGACTGATATTGCCCTCCCCTCCCCTCCCGTCATCCCCGGGCTCGTCCCGGGGACCCATACGCGCCGGCGAAGCCGGAAAGGTTCAGCATCGCCGCTTGCGCTTTCTCCGGCGCCCGCCGACGTTTCTGGGTGGCCGGGACGAGCCCGGCCATGACGATTCTATATTTTGGAGTGAACTTTGAGTTGGTCACTGGTGGTTCACGGCGGGTCGGGCGTTATCGATCGCGCGGATCTGTCGGCGGAACAGGATGTGGCCTATCGGGCGTCGCTCGCCGCGGCGTCCGAGGCCGGCGCAGCGGTGCTGCGCGCGGGCCGCTCGGCGGTGGACGCGGTCGAGACCGCGGTGCGCGTGCTGGAGGACGATCCGCTGTTCAACGCCGGGCGCGGGGCGGTGTTCACCGCCGACGGCTGCGTCGAGCTGGACGCGGCGATCATGTGCGGCCAGACCCTGGCGGCGGGCGCGGTGGCGGCGGTGACGCGGACACGCAACCCGATCTCGCTGGCGCGGGCGGTGGAGGAGCGTTCGCCGCATGTGCTGCTGGTGGGAAGCGGCGCCGATGCGTTCGCCGCGGCCGAGGGGTTCGAGCAGGTCGATCCGAGCTATTTCTTCGTCGAGCGGCGCTGGCGGGCTCTGGAGAAGCAGTTGAAGCGCGAGGGCCTGGCGGTTCCGCCGCGGCCAGCGGGCTCGGTGGCGGATGAAAACCTGGGAGCGCTGGCACACGACGAGGGCAAGCGCGGAACGGTCGGCGTCGTCGCGCGCGACGTGAATGCGAACGTGGCGGCGGGCACCTCGACCGGCGGGACCACGGCCAAGCGCTGGGGCCGGGTCGGCGACAGCCCGCTGATCGGCGCGGGCACCTATGCGTCGAACGCCTCGGCGGCGGTGTCCGGCACCGGCGAGGGTGAATATTTCATCCGCCTAGGCGTGGCGCACCGCATCTGCGCCCTAGTGGAGTTCCAGGGGATGGGCTTGCAGGCCGCGGCCGACCGGGTCGTGCAGGAAGACCTGACGAAGCTGGGCGGCCAGGGCGGGGCGATCTGCGTCGCGCCGGACGGGCAGATGGCCTGGAGCTTCAACACCTCGGGCATGTATCGTGCGCGCATCGCCGAGGGCCAGGCCCTGGCCGTCGGCATCTACAAGGACGATCCGTAATGGCCGGCCGAAACTGGATTCCCGTCCGCGGCGCGCAGGGGACGCACTCGCGCCAGGCCCACGCCGACATGCCGGCCGGCACCTATGAGCGGGAGATTTCCAAGGAAGGGTTCTTCGGCCCCGCCGCCTTCATCCATCACGCCCGGCCGCCGACCAGCTGGACGACATTCGAGGGGCCGTTGCGCCCGCGGGCCTTCGACTTGAATGGCCTGAACGCCGCCGAGCCCGGCCCGTGGGCGGCGGGCAAGGTGCTGTTCAATGCCGCGGTCGAGATCCGGTTCTGGAAACTGGCGCAGGCCATGCCGGCGCTCGCCCGCAACGCCGACGGCGATCAGTTGCTGTTCGTGCACGAGGGCGCGGGTGATCTGTTCTGCGACTATGGGCGGCTGGCCTACAGCGCCGGCGACTATCTCTACCTGCCGCGCGGGACCATGTGGCGGCTGAGCCCTGCATCGCCGACCGCGATCCTGATGATCCAGGCGACCAACACCCACTTCGGCCTGCCGGACAAAGGCCTGCTGGGCGGCCACGCCCTGTTCGATCCGGCGATGCTGGAGACGCCGGCATTGGACGAGGCGTTCAAGGCGCACCAGGCGCAGGCCGGCGAATATCGCGTGGAGATCAAGAAGCGCGGCGCGGTCTCCACGGTGACCTATGGCTACAATCCGCTCGACGCGGTCGGCTGGCACGGCGACCTGGCGCCGGTGCGGCTGAACGTGAAGGACCTGCGCCCGGTGACCAGCCACCGCTACCACCTGCCGCCATCCGTCCACACGACGTTCCTCAGCGACCGGTTCGTGGTCTGCACCTTCGCACCGCGGCCTTTCGAGACCGACCCCGGCGCGCTGAAGGTGCCGTTCTTCCACAACAACGACGACTTCGACGAGGTGCTGTTCTACCACGCCGGCGATTTCTTCAGCCGCGACCACATCGAAGCGGGCATGATGACGTTTCATCCGTCGGGCTTCACCCATGGCCCGCACCCGAAGGCGCTGAAGAACATGCTGAGCCAGCCCAAGGCGGCGACCGACGAATATGCGGTGATGATCGACACCCGTGACCCGCTGGAGGTCGGTGAGGCCGCAGCCAGTGTCGAGAACCCCGCTTACGTCGACAGCTGGAAATCCTGAGTGAGCTACGCCGACGACCTGGAGGCGGCCGCCCGCGAGGAACTGGAGCGGGCCTGCACGCTCGGCTGGCGCGCGCTCGCTAAGCTGACGCCCTGGGGCGACAACTTCGAGGGCTTCACGCCCGAGGGCCGCGACGTCACCTTCGAGCGCAGCTATCTGTGGGACAGCGACTCGGGCGGGGATATCCGTGTCGAGGTCACCGTCTACGAGCCGCAGAACTTCGAGGAGGGCGTGACCCTCAACCGCTCGCTCCGCAACGAGACCGCTGACGGCCAGGAGAAAACACCATGAAGCTTGCGTCCCTGAAGGGCGGCCGAGACGGGCGGCTGGTGGTGGTGTCGAACGACCTGGCCTGGTTCACCGAGGCGCACCACATCGCACCGACCCTGCAGGCGGCGATGGATCAGTGGGCGGGCTGCGAGCCGGCGCTGCGCGGGCTGGCGGAAAGCCTGGAGCACGGCGCCGTGCCGCGCGAACGGTTCCACGAGCATGAGGCGGCCAGTCCCCTGCCCCGCGCCTATCAGTGGGCCGATGGCTCGGCCTACGTGAACCACGTGGCCCTGGTGCGCCAGGCGCGCGGCGCCGACATGCCGCAGAGCTTCTGGACCGATCCGTTGATCTACCAAGGCGGGTCGGACGGGTTCCTGGGGCCCCGCGATGCGATACCCCTTGCTGACCCCGAATGGGGGCTGGATCTCGAAGGCGAGATCGCCGTGGTGGTCGGCGACGTGGCGCAGGGCGCGACCCGCGAGCAGGGGCTGGCGGCGATCCGACTGGTGATGCTGTGCAACGACGTCAGCCTGCGCAACCTGATCCCGGGCGAGCTCGCCAAGAGCTTCGGCTTCTTCCAGTCCAAGCCGGCCTCGGCCTTCTCGCCGGTGGCGGTGACGCCGGACAGCCTGGCGGACTGGAAGGACGGCAAGCTGCACGGCGCCCTGTCGGTGGAGCTGAACGGCAAGCCACTGGGCGAGGCCGACGCCGGCGTCGACATGACCTTCGATTTCGGGACGCTCATTGCTCATGCGGCGCGCACGCGGAGCCTGGCGGCCGGGACGATCGTCGGCTCGGGCACCGTGTCGAACCGCGGTCCGGACGGCGGGGCCGGCAAGCCGGTGGCCGCCGGTGGCGTCGGCTATTCCTGCCTAGCCGAGCTGCGTTTGGTGGAGGCCCTGGCGTCGGGTGCGGCCAAGACCCCGTTCCTGACGGCCGGCGACGTGGTGCGGATCGAGATGCGCGACGCCAAGCGACACTCGATCTTCGGAGCGATTGAACAGAAGGTCGCCGGCTGAGATGAGCCCCGATGGCGACAGGACGGACGGCGAGCTGAGGCTCGACGCCTACCTGCCCTATCGCCTGTCGGTGGCCTCAAACGCGGTCTCAGGGCTGATCGCGCGGGCCTATCAGGACCGCTTCGGGCTGGGCGTGCCACAGTGGCGGCTGATCTGCGTGCTGGCCGAGGACGGCGGCCTGACCCAGGGCCAGATCGTCGCGCGCACGGTGATGGACAAGGTTATGGTCTCTCGCGCAGCGCAGGGCCTGTTGAAGCGGCGGCTGATCGCGCGGTCCGACCACGAGGCGGACGGGCGCAGCCACGTTTTGGGCCTGACCCAAGCAGGCGCGAGCCTGCACGCCGAGATCGCGCCGCTGGCGCTGGCCTATGAGGCGGCGCTGATCGCGGGGTTAGCGCCGGAGGAGGTGGCGCTGCTGAAGCGGCTGTTGTCGCGGCTGCAGAGCGCCGCGGGGCAGTTGGCGGGGGACGTGGCGCCGTAGCGAAACCCTTCTCCCCTTGCGGGAGAAGGGGTTCCTTAGTGCGCGAACTCGGGTTCGGCGCGGACGCCCCAGCGGTGGGAGCCTTCGCCGAACGGCAGGTGGAAGCCGTAGGTCGCGCGGCGGCGCTCGTCGCGCCAGTTCTGTTCGAAGGAGAGGATCACCGCCTCTTCCAGGTCCTCGGGGATCTGGCGGACGTCGTGGCCGTAGTGTCGGGCCACCTGTTCAATGACCATGCCGCGATGGGCTTCGCCACCGAGGGAGATGAGGGCCTCGCGGACGCGCTTGGCGAGGGTCTGTGTCGGGCGCGCCGGCTTTTTGCTCGGAGCGGCGTAGGCGTAGCTGTCGGCCATGGACGTGATCCCGTTCGGGGTTCTGCTGATGACAGCACCGTGCGCCCGATGGGTTTAGCGCCGGGTTAAGTAGCAGGTTGAATTCAAAGTTAATCCGCGACCCTGGGTTTAGCGGTCGTCAGCGCTCATCCGAGGCCAAATGCGACGGCCGATTGGTAGGTAAGCAGAGCGGCCAGGTATGCCAGGGCAGTCATGTAGACCAGCATCACCGCCGGCCAGGTCCAGGAGTTGGTCTCGCGTTTGACGACGCCGATGGTCGACGCGCACTGCGGGGCGAAGACATACCAGGCGAGGAACGACAGGCCGGTGGCGACGGACCAGTGGTGGGCCAGCGTGGCGCCCAGGACGCTGGGGGCGTCGCCGGTGTTGCCGATGGCGTAGACGGTGCCGAGCGCGGCCACCGCAACCTCGCGGGCGGCAAACCCCGGGATCAGGGCCACGGTCATTTGCCAGTTGAAGCCTATGGGTTGCAGGAGCGGCTGCAGCAGATGGCCGAGCTGGCCGGCGATGGAATAGTTGATCGCCGGCTCGGTCGCCCCGGCCGGCGCCCCCGGGAAGGACGACAGGAACCAGACCGCGATCATCAGCGGGAAGATGATCGTGCCGGCGCGGGTGAGGAAGATTCTTCCGCGGAGGATGACGTTGCGCGCGACGTTGGCCGGGTCGGGCGTCTTGTAGGCCGGCAGCTCCATCAGGAAGGGCTCGACGGCGCCGCGCCAGAACAGCTTGCGCGTGATGAAGGAAACGCCGAGCGCGGAGAGGATGCCGGCGGCGTAGAGGCCGAACATCACCAGGCCCTGCAGGTTCAACACGCCCGCCACGGTGCGGCTGGGGATGAAGGCCGAGATGATCAAGGTGTAGACCGGGATGCGCGCCGAACAGGTCATCAGCGGCGCCACCAGGATGGTGGTCAGCCGGTCGCGCTTGTTGTCGATCACCCGGGTGGCCATGATCCCTGGGATGGCGCAGGCGAAGCTGGAGAGCAGCGGGATGAAGGCCCGCCCATGCAGGCCGGCGCCGCCCATGATCCGGTCCATCAGGAAGGCGGCCCGGGCCATGTAGCCGAAGTCTTCCAGCAGGATGATGAAGAAGAACAGCACCAGGATCTGCGGCAGGAAGACCAGCACTGAGCCGACGCCGGAGATCACCCCGTCGGTGAGGAAGCTGGTGAGAATGCCGGCCGGCAGGTGGGCGGCGATGAAGGCGGCGACGTTGGTGAAACCGTCGGTCATCAGGTCGCTGAGCCCCTTGGCTCCGCTGAACACCGCCTGAAACATGACGAACAGCAGGGTGAACAGGATGGCCAGGCCCGCGACCGGGTGCAGCAGCACGCTATCCACCTTGCCGGTGAAGGTGTCGGGGCGTTCGGGCGCGCGGACGTGGGCCTTGAGGATGCGCTGGGCCTCGCGGTGGGCGTCGCGGATCTCGCCGGCGGCGGGCTCATGCCAGGTGCTGGCGGCGCCCAGCGCGCCGGCCTCGATCATCGCCTCGACCTGGGCGACCAGGTCGTCGATGCCGCGCTTGCGGGTGGCCACGGTGGTGACGATCGGACAGCCGATCGCCGCGGCCAGACCCTCGACGTCGATCCGCAGGCCCTGTCGCTGGGCGATGTCGTACATGTTCAGCGCCAGCACCATCGGCCGCCCGACGGCCTTCAGCTCCAGGATCAGCCGCAGAACCAGCCGCAGGTTGGTGGCGTCAGCGACGCAGACCAGCACGTCGGGGGCGGTCTCACCGGCGAGCTTGCCCAGCACCGCGTCGCGGGTGACCACCTCGTCCGGGCTGCGGGCGCGCAGGGAATAGGTGCCGGGCAGGTCGAGGACCGACAGGGTGCGGCCGCTGGGCGTGGAGATCACGCCCTCCTTTCGCTCGACGGTGACGCCGGCGTAGTTGGCGACCTTCTGGCGGCTGCCAGTGAGCGCGTTGAAGAGGGCGGTCTTGCCGGAGTTGGGGTTGCCGACCAGGGCGATACGGGCCGGAGCTAACGTGAGGTCGGTCATTCCGCGTCCAGCTGAATCCATACGTCCTCGGCGTCGCGGCGGCGGAGCGCCACCCTCATGTCGTCGAGGCGCACGGCGATCGGGTCGCGGCGAATGGCGCCCTCGTGCAGCACCTCGATATGGGCGCCCTCGACGAAGCCGAATTCCAGCAGACGGCGCTGCAGCTCGTCCACGGCGACGCCGTGATCACCGGGATGGGTTTCGGCGCGGACGTCGACGATCACGCCCTTGTCGCCCGGCCGCGCGGTCGAGAGGCGCACGGCATCTGCGGGCTTGGGCGCGGTCGCCAACTTCGCCGGCTCTGGGAGCATATCGTGCAACGCGGGACCTTCGGGCGGATGTACTTGCGAGTGATTATCATTTACGCGAGGCAAAGTCGATGCGCAAGGCGCCTCACCCCATGTTGGCGAACCCGGCGCCCACCGCTATAGGGGCCATGCGTGGCCCGAGTGGTGGAATTGGTAGACGCGCCGGACTCAAAATCCGGTACCGCAAGGTGTGTCGGTTCGAGTCCGACCTCGGGCACCAGCCGTCGCGTCCAAGGACGCTTCGGCTCGGCGAGCAAGTCCGCGCGCAGAAGGCTGGGACGGGTCGCGGCGAAATCTCACTGAAATCTGACGCCGGTCATCCTCGCGGCAAGGCGCGTCCTTGCTAAGCTGACGGCCCAACCGGGGGGATAGGTGTGAAACCAGTTTTGCGCACGAGTGTGTGTGCGGCCATCGCGACGGCCACGACGGTCTTTGCGACGGGGGGCATTGCGACGGGGGCTTTGGCCCAGGCCCCGGCGCGCGCCGCGCCCGCCGTGGCGGCGCCCGCGCAGCCTGCCGTCAAGCCGGCGATGGAGGTCTTCTCCACCATGCGCGACGGCGTGAAGCTCGCCGCCGACGTCTATCTGCCCGAGGGTCCGGGCCGACGGCCGGTGACCTCTTGAGCACCCGGGAATTCACCGAGGCCGAGCGGCGGATCACGCTGTGGGGCATCGCCATCGTCTTCCTGCTGTCGGCGCTGGATCAGACGATCGTGGCGACCGCCATGCCGCGGATCATCGCCGAGCTGAACGGCCTGGCGCTCTATAGCTGGGTGACCACGGCCTATCTTTTGTCCTCCACCGTGATGGTGCCGATCTGGGGCAAGCTGGGCGACCTGTTCGGCAGGAAGCCCGTGCTGCTGGCGGGCATCATTATCTTCCTGGCCGGCTCGTGGCTGTCGGGGCTCTCGGGCGAGTTCGGCGACCTGCCGTTGCTGGGCGGGGGCATGGTGCAGCTGATCGTGTTCCGGGCGATCCAGGGGATCGGCGGCGGGGCGCTGTTCACCACGGCTTTTGCGATCATCGGCGACCTGTTCCCGCCCCGCGAGCGGGGGCGGATGGCCGGGATGTTCGGGGCGATATTCGGGCTCTCCTCGACGGTGGGGCCGCTGATCGGCAGCTATTTCACCGACCATGGGACGGTGACCCTGGCGGGCCATGTGGTGGCCGGCTGGCGCTGGGTTTTCTACCTGAACCTGCCGCTCAGCCTGCTCTCGCTGTTCATGATCCTGGTGAAGATGCCGAAGATGAGCCACCACGCGAAAGGCAAGATCGACTTCCTGGGCGCCGGGCTGATCATCGCCACCTTCGTGCCGCTCCTGCTGGCGCTGACCTTCGGCGGGCACAACCATCCGTGGGGCTCGCCGCTGGTGCTGGGCCTGTTCGCCGGATCGGCGGTGGGGCTGGTGCTCTATACGATCAACGAGCGGTTCGCGCCGGACCCGATCCTGCCGCTCGACCTGTTCCAGAACCGGGTGTTCACCACCGCCAACCTAGCGGGCTTCCTGGTCTCCATGTCGTTCATGTCGACGGTGGCCTTCCTGCCGCTGTTCATGCAGCTCGGCCAGGGCGTGAAGGCAACGACCAGCGGGCTTTCCACCCTGCCGCTGATGGCCGGGCTGATGGCCAGCTCCATCCTGGCGGGTCGCCGGGTCAGCCAGACCGGCAAGTACAAGACGATGATGATCGCCGGGATTTGCGTGACCTTCCTGGGCATCTTCCTGCTCAGCCGGATGCACGCCGACACCACCCGGCTCGACCTGGCCTGGCGGATGGCGGTGCTGGGGATAGGGCTGGGCCCCGGCCAGAGCCTGTTCAGCCTCGCCGTTCAGAACGCCATGCCGATCGAGCGGCTGGGCGTGGTGACCTCGTCCAGCCAGTTCTTCCGCCAGATCGGCTCGACCATGGGGGTGGCGATCTTTGGGACGTTCCTGACCAGCAACCTGAACGCGGGACTGGGCAAGATCATGCCGGGCGTCGACGTGGGCAAGCTGCAGGGCATGGGCGCCGCGCGGGCCGGCGGGGCGGCGATGCAGCTGCCGCCGTTTATCAAGACGATCATCACCGACGCGATCACCGGCGTCTTCGCCCTTGGCCTCTATGTGGTGGCCGCCGCGCTCTTGGTGGCTCTGCTGATCCCGCAGTTGCCGATGCGCGAGCGCAGCATGATGGGCGCCCAGGCCTCGCCCAAGGAAGACGCGGACGACGACGACACGGTCATTCCAGCGGAGGCGCATCTTTAGGCGCCAGCCATTTGAGGTGATCCGGCGGGACAGCCGGACGCCGGGAGGACGATTATGCGGGCCGGACGACGGGAAGTAGGCGGCGAAATCTGATTGAAATCTGCGGCGGGTCTGATCCGCCGACGGAGCGCCCGGCCACAGGGCACCCAGGGTATCGGGGGAGCGGAATGAAGAGAGCTTGGAGCGCGGCCATCGTGGCCGCCGCCGTCGCCGGCGCCCTGATGACCCATCAGGCCTTCGGCCAGGCGCCGCCGGCGCCAGCGCCAGCGGACCCTGCCATTCGGGACGCTTTCGCAGCCCGCACCCTGCAGCGGGCGGCCATGGCCAAGATGGCCGCGCATGGCGAGGAGATCTTCGGCCAACGCTGCAAGTCCTGCCATATGCCCGCGGTGGAGCATGCGCCCTCGCGCGCCGAGCTCGCCGCCCAGTTCCCCAATGTGATCATCGACGCGCTGAAGACCGGCAAGATGCAGCCGATGGCGGCCGGCCTGTCGAGCGACGACATCGACGCGGTCGCGGTGTTCGTCACCGGCCAGGCGCCGGACGCCAAGTTCGACCTGGCGGGCGAGGCCAAGAACAGCTGCCCGGCGGGCGCCAAGTTCAACCCGGCCGGCCCCTCGTGGAACGGCTGGAGCCCGGACAAGCAGAACAGCCGAGTGGCGACCTCGACGACGATCACCGCGGCCAATGTGGCCAAGCTGAAGGTGAAGTGGGCCTTCGCCTACCAGGGCGGGCGCTACGGCCAGCCGAGCGTGGTGGGCAACCGGGTGTTCGCCACCTCATCCTCCGGCCAGGTCTATGCGCTGGACAAGCAGACCGGCTGCGTCGCCTGGGCCTACAAGGCGCGCGGCTCGGTGCGGGTGACGGTCTCGGTGGGCAAGAACCCCAAGGCGGCGTCCGGTTGGGCGGCCTATTTCGGCGACATGGGTCGCAACCAGGTGGCGGTGGACGCCAACAGCGGCAAGGAGCTGTGGGTCACCAACATCGATAGCGGCGGGCGCGGCATCCTGACCGGGGCGCCCAGCCTTTGGGGCGACACGCTCTATGTGCCGCTGTCCTCGTTCGAGGAGGGCGTGGCGGGGCTGGCGGCCTATGAGTGCTGCAAGCAGCGCGGCGCCGTGGCGGCGCTCGACATCGCCACCGGCAAGATCAAGTGGAAGAGCTATGCGATCCCAACGACGCCGGCGCCGTTCAAGAAGAACGCGGCGGGGACCCAGATGTACGGGCCGGCCGGGGCGGCGATCTGGTCGTCGCCGACCATCGATCCGAAGCGCGGCGTGCTCTACGTGGCGACGGGCGACAGCTACACCGACGTGCCGGAGGACAACTCCGACGCAGTCGAGGCGATGGATCTGAAAACAGGTAAGATCAAGTGGTCGCACCAGATGACCGAGCTGGACCACTTCCTGGTCGGTTGTCCTCCCCAAAGACCTGGCGTGAACTGCCCGACGCCGAACGGGCCGGACTTCGACTTCGGCTCCTCGCCGATCCTCAAGCACCTGAAGGGTAGAAAAGACATCCTGCTGGCCGGGCAGAAGTCGGGCCAGGTCTACGGGCTCAACCCGGACGACGGATCGTTCATCTGGCAGACCCGCATCGGCAAGGGCAGCGCACTGGGCGGCGTCGAGTGGGGCATGGCGGCGGATGACGACAACCTCTACGTGGGCGTCGCCGACAGGGGGATGCCGACGCTGTCGGCGCTCAGGCTCACCGACGGGGCGCTGATCTGGCGCCACCGCGCGCCGGAGCCCGCCAAGTGCAGCTTCGAGGGTCGGTGCGGCAACGGCTATTCCGGCCCGTCGTCGATCGCCAATGGGGTGGTCTATGGGGTCAACCAGGACGGCCATGTGCGCGCGTTCAAGGCCAAGACCGGCGAGATGATCTGGGACTACGACACCGCCGGGCGAACCTACGAGACGGTCAACGGGGTGAGGCGCCAGCGCGGCGGCAACCTGGATTCCAACGGCATCGCCTTCGCTGGCGGCATGGCCTTCCTGATGGCCGGGTTCAACGGCGCGTCGGGCTCGTCGGGGCCGGACAATGTGCTGCTGGCCTTCTCGGTCGACGGGAAATAGGGCAGGCTTTCGGTCATGGCCTATGAAGCCAAGACCAAGGCGACCGGCGTCGACGTGGACGGGTTCATCGCCGGCTCGCCGAAGCCCGCGGACGGCGCGGTGCTCTGCGCGCTGATGCGCCGGGTCTCCGGGCTGGAGCCGAAGATGTGGGGGCCGAGCATCGTCGGTTTCGGCCTGCGCGAATATGAGCTGGCGGGCGGCAAGACGGGCAAGATGCTGGCCATGGGCTTTTCGCCGCGCAAGGCCTCGCTGGTGCTCTACATCAAGCACGCCGAGGGCTGGGAGGATCGCCTGGCCCGGCTCGGCAAGCACGGCACGGGCACGGGTTGCCTCTACATCAACAAGCTCGCCGACGTGGACGCCGGCGTGCTGGAGGAGATGGTCGCCGCGGCCTGGACGACCACGGCGCGGATCGGCGACTAAGGCGTATGAAGCTCCGTCCGATCGCCGCGCTGGCGCTGTTGCTGACCTGGAGCCCGGCGCGGGCCGCCGACCTGCTCGACCCGACGCCGCGCACGGCGGTGATCACCGCCTTCGCGCCGGAGATCGTGCCGCTCGCCGCGGCGCTGACCGGCAAGCACAGCTACAAAGTCTCGGGCACGGAGTTCATCACCGGAACGCTGGAGGGCAAGCCGGTGGTGCTGTTCCAGTCCGGCGTCTCGATGGTCAATGCGGCGATGAACGCCCAGCGGGTGCTCGACCGGTTCAGGGTCAGCCGCATCGTCTTCTCCGGCATCGCCGGCGGGGTGGACCCGAACCTCGACGTGGGCGACGTGGTCGTGCCCGACCAGTGGGGCGAATACCTGGAGAGCGTGATGGCGCGGGAGGACGCGCCCGGCCACTACGCTTCGACCTACCGCGACCCGATTGTGGGCGCGAACTTCGGGATGATCTTCCCCAAGGTGGTGGAGGTGACCGGACCGGGCGGGACGCTGGAGCAACGGACCTGGTTCCCGGCAGACCCCGCGCTGATCGCGCTGGCGCGGCAGGTGGCGCCGAAGGTGGCGCTGAAGCGCTGCGCCGCCGCCGACCGCTGCCTGGAGAAGCCGCCCAAGGTGGTGGTCGGCGGCAACGGGGTGTCGGGCCAGAGCTTCGTGGACAATGCGGCGTTCCGCACCTGGGCGTTCGCCACCTTCCACGCCCGCGTGCTGGACATGGAGACCGCCGCGGTGGGTCAGGTCGCCTATGCCAATGGCGTACCGTTCGTGGGCTTCCGCAGCCTCTCGGACCTGGCCGGCGGCGACCCCGGCCGCAACCAGGCCAACGTCTTCTTCCAGCTCGCCTCGGAGAACTCGGCGGCGATGGTGCGGGCCTTCGTGGCGGCGTTGCCCTAGCCCTTCGCCAAATAGACGAACCTCGCAATGAACAGGGCCGCCAGCACATAGAGTAGCCAGTCGCCGCGCCGCGCGTGGCCGCGTAGCAGGCGTAGCGCCGCGTAGCTGACGATGCCGAAGGCCAGGCCGTTGGCGATGGAGAAGGTCAGCGGGATGGCGATCACCGTGAGGAAGGCGGGGATGGCGACCTCGGGATCCTTCCAGTCGATCTCGGCCACGGCGCCCAGCATCATCGCGCCGACCAGCACCAGGGCCGGGGCGGTGGCCGCCGCCGGGATCGCCTGGACCAGCGGCGCGAACAGGAAGGCGATGAGGAACAGCACGCCGACCACCACGGCGGTCAGGCCGGTGCGCCCGCCGACGGCGACGCCCGCGGCGCTCTCGATGTAGCTGGTGGTGGTGCTGGTGCCCATCAAGGAGCCCGCCATGGTGGCGATGGAGTCGGCGAAGAGGATGCGATTGAGGCGCGGGATCGAACCGGCCTCGTCAGTCAGGCCCGCCTCCTTGGTGACCGCGACAAGCGTTCCAACATTGTCGAACAGGTCGACGAACAGGAAGACGAAGACGACCTCGAGCAGGGTGAGGCCAAGGCTGCCCTTGAGGTTGAGCGCGCCGGCCACGTCGAGCTTGAAGGCGGTGGCGGAGATGTCGGTCAGGCTGTAGCCGCCGGGCGCGACGTGGGCGAGGCCGAGTCCCCAGCCGATCGCGGTGGTGGCGACGATGCCGATCAGGATCGCGCCCTTCACCTTCCAGGCCTGCAGCGCCGCAATCAGCACCAGGCCGACGATCGCCAGGGCGGCGGTGGGCTGGGTGAGGTCGCCGAGCGCCACGGCCGTCGCCGGATTGGTGACGATCACGCCGGCCGACTTCAGGCCGATGAAGGCGATGAACAGCCCGACCCCGCCGGCCACCGCGGCGAACAGCGAGCGCGGGATGGCGGCGATGATCGCCTGGCGCACGCCGACGGCGGTGAGGATCAGGAAGGCCAGGCCGGAGAGGAAGACGCAGCCGAGCGCCGTCTCCCACGGCACCCCCATGGTCTTGACCACGGTGTAGGCGAAGTAGGCGTTCAGCCCCATGCCCGGCGCCAGCGCCAGCGGGTAGTTGGCCAGCAGCCCCATCAGGATGGAGCCGAAGCCGGCGGCCAGGCAGGTGGCGGCGGCTACGGCAGTCACCGGCAGGCCGGCGTCGCCGAGGATCGCCGGGTTGACCACGACGATATAGGCCATGGTCAGGAAGGTGGTCAGGCCGGCGAGCAGCTCTGTGCGCACCGTCGTCGCATGGCGCTTGAGCCCGAACAGACGTTCCAGCATGCGCCCCCGCTCCCTCCCCAGACTCTTGGCGCCAGCCTTATGGCGCCAGGCTCATGGCCTCGCCGGCGAACTTGCGGCGACACGCCCGACCGGCGCAAGCCGGATGCGCGGCTGAAACACCTTGGCCTTGTTGTTGACGCGCACGGCGGCCAATCTTCGCCCATGCGTTTCGTCGTCCTTGCCCTGATCGCCGGTCTTTGCAGCAGCGCCGCGCTGGCCGCGCCAACCCCTGTCACGAAAGAAGGGCCCACCCAGGACCGGCCTGCGAACACCGTCTCGCCGGTGACCGTGACGCCGCCCGGCGATCGGCCCAAGGTGGTGGCGACCTGGCCCGCGGCCGGGGCGGCGGTGGCCGGCGGCGTGATGGTCCTGACCATCACCTTCGATCAGAAGATGACGCCTGAGGCCTTCAGCATCACAACGACGCAAGGTGCCGACGCCCTGCAATGCCTGAAGACGCCCAGGCTGCTGAACGACGGCAAGACCTTCGCGCTGCTCTGCACCAGCCACGAGAAGACGCGCTACGCGCTGGCGTTCAACGCTCAGCCGACCGGCGGCTTTGCCAATATCGGCCAGCAGCGGGCCGCGCCGGCGACGCTCAGCTTCAGCACCACCGACGCCGACGGGCCGCGCAACATCGCCGACGCGCTGAAGGTCGAGGGCCTGGCGACCATCGACGTGCCGATCCAGAACGCCCCGGCGTTCGCGGGCAAGCCGGAGTGAGCTAGCCGGCGGCCGTCACATCGGCCTGCAGCCGGTCGATCTGGCCACGGATGTGGGCGGCTTCGGCGGCGGTGTTGGCGAGCGCGATGGCGCGGTTGAAGGCCTCGCGGGCCTCGGCCTTGCGGTCGAGCTGGAGGAGGAAGGCGCCGCGCGCGCCGTGCCAGTAGAAGTAGCCGGCGAGCGGCGTCTCCAGCGGCTCGATCATCGCCAGGGCTTCGGCGGGCCCGCGCGCCTTGGAGACCGCCACCGCGCGGTTCAGCGTCACCACCGGCGACGGCGTCATGACCTCCAGTGCGGCGTAGAGCTGCTCGATATTGGCCCAGTCGGTGTCCTCCGGGCGCGCGGCGCGGGCATGCAGGGCGGCGATGGCGGCCTGCACCTGGTAAGGTCCTGGGCGACGATGCCGCATGGCCTTGTCGATCAGCGCCAGGCCCTCGCCGATCGCCTCGCGGTCCCAGCGGCCGCGGTCCTGGTCGTCGAGCAGGACTGCGGCGCCTTGCGGGTCGAAGCGGGCGGCGGCGCGGGAATACTGCAGCAGCAGCAGCGCGGTCAGCCCCATGATCTCAGGTTCGGCCTGGAACAGACGCAGCACCAGGCGCGACAGGCGGATCGCCTCCTCGCAGAGCGGCGCGCGAGTCTGTGCGGTCTCCCAGCCGGCCGTGTAGCCCTCGGTGAACACCAGGTAGACCATGTGGGCGACGGCCGCCACGCGTTCGGACCGCTCCACCGGACCGGGGGCTTCGAAGGCCACCTCGGCCTTGGCGATGCGGGCCTTGGCGCGAGTGATCCGCTGTTCCATCGCCGCCTCGCCGACCAGGAACACCCGGGCGATCTGTTTGACCGTGAGGCCGGAGACGATGCGAAGGGCGAGCGCGATCTGCTGGGTGGCCGGCAGGTCCGGATGGCAGCAGATGAACATCAGCCGCAGGATGTCGTCGCGGTAGTGGGCGCCGTCGAGCCGCTCGGCCATGGGCGTCTCGACGTCCTCGACGTCGGAAATCTGGTCCTCCGGTGGCAGCTCGGCCTGGCGCGAGGTCTTGCGCTTGCCGTCCAGCGCGGCGTTGCGCCCGACCATGATCAGCCAGGACGCGGCGTCGCGCGGCGGGCCTTTCTCCGGCCAGGTGCGGAGCGCCCGCAGGCAGGCTTCCTGAAAGGCCTCCTCGGCCGTGTCGAGGTCGCGGAAGTAGCGCAGCAGGGCGCCCACCGCCTGGGGACGGGCCGAGGTGATGGCCGCATCGATCCAGGCGAGGTCGCTCATCTCAGGCGCTCCACTAGGCGCTTTCCGAAACCCGGGCTGAGACCGCGTCGGCCGGCAGGACGCCGTTGGAGAAGAAGTGCAGCGGGCGGACCTCATAGGCGCCGCCCGGGTTCGCCGCGCCCAGTTCCTTGCAGAAGGTCAGCACCTCATCCAGGTCGTCGCAGTTGACCAAGTAGAAGCCCAAGAGCTGCTCCTTGGTCTCGGCGAAGGGGCCGTCGATGACCAGCGGGGGATCGCCCTTGCGCAGGGTGGTGGCCGCGGTGGTCGGCATCAGGCGCGCGGTCGGGCCGAGCTTGTGCGACCAGCGTTGCTGGACCTGGCCGAGATCGGCCATGACCTTGGCGTCCTGTTCGGCGGTCCACGAGAAGACGGCGTCTTCGGAATTGTAGCAGAGCACGGCGTAAAGCATGGGAGCGCGGTTCCTCATGGAGCCTAGGACGGCCCAACCTAGCCGCCTCCGACAGGGGACCGCAAAATATCTCCTCGCCCCCGCGCGCCACGTAGAGGGGAGAGGAGATCAGAGCCCGGCCGGCGGCTGCAGACGCAGCTGGCTCAGGGGGGTGAGCACGGTGCGCTCGATGATTTCGCCCATCGCGTCGGCGTCGACCGTGTCGAGGTTGCGCAGCCACCAGGCGAGCAGATTGAGGATCGCCGAGACCATGTGGAACAGGATCAGGTCGTCCATCGGCCCATCGGCCTTGCGCTGGCGGGTCGCAGCCATGGTGGCCATGGTCTGGCGCAGCATCTCGGCGCGGACCGTCTCGCCCGAGCCGCCGGCGATCAGCGCCTGGTAGATCGGCAGGTGGCCATTGACGAAGGTGCAGATCGAGCGCGCGGCGCCCAGACGGTCGCGCTGCTGCAGCAGCGGCGCGGCCTGTTCGAGGAATTCGCGGATCAGCTTGTCGGCCACGTCGGCCAGCAGGGCTTCCTTGTCCGGGTAGTGGCGGAAGAAGGTGGCGTAGCCGACGTCGGCGCGGGCGGCGATGGCGCGGACGGTGATCGCATCGAGCGGCAGTTCGGCGGCCAGCTCGGTCATCGCCAGGCGCAGGGCGTCGCGGGTGCGCACCACCCGCGCATCAGCCGCCTTGATCTCCGAAACTATTGACATCTGGGGGGCCGAATCCACTATGATCCACTGTATATCGTAACTGGGGCCAACTATGGCTGGCACCGTACCTTACGGCAACCAGCGTTGGCGATGACCCTTCAGGAACGCGTCGCCAGGATCCGGTTGCGCGCAGAGGGCCCCGGAATAGGGCAGCGGTGTCGCCAAGGGCTGGCGCCGACGACAGGTTGGAGGACCGACGAATGACCATTTCTCGCAAGATCGCCGGGGTCGCTGCGGCGGCCGGGCTGGCGGTCGCGGCCGGCGCGCTGGCGCTGGCCAGCGGCGGTCACGGGGTTTCCCAGGCGAGCGCGCAGTCCGCGCCGTCGGTGGGACCGGCGACGGTCGATGACTTCATGCTGGCCGACCAGAATCTGCTGGCCCGCCAGCTCTATCGGCATTCGAACGACAAGGCGGTTGTGCTGGTGAGCTACGCCTCGGGCGATGCGACGCTGCACGCCGACGCCAAGGCGCTGATGGCGCTGAAGGCCGCCTACGCCGGCAAGGGCGTGGACATGATGGCCATCGACAGCCGCATCGGCGACAAGCGCGACTCGGTGATCGCTGACGCCAAAGCCGCTGGCCTGGAGATGCCGATCCTGTTCGACTACGAGCAGCTGGTCGGCGAGGAGCTGCGGGTGACCCGCGCCGCCGAGGTGATCGTCATCGATCCGCGCGGCTGGACCGTCGCCTACCGCGGCCCGGTCGCCAGCCCTTCTGGTGAAGCTTGGGCCAAAGCCGCCGTCGACGCGCTGGTCGCCGGCCAGAAGGTCGCGCTGAGCGCCCGTCCGGCGCTAGGCCAGATGATCGCCTTCCCCGAGCGGGCCAAGGCCGCGAGCTTCGCGCAGATCTCCTACGCCAAGACCATCGCCCCGATCGTCGAGGCCAAGTGCGCCACGTGCCACCAGCCGGGCGGGATCGGGCCGATGCCGCTCAACACCTATGAGCAGATCAAGGGCTTCTCGCCGATGATCCGCGAGGTGATCCGCACCCACCGCATGCCGCCCTACCTGGCCGACGAGACCGTGGGCGCATTCCAGGACGACGACCGCCTGACGCCCGAGCAGATGAAGACCCTGGTCCACTGGATCGACGCCGGGGCTCCGCGCGGCGGGGGCGACGACCCGCTGAAGAAGATCGCCTTCCAGGCCAAGGACTGGCCGCTCGGCAAGCCCGACATCATCCTCGACATTCCGGCGGTGAAGATCGCGGCGAGCGGCATCATGGACTATCAGCATCCGGTGGTGGCGATGACCATGCCGGAAGGCCGCTGGATGAAGGCGACCACCTTCCGCATTTCCGACCGCCAGGTGGTGCACCACATCCTCTCGGGGACCGTGAACGCCGATCACCAGGGCGCGGACTTCGACGAAAGCCAGTGGGGCGCTTCGCTGGGCGGCTACGGCCCGGGCCGCGGCTCCAACATCCAGCCGGTCAGCACCGGCGTCTGGGTGCCCGCCTCCGGCGGCGTCGGCTTCCAGAACCACTACACGCCCTACGGCAAGGCAACGACCGAGCAGACCCAGATGGGCCTCTACTTCTACAAGAAGGGCGAGGAGCCGAAGTACGTGCTCAGGACCTTCGGGATTTTCGACTTCTCGATCGAGATTCCGCCGAACGAGGAATTCCACCCGGAGACCAGCTACATCGAGTTCCCGAAGGACGCGATCCTCTACGGGATCACGCCGCACGCCCATAAGCGCGGCAGCTCGACCAACGTCTCGATCCTCTACCCGAACGGCAAGACCGAGAAGCTGCTGTCCCTGCCCCGCTACGACTTCAACTGGCAGTACGAGTACTTCCTGAAGACGCCGCTGAAGGTGCCGGCGGGCTCGAAGATCATCGCCCGGTGGACCTACGACAACTCCGCGCGCAACCCGGCCAACGCCGACCACAACAAGACGGTGTTCTGGGGCGAGCAGACCTCGGACGAGATGATGGCCACTTACCTGCACTACCGCTGGGTGGATGAGACCGTCACCCACCAGACGCCCGAGTACGAGAAGCTGCTGGGGGCCAACCTGATGATGGGCGTGCTGGACGACAACATGGACGGCAAGATCCAGCTTTCCGAACTGAAGGGCGGCCCGCAGAGTCCGGCTTCGGTGCTGAAGAAGTACTTCGCGCTGATCGACACCAACCATGACGGGGCGCTGGATGCGACGGAGCTGGCCAACGCGGCCAAGCTGATGCCGCGACGCGGCCCGCAGAAGCCGGCGGACGCCAAGCCGACGGCCGCGCCGGCCGACGCCAAGCCGGCGGTTGTGGCCTCCCGCTAAGGGGACCTCTGCGAAGACGACAAGGGCACGGCGCCGACAGGTGACCGCGCCCTTTTTCGCGGGCATTGTGCGGCCCGCCTGAACAAGAAGAAGCGGTACGGGGGTTTCGATATGCGCTCAGTTGGTTCCCGGTTTGCACGATTTGGGCTTTCCAGCCTTGCTCTCGCCGGCCTCGCGGCCGTGACTCTCGCGGGCCAGGCGCACGCCCAGGCGTCGCCCGGCGCCTCGATCTTCAAGACCCGCTGCAAGAGCTGCCATGAGCCGGCGATCGAGCGCGCCCCGACCCGCGACGCGCTGGCCCAGCGGCCGGCCGCCGACATCGAGCGCGCGCTGACCGGTGGCGTCATGGCGCCGATGGCCCAGGGCATGAGCGCGGGCGACATCCATGCGGTGGCGCTGTTCCTGACGGCGGCGCGCGGCGGCGACGACTCGGAGATGCCGCAGGTGGCCGTGCAGGGCCCCAGCGCGCCCGACCCCAAGTGTGCGACCAACCCGCCGATCAGCGCCGCGCCCGGCGACTGGGCGAGCATGGGCATCGACGACCGCTCCAGCCGCTTCCAGAAGAAGCCCGGCCTGACGGCGGCCGACCTGCCGCGGCTGAAGCTGAAGTGGTCGTTCTCGATGACCGGGGGCGGCCAGCCGACGGTGGTCGGTGACTGGCTGTTCGTCACCAACCGCTCGGGCAAGTTCTACGCGATGGACGCCAAGACCGGCTGCGTCCACTGGAGCGTCGACGATCTGGTGTCACGCACCACGCCGCTGGTCATCAAGTCGCCGATCTCGCCCTCGGGCTGGCTGACCGTGGTCGGCCAGAGCGATCGGCTGGTGCGCGCCTTCGACGCGCAGACCGGCAAGGAAATCTGGCGCACGCCGCGGATCGAAACCCACACCGCCTCGGTGCTGACCGGGGCGCCAGTGGTGGCCGGCGACAAGCTGCTGGTGCCGATCTCCTCGATCGAGGAGGCTTTTGCGATGAGCAAGGCCTACGCCTGCTGCAGCTTCCGGGGCTCGATCGCGGCGCTGGACCTGAAGACCGGCAAGCTCTTGTGGAAGACCTCGATGATCGACGAGCCCACCCGGGTGGTCCGCGAGAAGGACAGCGGGCTGAAGGTGAGCGGCCCGGCCGGGGCGGCGATCTGGGCGGCGCCTTCGATCGATCTGAAGCGGGGCCTCGTCTACGTGGTCACCGGCGACAGCTACACCGACGTCACTACCGGCGGCGACGACGCCATCGTCGCGCTGGAGATCGCCACCGGCAAGGTCCGCTGGCGGAGGCAGGTGACGCAGAACGACAACTTCGTCATGGGCTGCGGCCCGCAGTCGGCCTCCGGCAATTGCCCGACGCCGATGGGCCCGGACTACGACTTCGGCGCAACGCCCATCCTGATGACGCTGAAGGGCGGCAAGCAGGTGCTGGTGGCCGGGCAGAAGTCGGGCATCGTCTATGGCGTCAACCCCGACGACGGCGCGCTCGTCTGGAAGACCCAGGTGGGCGTCGGCTCGGCGCTCGGCGGGGTGGAATGGGGGATCGGCGCGGACGAGGCGGCCGTCTATGTGCCGATCTCCGACCTGGTCCCCCTGTTCATGCGCGCACGGGCGGCCAAGTCCGGCCTCTACGCCCTCAACCCCGCCACGGGCGCCATTCTGTGGGGCACGCCGTCGCCGGCCGCGCCCTGCCACTACGGCGCCGACAAGGCCAAGCCCTCGGCCTGCATGCGCGCGCAGTCGGCGGCCCCGGCGATCATCCCGGGCTTGGTGTTCGAAGGCGCGCTGGACGGCTGGTTCCGCGCCTATGACGCCAAGACCGGCAAGATCGTCTGGGCGTATTCGACCACCGCCCAGACCTACGACACGCTCAATGGCATCAAGGGCCAGCCCGGCGGCGGCATCGACGGCATGGGCCCAACGATCGCCCACGGGATGGTCTTCGTGACCAGCGGCAACAACGGCGCCGCCGGGGTCGGCTCCAACGGCGTCAACGTGCTGCTGGCCTTCTCGGTCGACGGAAAATAGCCGCTGTCATCCCGGAAAGCGCGGGGTGACCCTGCCCAAACCGCCCGCCGTGAGCCCCTCGCCTCCCCCCGCCCTCGACATGCCGCCGCAGCACAACGCGCTGGGCATCGCCTATCGGGTGGCGGCCATGGCCTGCATGGCGGTGCTCGCGGCGATTGTGAAGTGGACCGGCCAGCACGGCGTGCCCGTGTTCGAGATCATCGCCTTCCGCAACATCTTCGCCTTCGTGCCGCTGTTCCTCTACGTCTGGCGCACGACGGGTTTTCGGGTGCTCAGGACCCAGCGGCCGGTCGGCCACCTGGTGCGTAGCGGCATCGGGGTGATCGGCATGACCTGCGGGTTCTCGGCGCTGCAGCACCTCAGGCTCACCGAGGCCACGGCGCTGAACTTCGCCTCGCCCTTGTTCATGACCGCGCTGTCCGCGCTGATCCTGCGCGAGGCGGTCGGCTGGCACCGCTGGGGCGCGGTGGTGGTGGGCTTCATCGGCGTGCTGATCATGGTGCGGCCCGAGCCCGGGCAGATGAACCTGATCGGCGTGGCGCTGGCGCTGGGCGGGGCGATCTCGACAGCCGGCGCGGTGGTCGCCATTCGCCAGATGGCCACCGAGAAGGGTCCGACCATCGTCTTCTATTTCACCCTGGCCGGTGCGGCCCTGGGGCTGGTGGGCTCGGCATTCCATTGGGTGGTTCCCGACGCCCTCACCCTGAGCCTGCTGGTGGTCGGCGGGCTGGTCGGCGGGGTGGGGCAACTGCTGCTCACCGAGGCGCTGCGGGTGGCTCCCGTCGGCGTCGTGGCCCCGTTCGACTACATCCAGCTGGTCTGGGCCACCGGCCTGGGCTTCCTGATATGGGGGGAGCTGCCGCACGCCGCGACGCTGGCCGGCGCGCTGGTGGTGGCCGCCAGCGGGGTCTACATCCTGCACCGTGAACTGGTCCGGCGGCGGAGCGCCTCGCCGGTCATCGCCTGATCCCGCCTCCCGATGTCTGGGCTGCCTGACCTTGGGTCAGCTTGGCGTTGACAGCCGAGGGGCTCGGGAGGACTCTCGGCCCAGGAACTCCGGCACGCAGGCGTCCACCGCCGCCGGAGGCAGGAGCGAACCCGATGAAGCGGCTGATGGCATGCGCGGCGGCGGTTGCGGCCTTGTTGGCGGCGACCCAGGCGCAGGCGGCGGTGACGGTGATCGGCGGCGGCCTGGCCGAGGCCTGCTCGAAGGCCGCGCTCGCCGGCAAGGCCGAGCTGCGCTTCGAGCGCACCTGCACCGAGGCGCTGGAAAACGAACAGCTCAGCATCCGCGACAAGGCCGGCACCTATGTGAACCGCGGCGTGCTGAAGCTGCGCCGGCTGGACTGGAACGCCGCCACCAAGGACTTTGACGCCGCCGTGCATATGGAGCCAAGGATGGGCGAGGCCTATGTGAACCGCGGCGCCGCGGCGATCGGCGACCACCGCTATGCGGCAAGCCTGATCGACCTGAACAAGGCCATCGCTCTGGGCACCGAGGAGCCGGCCAAAGTCTACTACAACCGCGCGCTGGCCTATGAGGGGCTGGACGACGTGAAGTCGGCCTATTTCGACTACCAGAAGGCCCTGGAGCTCAGCCCCGAGTGGGTCGCGCCGAAACAGGAACTGGCGCGGTTCCATGTGGAACGCAAAGAGTAGCCGCGGGCCCTGAGAGACCCCACATATCGGCGGGGGCCGAGCAAGGAGCCCGACCATGCGCGCGCTGATCCCGATCCTGGCGTTGAGTTGCGTGGCCGGCGCTGCGCAGGCGCAGGACTACCGCGCCCTGACCCAGGCGAACGACGCCGAGCGTGTCGCCGCCGAGGCCGCCGCGCGTCAGCGCGACATCGCGCTGACCAACGAGCTGTCGGCCCTGCAGGCCCGGGCGCAGTCCGAGCAGCACCTGAGTGACCTGGCCGCCCTGCGCGCGCGGCCGACGCTACCGAGCGTGGTCCTCGATCCCAACGCGCCGCCGCCGGTGATCGACACCAGCAAGCTTGCCGCGATCCCCGATGCGACGCTCGCCGACTCCAACGCCAAGGTGCGGGCCGCGGCCGACAACCGAAAATAGGCGGCGCATCTAGCGCTTGCCGCGCTTGCCGCCGGCGGTTTCGGCCTGGCTGACGGTCATCGGCAGTTCTTCCGGCGTCAGCTTGCCGTCGCCGTTCTTGTCCAGGCGCTTGAAGCGGCGGTCAGCGGCGTCGAGGAACTCCGCCTTGGTGACCCGGCCATCGATATTGGCGTCGGCGGCCAGCACCGGTTCGGGCTCACGCAGGAAATTGAACGGCGCCGCGCCCTCCAGCGGGATGGCGGGGGCATGCCGGCGCGCGCCGAGGTCGGGGGCCGGGCCGGAGGGGCCGTGGGCCGTTCCGTTCTGCTCAGCGTTGGGCCCCCTCTGGAGCTGAACCCGGATCAGCCCGCCACCGGTCAGGGCGCCGAAGCGTTCGTTGTGCAGGACGTCGGGGGCCACCTTGTTCTCGTAGAAGCTGATCTCAGTGCTATCGAGGACGCCGTTGCCGTCGGCGTCGAGGGCGTCAAAGAAGCCCATGTGGTCGGCGCGGAACTCGGCCTTGTCGATCGCCCCGTCGTGGTTGAGGTCGGCCTGCTTGAACCACAGGTCCACCGGATAGGGATCGCCGGGTCCGGCGCGATAGGGCTCGCCGCAGGGGCTGATGAACAGCTGGGTGAAAATCCTCTGCGGCCCGGCGGGCTGGCCGATCGCCATGCTCGCCAGAAGGGCGCCCGCCACCAGTCCGCTCACCCCGACAACCACAATCCAGCGCCGCATCGACCGCCCCCCAGCCAAGCTCATCAGGTTCGAGCGTCCAGCACAGTAGGGGCGGATTCAAGGCCGAGGCAGACCGCCACACAGCGCCGCGCGAGCAGCTCACCGGGATCGATGAACTCGACCTTCAGGTCGGCGGGGCCGATCACCAGGGGCGCCTCGGTGCAGCCGGCGATGATGGCTTCCGCCCCGCCACCGATCAGGTCCATGGCGAAGCCGGCCATCTCCTTGCGCACCGCCGGGCCCGTGTCGCCGGACTTGATCTTGTAGATCGTGGCCATGAACTCCTCCTGCCGCTCGGGCTCGAGGCTGACGAGGCCGAGCGCCTGGGCGGCGAGGTATTCGCGGTAGAGACGCAGCGCGCCCTTGGTGCCGAGCACGCCGACGCGCCGCGCGCCCGACTGGCGGGCGGCCTTGGCGCCTTCGCCGATCAGGTCGATCAGCGGCAGGCCAGAGGCGCGCTGGATCAGGTCGGCGTGGGCGTGGGCGGTGTTGCAGGGCATGGCCAGCACCTGGGCGCCCGCGCCGGCCAGCGCGCCGGCCATCTCGGCCAGCACCACGCCGGCCGCCGTGCCGGTCATGTTGCGGTCGGGGACGTTGGGATTGAGGTCCATCAGCACGCGGATGTGGTCTGAGTCGCCCTTGGCCGGGGTGAAGGCCTGGAGGTTCTGCAGGAACTCCAGCGTCGCCGCCGGCCCCATGCCGCCGAGGACGCCCAACACTAAAGACGGGGTGGGCAGGGAGGAGTTGGCATCCGGCTCTTCGCTCATCCGAGGTGGCCGTCCATGATGGTCTGGTAGCCGAACAGGCCCTGGGCGCCGCCGGTGTGCAGGAAGACCACCGTCTCCCCGTCGAACGCGCCTTTCCTGGAGAGGGCGATAAGCCCCTTCATCGCCTTGCCCGTGTAGACCGGGTCGAGAAGGATCGCGTCGGTGCGGGCGGCGAGCTTCAGCGCGTCGATCACCGCCTCGTCGACCAGGCCGTAGCCCGCGCCGACATAGTCGCAGTCGGCGACCACCAGGTCGCGGGTGACGCGGTCCTTGTGGCCCAGCAGGTCGGCGGTCTCCTGGGCCAGCTTGAAGACATTGGCCTCCTGCACGTCCTTGGGCGCGCGCACGCCGATGCCGAGGATGGGGATGTCGGCGCCCATCACCGCGATGCCAGCCACCAGGCCCGCGTGGGTGCCGGCGCTGCCGGTGGCGGTGACGATGCGGTCGATCTCCAGGCCCGCCTCATTGGCCTGGCTAACCAGCTCCATGGCGCATTCGACGTAGCCGAGCGCGCCGATGACATTGGAGCCGCCGCCGGGGATGACGTAGGGTCGGCCGCCGGCTGCGGCGACCTCGGCGGCGACCTGCGCGAGCTGGGCGTTCATGTCGGTGCCGCCGGGGACCCGGCGGATGTTCGCCCCGAGGAGTTCGTCAAGCAGGACGTTGCCGGACAGGGTGTAGTCGGCCGCGTTGGAGCCGGTGCGTTCCTCGAGGATCACCTCGCAGGCCATGCCGAACATGGCCGCAGCGGCGGCGGTCTGGCGGACGTGGTTGGACTGCACCGCGCCCTGGGTGATCAAGGCGGTGGCGTCGTTGGCCAGCGCGTCGCCCAGCAGATACTCCAGCTTGCGGGTCTTGTTGCCGCCGCCGGCCAGGCCGGTGCAGTCGTCGCGCTTGATCCACAGGTTCGGTCCGCCACCGCCGGCGGTCGCGAGCGCCTCGGTGAGCCTGGGCAAGGGCTCCAGCGGCGTGGGCAGATGGGCGAACCGTACAGGATTGAAGCGGGCGAGATGCATGGGCCTCGCCTACATCGAACTCAGGACGAGGGACAGTCCCCAGCCGGCTACGGCTTCGTCTTCTTCGGCAGGGCGGCGACCTCTTCGGGGGTCAGCTTGGCCAGGCTGCTGACGATGCAGCGGTTGCCGTTCGACGACACGTCCAGCTCGATGGCGCTGCAGACGCGGCCCGAGCCGACGCGGTCGAGCAGCACGATCGGGTCCGAGGAGGTGGACCCGGCGAAGCAGCCGTTGCTCATCTGGGCGCGCCAGACCGAGCGGCCGCCGACGTCAAAATAGAGCGTCTTGTCGCCGTCGGTCGTGTGGTTGCGCATCTCGCTGGTGCGGAAGCAACTCGACTGGGTTGGCTTGGTTTGGGCGGGCTGGGCCTGCACCGGCAGGGCGAGGATGAGCGCACTTGCCGCGCCGATCAGGGTTAGGGCGGTCTTCATGGGCGGTCCTCCGGGTTGCGGCCAACCTAGCATGTCTCGCCCGGCTCCGCTGAACGGCGGCTGAACGGGTCGAGGTCCGGCTGCACCCGAAGCTCGCCGGCTAGGGCCGCAGGGTTGTGGCGCGGGGCGTGTCGGTGGGCAGCACCGAGGCGCGCAGGATGAAGGCCAGAATCGTCCCGATCGCCTCATAGAGCTCAATCGGAATCTCGGTCTCGAGCTCGACGCCGGAGAGGGCCTCGGCCAGCGGGGCGTTGGTCTCCAGCGGGATGCCGTGTTCCTCGGCGGTCTCGATGATCTTGCGGCCGAGTTCGCCGCGGCCGACAGCCACCACGCGGGGTGCGCGCGTCGCCTTCATCGCATCATAACGCAGGGCGACGGCCAGCGGGATCTTGCCAATTCCGCTCATGGGGCGCCGCTCACGAGGTCTGGTCCACGAAACGGCCGGGCCTGGGCGCGGCCTTGCGCGGTGAGCCGCCCTGGAATCGGACGTCGGCCGGGAGCGCCCGGGCCAGCTCGCCGCCCAGGCTGCGCAGGCGGGTGAGGCCGTCCGGTCGCTCGGCCCACACGGTGACCGCGGCGCGCTCGCCCCCGGCGTTCAGGTGGACGTGGACCGGGCCCAGGGGCTCGATGTCGATGGAGAACCGCACCCGCCAGCCGGCGTCGCCCTCGCCGCCCGCGGCCGAGCCGCCGTTGTGATCGATCTGGAACTGGGCGACGGCGGCGCCCCCAGGCGTGGCGACCGGCAGCTCGAACATCCAGGCCTGGTTCGGCCCGTCCGGCAGAGAGGCCAGCTGGTGCAGGGTCTGCCGCGCCAGCGCCTGATCGACGCCGCGGCTGAGCACCTGGGCGATCGTCTGGGCGTCGGCGTGTTCGGGCAGGCTCGAGCGGGCGGCGGCCTGAGCGGTCGTAGCGCCGTCACGCGCCGGTGGCGACGGCCCTGCGGCGCGGGGCGGGAGCGTGGGCTTGTCCGGTTCGGGCGCAGCCAGGGCTTGCTGCAGGGTCTGTAGCGCCGCCCTGACCTCCGGCGTGGTCTCCTCCTGCGGCGCGGCGAGATAGGCCTCAAGCAGCGTGGCCAGCTGGGCGGCGGCCTTGGCGAAGGTCTGGGCCGGCGGCGCGCCCGGCACGAGGGGCGGCGGCGCCAGCACCTGGGCCAGCGCGGCCTTGAGGGGGGCCGGCAGGGCGGCGGTCTCCTGCGCGGGCGCGGCCAGGGCCTGCTGCAGGGTCTGCACCGCGGCCTTGAGGTCCGGCGCGGACGGGGCGGCGGGGGGCGGCGGCGTCGGTTGCGGAACCGCTGCCGACTGAGGAGAGGCGGACTGGCGTGAGGCGGACTGGGGCGGGCCAGACTGAGACGGGGCGGACTGGGATTGCGCCGTCGCGGATTGAGCCGCCGGCGGTGTCGCAGTCCGGGCGGTGGGCGAGGCTTGCGACGGCGTCGGCGACGCGGTCGGCACGGCGACGGCGGCGCGCGGTTGGGCTGGCGGGGCGGCTTCTTCGGCGGCGGGCACGGCCAGGGCCTGCTGCAGGGTCAGCAGCGCGGCCTTTAGGTCGGGCCGCGTGGGCCCGCCTTGCGCAGCGACTCCATTCGCGGCGGACAGGTGGGCCTCAAGAAACAGGCCCGACTGGGCGACGGCGCGGGCAACGACCTGGGCGCTCAGCGGGCCGGAGAGAGGCGTCTGCAGGGCCAACACCTGGCCAATGGCGGCCCTGAGCGGGACCGGCAGGGCCGGGCTCTGGGCCACCTGGGCGAGGTCGGCCATCAGCGGTGCGAGGCCGGCTTGGCGTCCCGCGGCGTCGGCGCGGGCGACCGTCACGGCCTGGGCGACCGTGCTGGGCGGAGGGACGGCCGGAGGGCTGGGCGGCGCGATGGCCGCGGGAGTCGAGGAGGGCGCAGAGGCCGGGGCGGTCGGCGATGCCGTCGACGGCGTTACGGCTGAAGACTTGCCCACGATCTCGCCGAGCATGTTCAGGTCGCGGGCCATGAGGTCGGCCACCGCGGCCTGCAGGGCGGCGACCACGGCGCTTGTCGGCGAGATGTTCATGGACGCTCCAGGCGGGTGCGCAGCATGGGGCGAGCCTAGGCCGACGTGGTGAAGCCGGACTTAAGGTCCAAGCCCGCGAAAACCGCCTTTCGCCCTGCCCGCTTCGGGCCTAGGTTGCGGGCCTCCTCGGGGGGCCGCGCTGAGCGGCTGAGAGGCGGGTGATCCCGCGACCCGTCGAACCTGATCCGGGTCATGCCGGCGAAGGGAAGGAAGCGGTTCCGACCTGACGCCCGTGGTCCGCCCTTGCGGAGTCGAGCCATGAACAAGCCCACCGGCAATATCGAGCCAGCCCAAATTCCCACCGGGGAGCGTCCCGGCTCGCGCAAGGTCTATCAGCCCGGCGTGCTGTGGCCCGACATCCGGGTGCCGTTCCGCGAGGTGGCGGTGCACCCGTCGGCCAACGAGCCGGCGCTGACGCTCTACGACCCGTCCGGCCCCTACACCGACCCGACTGTCTCGATCGATATCGACAGAGGCTTGCCGAAGACCCGCGAGCCCTGGGTGGTCTCGCGCGGCGACCTGGAGCTGGTGGAAAGCCCCCGCGAGGTGAAGCCCGAGGACAACGGCTTCGCGAAAGGCCAGCACCTGGCGCCGCAGTTCAAGGCGCCGCGCCGGGTCTACCGCGCCAAGGCCGGGGCCAATGTCAGTCAGCTGGAATACGCCCGGCGCGGGATCATCACGGCCGAGATGGAATACGTCGCCATCCGCGAGAACCTGCGCCGCCAGGACGGCGACTTCTGCATTCGCGACGGCGAGGATTTCGGGGCCGAGATCCCGGACTTCTGCACTCCGGAGTTCGTCCGCGACGAGATCGCCCGCGGTCGCGCGATCATCCCGGCCAATATCAACCACACCGAGCTGGAGCCGATGATCATCGGCCGCAACTTCCTGGTGAAGATCAACGCCAACATCGGCAACTCTGCGGTCCTGTCCCAGGTCTCCGACGAGGTGGACAAGATGGTCTGGGCGATCCGCTGCGGCGGCGACACGGTGATGGACCTCTCCACCGGCCGCAACATCCACAACATCCGCGACTGGATCGTGCGCAACTCGCCGGTCCCCATCGGCACGGTGCCGATCTACCAGGCCCTGGAGAAGGTCAACGGGGTGGCTGAGGACCTCAACTGGGAGGTGTTCCGCGACACCCTGATCGAGCAGGCCGAGCAGGGGGTGGACTATTTCACCATTCACGCCGGTGTGCGCTTGGCCTACGTGCCGCTGACCGCCAAGCGGGTGACGGGGATCGTGTCGCGCGGCGGCTCGATCATGGCCAAGTGGTGCCTCTCCCACCACAAGGAGAACTTCCTCTACGAGCACTTCGAAGACATCTGCGAGATCATGAAGGCCTACGACGTGTCGTTCAGCCTGGGCGACGGCCTGCGTCCCGGCTGCATCGCCGACGCCAATGACGCCGCCCAGTTCGGCGAGCTGGAGACGCTGGGCGAGCTCACCCAGATCGCCTGGAAGCACAACGTCCAGGTGATGATCGAAGGCCCCGGCCACGTGCCGATGCACAAGATCAAGGCCAATATGGACAAGCAGCTGAAGGTCTGCGGCGAGGCGCCGTTCTATACGCTGGGCCCGCTTACCACCGACGTGGCGCCGGGCTACGACCACATCACCTCGGCGATCGGGGCGGCGATGATCGGCTGGTTCGGCACCGCCATGCTTTGCTACGTCACGCCCAAGGAGCACCTCGGCCTGCCGAACCGCGAGGACGTGAAGGTCGGCGTGATGACCTACAAGCTCGCCGCCCACGCCGCGGACCTGGCCAAGGGGCATCCCACGGCGCGCGCCTGGGACGACGCGATCAGCCGCGCGCGGTTCGAGTTCCGCTGGGAGGACCAGTTCAACCTGGGCATCGATCCGGAGACCGCCCGCGAATACCACGACGAGAGCCTGCCGAAGGAGGCGTTCAAGACCGCCCACTTCTGCTCCATGTGCGGGCCGAAGTTCTGCTCCATGAAGATCAGCCAAGACATCCGCGAGGCGGCGCGATCTCAGAATGACATGGGGCAGAACGAGGTCGCCGCCGGGCTGGAGGAGATGGCGGTGAAATTCCGTGAGAGCGGCGGGGAGATATTGGTCCCGGTGACGTCGGCCGTGTGAGTGGCCGCCCGCGCTCTCCATCGCGGGCGAGCGGACGCCACCTAGACCCTGACGGGGTAGAAGGGTCTATCTTCAAACACTTAGAGCACGTCGGACGGGTGAAATGGTCTCCATTTCACCCTGACGCGCTCTAGGGCTGGGGCTGGCTCGGAGGCTTCTCCTCGGGCTTCTTCTTGGCGGCCTCGGCTTTTGCCTTGTCGGCCGCCGCCTTGGCGCGGGCTTCGCGCTGCTGCTGCTGCGCCGCCGCCACCTCCGCGCGCGACTGGGCCTCGGCAGCGGCCCGGGCGGCTTGGGCTTCGCGCTGTCGCGCCGCCGCTGCGGCGGCCTTGTCAGCCTCCGCCCGGGTCCTGGCGGCAGCCGCCGCGCTGGCCTCAGCCTGCACCTGGGCCGCCTTGGCGTCCGCCGCGGCTTTGGCGCTGGCTTCGCGCTGTTGCTGCTGCTGCGCCGCCGCGGCCGCCGCGCGCGACTGGGCCTCAGCAGCCGCCCTGGCCGCTTGGGCTTCGCGCTGTCGCGCCGTCGCAGCTGCGGCGGCCTTGTCAGCGTCGGCCCGGGTCCTGGCTGCAGCCGCCGCGCTGGCCTCCGCCTGCACCTGGGCGGCCTTGGCTTCGGCGGCGCGCTGGGCCTCGGCCGCCTGCGACTGACGGCGGGCCTCGTCGGCGGCGCGGGTCTGGGCCTCAGCCTTGCGGCGGTCCGCGTCGGCGGCCTGGGCGGCGCTCGCCTGATCCTGCCGCTGCTGCATTTCTCGGTCGCGCGCCCGGGCCTGATCCGTGGCGGCCTTGTTGGCCCCGCCCGGCGTCGGGACGGCGGCAGCCTGACCTGGGGCCGGGCCCTGGGGCGGCGGCCTGACGGGCGTGGGCGTTGGCGCTACCGCATTCGGCCGGGCCGCCAGCGCCGGCTTTGGCGCGACCTCTTTCAACGGCGTGACGCGCGCACCCGGCTCGGCGGCGCTCTGCGCGGGGGCCGCGGCGGTCACGGCCTGCGGCGGAGGCGGCGGCCGTTGCCCCTGCGCCTGGGGATGGCTAACCTGCGCCGGGGCGATCAGGGCCATCGCCGGCTTCGGAGCGCCGGGCGGCCGGGGTGCGGGCGGCGGCGCGCCGGGGATGACCGGCGGCTTGACTGCTGTCGCGGGCTGGGCGGCGAGCGCGGTCCTGACCACCTGCAGCTTTGCGGGTGGCGGCGGCGCGGCGTTAGCGACAGCTTCCGAACGGGCGGGACCCGCGTCGGGTCGCGCCGAGGCGCCGGTCCGGGCTTCCGGCATCGGGGACGGCGGGCGGGCGGCGGCGGCCATCGGCGTGGCTCGGGCGATTTCGGCGGCCGGCACGGCCGAGAGGGCGCGCTGCACGGGCGCGCCGCGGGCGAAAGCGTCACTGCGGACCACGGTGGCGGCCGGCGCGTTGCGATACTGGTTCACCGTGATGTTGTTCACCACGACATTGGTGATCGTCGTCTCGCGGACGTTGGTGATGTTGACGTTGCGGACGTAGGTGTTGCTCACCTGATAGGGGGGGCGATAGACCTCCTCGGGTCCGAGCGGGATCCAGCCAAGGGCCGCGCCACCGCCGCCGGCGCTCAGTCCGCCGATGAAGGCCACCAGGGCCGGCGCGTAGACAGGTTCCGGCGCACTGCGGTTCGGCGGGACCCAGCCCCAACGGTCGTTGATCCGCGCCCAGCGCCCGTAGTGGAAGGGCGCAAAGCCCCAGGGCTGGTCGTCGATCCAGGTCCAGCCCCACGGCTGCACGTAGGCCCAGTGGCCATAGCGATAAGGCGCCCAGTCGGCCGGGACGGCGCGCGGGAACCACACCGCGCCGTAGTCCGGGGTCTGCACGAACTCACCCTGGCCGTCGAGATCGCCGTAGCCGGCCAGTTCGATCGCCTCGTTGCGGGCGCGGCGCTCACGGCCTTCCCGGTCGCGCGCCCAATCGTCGATCGAGGCGTCCTGGACGTCGATCGCGTCGGGTTCATCGCCGGGATAGACCAGCGCCGCCTCGCCGCCATCGATCCGCACCAGGCCGTCCCGGCCGGGGATCTCGGCGGCGCCATCGAACACCGTCACCTCGACGGGGGTGTATCCGTCATTCTCGCCCGGCGAGCCGACGTCGATCCGGTAGACGCCGGCGCGGCTCAGGAACACCCGGCCGGCCGGCGTCGAAATCCGCACGCCGCCGCGCGGAACCCGCCACAGACGCAGATCCAGCGACCCCTGCGTCAGGGCCAGGCGCGTCTCGCCGTAGTCGAGATCCAGCACGTCGAGTTCGGTCTCGCTATCGAGCCAGGCCTCCATCGACCCGATCTGCAGCTCGACGCGGCCGGCCCCGCCCGTCCAGAACGACTCCCCAGGCGCTACCGGGAAGTTGCGGGTCGCGAACGTCCAGAAGGTCTCCATCGGCGGCTTGAACGAGACCTGACCTTCGACCAAGCTGATGCGTCCGACGCGCGCCGAGGGATCGGCGTCGGCGGCGGTCGCCAGCGCGCCGGCCGCGCAGGTGGCGAGGAAAACAAGGGCGATTGGGCGAGTCTTCATGGCGCTCACTGTTGGTTGGCGTGATCAGGTTGAGGCGCGAACGCGGCAGTCCCCGTGGCAGGCTGAGCCGGCTGCAACAACGGCCAAGCCTGCCCGGAGGTTGCGCCGGCTCGGGCTTAGCAGCAGATTTCCACCGGTCGGTAGATGTACTGGCCGTACCCGTTGAAGGGGCAGAAAGGTCTGACCCCGTGGATCCGCAGACTGGGGACGCGCCAACTGAACGGAACCGGGAGCGGGCTCTTTAATCCTGGGTTCAGCTTGATGACGCGGAGGCTTCGCCGGGGGCGGCATAGAGGCTAGAGACTCCGGCGATGATGGACCTCCCCGACCTGAAATCCGGGGGCGCCTACGAAGGCCTCGACCTGTCGGCCTACGACCTCGCCGAGCGGGACCTGAGCGATGCGGCGTTCACCGACTGCCGTCTGAGCGATGGCCAGCTGTCGTCGGTGATCTTCCAGGGCGCGCGGTTCACCGAGTGCCGGTTCGTGCGCTGCCGGTTCGCGCATGCGGACCTTAGGGACGCGACGTTCACCCGCTGCAACTTCGGCGATCCGGACAGCCATTCCGGCGTCGAGATCGCGTTCTCGCAGATGGACCAGGCGGCGTTCACCGCCTGTGACCTCAGCTTTGCTGACATCTCGCGGAGCAGCCTCTATGCGGTGGAGTTCGACAACTGCAACCTGCGCGGCGCGCGGTTCCACCGGGCGGATTTCTCCCGCGCGCTCAGCCCCAAGACGATCCATACAGCGGCACGTTTCAGGGCCTGCAACCTGGAGCTCGCCGACCTGTCGGAGGTGAGCCTGAAGGGCTGCGAGCTGGCGGGGTCGTCGCTGCGCGAGGCCGACCTGACGGACGCCGACCTGGTCGGCGCAGACCTGAGCAAGTGCGACTTGTTCCAGGCGATCACCACCGGGGCGCAGCTCGGCGGCGCGGACCTGCGGGGCGCGGAGGTCTCGGGGCTCGATCTGGCGGCGCTCGGCGCCTACGACGGGATGAAGATCACGCTCTCGCAGCAGTACGCGCTGCTGAACGCCATGGGCCTCGACGTTTTCGCCGACTAGTCCTGCTGACGCTGACCGACGCCCAGCTTCATCGGCCAGACCCGCACGGCGACGGCAAGGGCCACTGAGCCCAGCACCGCGGCCGCGGCCCCGGCCCACTGGACGGGGGTCATGCCCAGGGCGACGTAGTGTCCGGCGAGCGCGCCGGAGATGATCACCAGCGAGGCGGTGATCCAGTCAATGAAGTCTTTCAGGGTGATCACTGGCGGGGTCCCAAGCTGACGAACGAACGCAACGCCCGCATCAATGCCAGCCGGACCTTAATCAAGAGCTGATGTGCGCCGCGATGCGGCATTGGGGCGCAGACGCCGGCTGTTATAGGAAGGGCCACCGCCGACCCGTTTCCGCGAGTACGCCCATGGACATCGCCGCCCTGAACAGCTTCACCGCCGACATCTGGCGCGACGAGATCACGCCGGCGCTGGTCGACTACATCCGCATCCCGGCCAAGTCGCCGCACTTCGATCCGGACTGGGCGGCCAACGGCCATATCGACGCCGCCGTCGAGCACATGGTCGGCTGGGCCCGAGGCAAGGTGGCCGAACTGCCGGGCGCGACGCTGGAGGTGGTGCGGCTCGAGGGTCGCACGCCGGTGATCTTCATCGAGTCGCCCGGCGAGCCGTCTTCCGAAATCGGGGCCGACACCGTTCTGCTCTACGGCCACCTGGACAAGCAGCCGGAAATGACCGGCTGGTCGCAGGGGCTGGGGCCCTGGGAGCCGGTAATCCGGAGCGATCGGCTCTACGGTCGCGGCGGCGCCGACGATGGCTATGCGATCTACGCCTCACTGACGGCGCTCGTGGCTTTGCAGAGGCAGGGGGTGAAGCGGGCCCGCTGCGTGGTGCTGATCGAGGCCTGCGAGGAGAGCGGCTCCTTCGACCTGCCGTTCTATGTGGAGCACCTGAAGGATCGGATCGGGGCGCCGTCGCTGGTGATCTGCCTGGATAGCGGCTGCGGGAACTACGACCAGCTATGGCTGACGACGTCGCTGCGCGGCATGACCGGCGGGCGGCTGACGGTCGAGGTGCTGACCGAGGGCGTGCATTCCGGGGACGCCTCAGGCGTGGTCCCCGACAGCTTCCGCATCGCGCGCGCCCTGCTCTCACGGGTCGAGGACGCCGCCACCGGCGAAGTGCTGCCCAAGGTCTGCACCGTCGAGATCCCCGCCGACCGGGTGCGCCAGGCCAAGGTGGCGGCCCAGGCGCTGGGCGAGGAGGCGTGGCGCAAATTCCCGTTCGCCGGGGACACCCATCCGCCCACGGGCGAGATCGCCGAGCTGGTGCTGAACCGCACCTGGCGGCCGCAGCTCACCGTCATCGGCGCCGATGGCCTGCCCAAGCCCAGCGACGCCGGTAATGTGCTGCGCCCCTCGACCACGCTGGCGCTCAGCCTGCGCCTGCCGCCGACAGCGGACGCCCACGCCGCCGAGAAGGCCTTCGAGCAGGCGTTCACCGCCGACCCGCCGCAGGGGGCGAAGGTCACCTACCAGAGCGCCGGCGCGGCCACCGGCTGGAACGCCCCGCCGCTGGCGCCCTGGCTGGAGGCCGCCGTGCAAAAGGCCTCGAAGGCGACCTTCGGGCGCGACGCCGCGCTGATGGGCGAAGGCGGCTCGATCCCGTTCATCGGCATGTTGGGCGAGACGTTCCCGGACGCCCAGTTCGTGATCACCGGGGTGCTCGGCCCGCACTCCAACGCCCACGGCCCCAACGAATTCATCGACCTGCCGACCGGCCAGAAGGTCACCGCCGCGGCCGCGATCATCCTGGCCGACCACGCGGAGAGGCCGCGGTAGCACCTCCTCTCCCCCGGCGAAGCCGAGAGGGGAGAGGAGGAACCGCCGCCCCGGTTGCGTTGGCGCCGGCCTACACCTCCTAAGCGCTGGCGCAGGCACGATTGTTCTGCTTTTGTTCCTTTGAACGGAGATAGAGCCATGGCGGACGGCGCATTCCATCGGATCACCCCGGCGTGGCCGGCCTGGCCGAAGCTGAACCAGGCGCTGGCGGCGCGCTCCAGCCTGTGGGCGGTCTGCCGCTGCGGGCGCGAGGCGGCGATCGACCCTGGACCCTGGATCGGCCAGGGCCTTGCCCGCCAGGCCACCGCGCACCTGGAGACCCGCCTGCGCTGCGTCTGCGGCGCCAGGCGGGCGCGGCTGGAAATCCGCGGCCTCTCCGAAGCCCCGCAGGGGGGCGCCGGCGGCATCTACGTGTTCCGCTAGGTCGCGGCGGCGGCTTCCACATACATCGGCGTCGACTTGTAGATCGCGGCCTCTTCCTCGGTCATGTCCACCGGGATATCGGCGAACAGCGGGGTGGAGAGGTAGCGCTCGCCGGTGTCGGGCAGCATGGCCAGGATGGTCGAGCCTTTCGGCGCGATGGCAGCGACCTTCAGAGCGCCGGCGAAGGTGGCGCCGGAGGTGATGCCGACGAAGATGCCCTCCTTGGTCGCCAGCTCCTGGCTCATCTTCATCGCCTCGGGTCCGGGGATCGCCAGCAGCTGGTCGGCCAGGTGCAGATCGACCGCATCGCCGGTCAGCTTGGGGATGAAGTCCGGGGTCCAGCCCTGCATCGGGTGCGGTTTCCAGGCCGGGTGGCCGGCGGCGGGGGTGCCGTCGGCGTTGCGCGCCTGGGGCGCGCCGCTGGCGATCAGGGCTGCGTCGGCCGGCTCGCAGACGATGATCTTGGTGTCCGGCCGCTCCTTCTTTAGCACCCGCCCGACGCCCTTCAACGTGCCGCCGGTGCCGTAGCCGGTGACCCAGTAGTCGAGCTTGTCGAAGTCCTTGAGGATCTCCTGGGCGGTGGTCGCCGAGTGGATGTCCGGGTTGGCCTCGTTCTCAAACTGCCGGGTCATGAACCAGCCGTGGGTCTTGGCCAGCTCAATGGTCTTCAGGATCATGCCGGTGGCGCGGTGGGCCGCGGGGGTCAGGATCACCTTGGCGCCCAGGAAGCGCATCAGCCGGCGCCGCTCGATGGAGAAGCTCTCGGCCATCACCACCACCAGCGGATAGCCCTTGGCGGCGCAGACCATGGCCAGGCCGATGCCGGTGTTGCCGCTGGTCGCCTCGATCACCGTCTGACCGGGCTTGAGCTCGCCGGATCGCTCGGCCGCCTCGATCACGCCCAGCGCCAGGCGGTCCTTGACCGAGCCCAGCGGGTTGAACGCCTCGACCTTGACGTAGAGGTTTACCCCCTCGGGGCCCAGGCGGTTGACCCTCACGCACGGCGTGTTGCCGACGGCGCCAAGGATGCTGTCGAACTTGGCCATGTGGCGCTCCTGCTTTCGGGTGGGTGACTGAAATCCTGGGGCCCATCGGAGTCAATCGCGCCCAGATGAAATGAGGCGGGGACTTGAGCCCGAAGGCCCTATGGTCGCAAGCTGGCGATCAAGCCACGTGTGGGGGGACAACCATTGTTGAAGGTGATCGGGGCCGGCTATGGCCGCACGGGGACCATGTCGCTCAAGCTGGCGCTGGAGCAGCTCGGCTTCGGGCCCTGCTACCACATGATCGAGGTGTTCAAGAACCCGCAGGCCGCCGACTGGTGGTACGAGGCCGGGTGCGATCCGGCCAACGCCAACTGGGCGCGGATCTTCGAGGGCTACAGCTCGACCGTCGATTGGCCGAACGCCACCTATTACAAGGAGCTGGCCGACGCCTATCCGGACGCCAAGGTGATCCTCAGCGAGCGGGACCCGGACCAATGGTTCGAGTCCACCCAGGCGACGATCTTCAAGAACCTGCCGCCGCCGGGCGGTGACAATCCGTTCGGGCGGATGGTCGGCAAGGTGGTCGGCGAGCTGTTCGACGGCCAAATGCACGACCGGGACAAGCTGATCTCGGTGTTCAAAGCCCACAACGCGCGCGTCCGCGAGGTCATCCCGGCCGAGCGGTTGCTGGTCTATGAGGCGGTCCAAGGGTGGGAGCCGCTGGCCCGGTTCCTCGGCGTGGCGGTTCCCGAAGGCCCGATGCCGAAGGTCAATTCGCGCGAGGAGTTCGCCGCGACCGTGGCCGCGCACGGCGCGCCGACGAGCATTACGTCGCCGTCCTAACGCGCGGCGGTGATTTCCTTGATCGCGCTCTGGACCGGCGCCTTGGCGCCGGCGAGCCAGACCACCTTCAGGTAGGCGAGCGTCCGTCCGGCGGCTTCCTCAAACTTCCATTCGCAGTCGTCGATTCGGCAGTTGTCGAACACCGGCGGTACGCCGCCGGCGTAGACCAGGCGGCAGTCGCGGAACTCGCAGGACGAGAAATGCTCGCCGTCGAGGACCACGGTCTCGTGGTTGAAGATCGCATCCTGGGCCATGGGTCGGGCCTAGGCGTCGTCGTCTTGGGCGGTGTCGGGCTCGGGTGCGCCGCCGGCGTCGAGCCGGGCCTGCTCGCGCGCCGCGCGCTTGGTTTCGGCCTTGGCGGCGGTCTTGGCGGCCTTCTGGCGTTCGCGCTCCATGCGCTCGAAGGGATAGTTGGGCTTGCGCGCCATGGTGAGGGCCTCCGTGGATTGTCAGGCGGGGCGCGAGCCGAGCCGGGCGAAGGCGTCTCTTAGCCCACAACGGCGCCCGAGCGCACGCGCAACCTGACCTCCCGTTCCGATTCCGCTAAGTCGCAGGCGCGGGCCTCGGTCACGAGACCCATTCCCAGGACCCGCCGATCACGGGCCTAGGCCGCGTTGCGGAAGTGGTGTTCCGCACACGCCGAGTTCCGTAGAAGGTCGCCATGCACAAGATCGCTTTGCTCGGCTGTGGCCGCATCGGGAAAATCCACGCGGCCAATGCGGTGGCCAACCCGGCGCTGCATCTGAGCCATGTGGTCGACCCCATCCCCGACAACGCAGGCGCCGTGGCGCGCGACACCGGGGCGGAGATCACCACCCTTGAGGCCGTGCTGGCGGACATGAGTATCGAAGGCGTGATCGTGGCCACCTCCACCGACCGGCACCTGGGTGAATGCCGGCAGCTGCACGCGGCCGGAAAGGCGATCTTCTGCGAGAAGCCTATCGGCATAGACCTGCAGCCAGTTCTGGCCGCCGCCCGGGACCTGCAGGGCGCGCGGTTGTTTTTGGCCTTCAACCGCCGCTTCGATCCCAACATCCGCACGCTGCAGGCGCGGCTGGCGGCCGGCGAGGTCGGCCGGCTGGAGAGCCTGCAGATCACCAGCAACGACACCCTTCCACCGCCGATCGATTTCGTGAAGACCTCCGGCGGGCTTTTCAAGGACATGGCGATCCATGACCTCGACATGGCTCGCTGGCTGCTGGGCGAGGAGCCATCGGAGATCTTCGCCTGGGGGAGCTGCCTGGTAGACCCGGCGATCGGCGAGGCGGGCGACATCGACACCGCGCGCACGATGCTGAAGACCGCATCGGGCCGGTTGTGCGTAATCGCCAACAGCCGCCGCTCCGGCTTCGGCTACGATCAGCGAATCGAAGCTTTCGGTTCGGACGGCATGATCCGCATGGACAATCTGACGGAGAGCTCGGTCCAGGTCTGGACTGAAGCCGGCGCGCGGGCCGACAGGTTCCAGAACTTCTTCCTGGAACGCTTCCGCGACGCCTACCGGGCCGAGATGGACCACTTCGCCGACATGCTGTCCGGCAAGACCAGCCCGGCGGTGGGCTATGCCGACGGCGTCGCCGCGCTCAAGCTGGCCGAGGCGGCGGTCCAGTCCATCGCCAGCGGGCGCCCGGTGAAGCTCAATGGCTGAGGCGCCGCGCAATCGCCGGATGAAGATCGTCGCGACCCTGGGTCCGGCGACCTCCGACCTCGGGCGGATCGAGGCGCTGTTCAAGGCCGGCGCTGACGTATTCCGGCTGAACTTCAGCCACGGCGCCCAGGAAGATCACGCCGCCAACATCGCCTCGATCCGACGGGTGGAGAAAAAGCTCGGCCGACCGATCGCCATCCTGGCGGACATGCAGGGGCCCAAGCTGCGCGTCGGGCGCTTCGCCGGTGGCCACGTGGTGCTGCAGTGGGGCCGGCCGTTCCGCCTCGACCTGTCGCCGCAGCCAGGGGACTCCTCGCGGGTGCAGCTGCCGCATCCGGAGATCATGGCGGTGGCTTCGGCGGGCTACAGCCTGCTGCTGGACGACGGGCGCATCCAGCTGGAGGTGGTGCGCCAGAAGCCGGATCACCTGGAGACCCGGGTCGCGGTCGGCGGGCGGCTGTCGGACCGCAAGGGCGTGAACCTGCCGGGCGCCGTCCTGCCGATCCCGGCGCTGACAGAGAAGGACCGCGCGGACCTGGCTTTCGCGCTCGACTGTGGGGTCGACTACATCGGCCTGTCGTTCGTCCAGCGGCCGGAGGACGTGGCCGAGGCGCGCGAGCTGGTCGGCGGCCGGGCGCTCTTGATGAGCAAGATCGAGAAGCCGCAGGCGCTGGAACAGATCGAGGAGATCTTCCGGCTCTCCGACGCGGTGATGGTGGCCCGCGGCGATCTTGGCGTCGAACTGCCGCCGGAGGACGTGCCGCTGATCCAGAAGCGGCTGATCCGCGCGGCACACCGCTGGGGCCGACCGATCGTGGTGGCGACCCAGATGATGGAGAGCATGACGGAGAACCCCTCGCCCACCCGCGCGGAGGCCTCCGACGTGGCCACCGCGGTGTTCGACGGGGCCGACGCGGTGATGCTCTCGGCGGAGACCGCCACCGGCAAATACCCTATCGAGACCGTGCGGATGATGGACCGCATCCTGACCCGCACCGAGCGCGACGACGACCTGCGCGCGGCCCGGGCCGGCATGCGGCCGAAACCGGAGAAATCCTCGGCCGACGCCATCTCCGGCGCCGCGCGCCAGGTGGCCGAGACCATCGAGGCCAGCGTCATCGTGGCCTTCACCACCTCCGGCGTCACCGCGCTGCGGGTGTCGCGGCAGCGGCCGGAGTGCGGCATCCTGGGGCTGACGCCCGACGCCGAGGTCGCACGGCGGCTGGCGCTGGCCTGGGGCGTCCATCCGCTGGTCTGCGAGCCCACCTTCACCATGACCGAGACGGTGGCGCGGGCCACACAGCTGGCGTCCCGCGCCGGCCTGGCCAGACGGGGCGAGGAGATCGTGGTGGTCGCCGGCGTGCCGTTCGGCAAGTCCGGCGGCACCAATTCCCTGCGGGTCGCCCGCGTCGGGACCACGCCAAAGGACTGAGGCTGACGGCGCGTCGGCTTGACGGGCGCGCGTTCAGCACCCCCACATGTCCGCCGGGCGCCGACTCCCGCCGTTGAGACGGGGGCGGCCCGGGGGGAAATGCGCATGCATCTGGGCGCCGTCGACTGGGGCGTGATTGGCCTCTACCTGGTGTTCGTGCTGGGCATCGGCATCGTCGCGGCCCGGCGAGCGAAAAGCGGAACCGACTTCTTCCTGGCGGGCCGGGCGATCCCGGCCTGGGTCTGCGGCCTGGCCTTCATCTCGGCGAACCTGGGCGCGCAGGAGGTGATCGGCATGGGCGCGTCCGGCGCCAAGTACGGCATCGTCACCGCCCATTTCTATTGGATCGGCGCCATCCCGGCGATGGTGTTCATCGGCGTCTTCATGATGCCGTTCTACTACGGCTCCAAGGCCCGCTCGGCGCCCGAATACCTGCGTATGAGGTTCGACGAAAAGACCCGGGCCCTGAACGCGGTGGCCTTCGCCCTGATGACCATCATGTCGTCCGGCATCTCGATGTACGCGCTGGCCAAGCTGATCCAGACGCTGCACGTCTTCGATGCGCCCTTCGCCCACCTCGGCCTGCCGCAGGCCTGGATCTTCCACGCCGCCATCCTGGTGTCGGCGGTGGTGGTGCTGGTCTACATCTACCTTGGCGGCCTGAGAGGCGCGATCTACAACGAGGTTCTGCAGTTCTTCCTGATCGTCGCCGGCTTCGCCCCGCTGGTCTGGCTGGGCCTGCGCCAGGTCGGCGGCTGGGAGGGCCTGCAGGCCACGCTAGGGCCCAGCTACACCCACGCCTGGGCCGGCATGGCGCACGCCACCAACAATCGCCTCGGCGTCGATTGGTTCGGCCTCTCCATGGGTCTCGGGTTCGTCCTGTCGTTCGGCTATTGGTGCACCGACTTCCTGGTGGTCCAGCGGGCGATGGCGGCCAATTCCATGTCGGCGGCCCGGCGCACCCCGTTGATCGCCGCGGGCGTGAAGCTGTTCATCCCGTTCATCGTCATCCTGCCCGGGCTGATCGCCATCGCGCTGACCTCGGCGCCGGATCGGCCGGGCGCGGCGGCGAGCCCGCCCGCGGCGGTAGGCGCCATCGCCCACCACGAGCCCGGCGTTATCCCGATCAAGGTGGATTCCGCCACCGGCCAGCCGATGCTCGACGCCCGCGGCAGGCCGCAGCTCGACTACGACCTGGCGACCCCGAACCTCCTGTTGCGCTACTTCCCGACCGGCATGCTGGGGGTGGGCCTGACGGCGCTCCTGGCGAGCTTCATGTCGGGCATGGCCGGCAACGTGACGGCGTTCAACACGGTCTTCACCTACGACATCTACCAGGCCTACATCCGCACCGACGGGTCGGACCGGCACTATCTGCAGGTCGGGCGGCTGACCACCCTGTTCGGGGTCCTGGCCTCGGTGGGCGCCGCCTACTTCTGCAGCCAGTTCAACAACATCATGGACGTGATGCAGCTGGTTCTTGCTTTCGTGAATGCGCCTGTGTTCGCCACCTTCCTGCTCGGCATGTTCTGGAAGCGGACCACCGGCCACGGCGCCTTCGTCGGCCTGGCCACCGGCATCGGCATGGCCGCCCTGCACCACGGCCTGACCCTACCGACCGACAACCTGCCCGGCATCAAGGGCGGCTGGATCGCGGTGACGCACAGCTATCCCAGCGAAATGGCGCAGAACTTCTGGACCGCCATCTGGGCCTGGAGCGCGTGTTTCCTCACCACCATCGTGGTCAGCCTGGCGACCAAGCCGAAGCCCGAGGCCGAGCTCGCCGGCCTGGTCTATTCGCTGACGCCGAAGATCGCCCGGGAGACCGGCGCCTGGTGGATGAACCCGGTGCTGCTGGGAGTGATCATGCTGACCGCCACCGTCGTCCTCAACATCATCTTCCGCTAGGAGCCCGCCATGCTGTTCGACGTGCGCCTGCCCATCGGGCTCCTGTTCCTGGCTATCGGCCTGCTGGTCGCCGCCACCGGCCTCACCGGTGACAAGGCCGCGCTGGACGCCCACTCGGCCGGGGTGAACATAGACCTGATCTGGGGGGCGATCATGGCCGGCTTTGGGGCGCTGATGCTGGGGCTGGCTGTGCTGGCCAAGCGCAAGGGCGAGGAACCGCCGCTCTAGCCGAGCGCCGCCGGAGCCGAAAGGGAACAACCTTTGCTTTGACGGCTTAGGTCAGCTTTGGCGGGAGCTGTGCGCAGTGTTGTTGGAACCGGGAACGACCTGCTGGCGGCGAGAGACATCCGGCCGCGCCGCCCTGATCGTCGATATGGCGGACTATTTCGACGCCGCCATGGCGGCCATGCGCAAGGCGAGACACACCGTCCACCTGCTCAACTGGGCGTTCGAGCCGCAGACCCTGTTTCATCCGCAGCCGGGTTGCACCGGCCCGGAGGAGGATCGGATCGCCAACTTCCTCAAGCAGCTGGCCCGGGAGAACCCGAAGCTCGATGTACGCATCCTGTGCTGGAAGTCGGCCTTGCCGGTGGCGGCAACCCAGAACTGGTTTCCGCTCGCCGACCGCAAGGAATTCGCCGGCAGCGACGTGAAGTTCGTGCTCGATGGCAAGCTGCCGATGGGCGCCTCGCATCACCAGAAGGCGATCATCATCGACGACGCCATCGGCTTCTGCGGCGGCGGCGACATCGGACCCGACCGCTGGGACACCCCCGACCATCTGGATGACGACCCTCGCCGCCAGAAGACCCGGCACGCGCACAGCAACTCCGACAAGGACTTCGACAGCCGCCACGAGGTGATGGGCGTGGTCGAAGGCGCGCCGGCCAAGGCGCTGGGGGTGCTGTTCCGCGAACGCTGGGCCCGGTGCACCGGCGAGATCCTGCCGGAGCCGCCGAAGACCCGGGCCGCCTGGCCCACCCAGGTGAAGGCCCAGTTCACCGAGATCCAGGTCGGGCTGTCACGCACCCACGGCGCCTGGAAGCATCACCCGGAGGTCCGCGAGATTGAGCGGTTGCACCTGACGTCGATCGCGGCGGCCCGAGACTGCATCTACATGGAGAACCAGTACTTCACCTCGCCGCTGATCGCCGCGGCGCTGGCGCGGCGGCTCAGCGAGCCGGACGGGCCGGAGGTGGTGCTGATCGGCACCGAGCATTCGCCCAGCTTCTTCGACCAGGCGACCATGGACCGCACCCGCGTGACCTTCATCGAGCGCCTGAAGCGGGCCGACAAGCACGGCCGCCTGCGCACCTACAGCCCGGTCACGACGGTGGGCCGGATCATCATCGTCCACGCCAAGCTGACGATCATCGACGACCGGCTGCTGCGGATCGGCTCGGCCAATATCAACAACCGTTCGATGGGCTTCGACACCGAGTGTGACATGAGCTTCGAGGCGACCGGCCGTTCAGGGACTGGCAATCGGGCCGAGATCGAGCGTCTGCGCACCCGCCTGCTGGCCCACTGGCTGGGCTGCGACGAGGCCATCATGGCGGCGGCAATCCGCAAGTCGGGCGGCGTCGGGGCCGGGGTGGAGGCGCTCCGCAACGCCGGCTATGCGCGGCTGCGACCGATCGAGCTCAAGCCAGTGGAGGGGCTCGCCGCGGTGATCGCCGCCTACCACATGGGCGACCCCTTCAGCCCCGTCGACGGCTGGCAGCCCTGGCGGCGCAAGGCGCTGTCGCGAAGCGCGGATCGGCGCGGGCGCGAGGCGGCCGCGGACTGACGTCCAAAAGGACTGAGCCCGCCGCGCCACCAAACGGGGCGCAGCGCGTTGGAGGCCCGGGCGATCCTGCTCATCTCGGGGACCAGCATGGCGAAATCCGCATCCGCGTTGGCGCGAGCGTCGAAGACCAAGGCGAAAGCCAAGCGCATCGCTGCGCCGGCGACGGTGACAGGCGGCGGTGGCGAGACCCACCAGACCGCCACCGCGGCGGAGGCCCGGATCACCACCAACTTCGGGGTGCCGCTGAGCGACGACCAGAACTCTCTGAGGGCCGGCCCCCGCGGCCCCTCGCTGCTGGAAGACTTCGTCCTGCGCGAGAAAATCCAGCACTTCGACCATGAGCGGATCCCGGAACGGATCGTTCACGCGCGCGGTTCGGCCGCCCACGGCTATTTCGAGCTGACCAAGTCACTCGCCAAATACACCCGCGCCAAGGTGCTCACCGAGGTCGGCGTTCGCACCGAGGTGTTCACCCGCTTCTCCACTGTGGCCGGCGGCGCGGGCTCGGTGGACACGCCGCGCGATGTCCGCGGCTTCGCCGTCAAGCTCTACACCAGGGAGGGCAACTGGGACCTGGTCGGCAACAACATGCCGGTCTTTTTCATCCAGGACGCCATCAAGTTCCCGGACCTGATCCACGCCGTGAAGATGGAAGCCGATCGCGGCTATCCTCAGGCGGCCAGCGCGCATGACACCTTCTGGGACTTCATCGGCCTGATGCCGGAAGCCACCCACATGATCATGTGGGCCATGTCCGACCGCGCCATCCCGCGCTCTCTGCGTATGATGGAGGGCTTCGGGGTCAACACCTTCCGGCTGGTCAACGACAAGGACGAGGCCACCTTCGTCAAGTTCCACTGGCGGCCGAAGCTCGGGACCCAGTCCACCGGCTGGGACGAGGCGGTGAAGATCGCCGGGGCCGATCCGGACTTCCACCGCCGCGACCTGCACGAGGCCATCGCCTCGGGCGGCTTCCCGGAGTGGGAGTTCGGCGTCCAGCTGCTCAGCCAGGTCCAGGCCGATGGGCTGCCCTTCGACATCCTCGACGCCACCAAGCTGATCCCCGAGGAACTCTACCCGATCCAGGTGGTCGGCCGCATGGTGCTGGACCGCAACCCGGACAACTTCTTCGCCGAGACCGAGCAGGCCGCCTTCCTGCCGACCAACGTGCCGCCGGGCATCGACTTCTCGGAAGATCCGCTGCTGCAGGGCCGCCTGTTCTCCTACCAGGATACCCAGTTGTCGCGCCTGGGCACGGTCAATTTCCACCAAATCCCGATCAACCAGGCCAAGGGCTGCCCCTTCCAGAACATGCAGCGCGACGGCCATATGCAGATGCAGGTCCCCAAGGGCCGCGCCAACTATGAACCCAACAGCCTGGCTGAGGCCGGCGAGATCGGCGGGCCGCGCGAAGACCCCGAGGGCGGCTTCCGCAGCGCCCCGGTGGCGACCCAATCGACCAAGGTGCGCCTGCGCGCCGAAAGCTTCGCGGACCACTACAGCCAGGCCCGGCTGTTCTACCGCTCGCAGACGGCGATCGAGCAGGCGCACCTGGCGAGCGCCCTGGTCTTCGAGCTCTCCAAATGCAGCTTCGACCACGTGCGCGACCGGGTGCTGGCCAACCTCGGCAACGTCGACGCCGACCTCGCCAGGCGCGTAGCCGTGGGCCTCAACGTCCCCCTTCCCCCCGCCTCCAAACCCGCCGTGCCGCCCATCGACATGAAGCCCTCGCCGGCGCTCCGCATCGTCGGCAAATATCCCGACAGCCTGATGGGCCGGGCGGTCGGCATCCTGGTCACCGACGGCGCCGACGGATCGGTGGTCAAGGCGGTGCGCAAGGCCTGCGAGGCCGAGGGCGCCACGGTCAAGATCGTCGCCCCCAAGATCGGCGGCGTCACCCTGCAGAGCGGCAAGCTGCTCAAGGCCGACGGCCAGCTCGCCGGCACCCCCTCGGTGGTGTTCGACGCCGTGGCCCTGGTGGTCTCCGAGGACGGTTGCACCCAACTGCTGGGGGACAGCGCCGCCATCGACTTCGTGCACAACGCCTTCGTGCACCTGAAAGCCATCGGCCATACCGCCCAGGCCAAGCCCCTGCTAGTCAAGGCGGGCGCGGCGCCGGACGCCGGCATGGTCGACCTGGCCGCTGGCGCCGAGGCCTTTCTGCCGCCCGCCCGCACCCGCCAGTGGAAGCGTGAGCCCAAGGTGCGGATGCTGGCGTGAGCGGGGGAACTGCGGAGAGCGCGCCGCCGGGCGCCTACGATGCGATCGTCATCGGCGCGGGCCCCGCGGGGCTGACGGCGGCGACCTATCTCGCGCGCTTCCGTCGCCGGGTGCTGGTCCTCAGCCACGGCCCTTCGCGCGCCAGCTGGATCCCCGAGAGCCACAACACTCCCGGGTTCTCGCACGGCGTCGGCGGACCGCAGCTGCTGCAGCGCCTGACCGAACAGGCCACCCAGTTCGGGGCCGAGGTTCGGGGCGCGGAGGTAACCTCCCTGACGCGCCAGGGCGAACGATTCGCCATCGCCACCGCGCATGGGCGGCTGGAGGCTCCCTATGTCGTCCTGGCGACGGGAGTCCGCGACCGGATGCCGGCGCTGGCGGGCCTGGAGGCCGCCATTCGACGAAGCATCGTGCGCATGTGCCCGATCTGCGACGCCTATGAGGCCATCAACCGGCGAATCGCGGTGCTCGGCCACGGCGACCACGGCGCGCGCGAGGCGGCGTTCCTGCGGGGCTATTCCCAGGATGTCACGCTGCTGCGATTTCCAGCCGGCGAGCCGGAAGGCGCGAACCCGCCGCCCGGGGCGGTCATCGACGTGGCGCTCGACGAGCTCGGTCTTACCGACAAGAGCCTCCGCGTGGCGAAGGCCGGCGAGCCTGTGCGGACCTTTGACCACCTTTATCTCGCGCTCGGCTGCGTGCCGCAGAACGGTCTCGCTATCGACTGCGGCGCCACACACGACGACAGCGGCAATCTCGTCGTCGACGCCCATCAACAGACCTCCGTATCGGGCCTCTATGCCGCCGGAGACGTCGTACGCGGCCTCAACCAGATCGCCGTCGCAGCGGGCGAAGCCGCGATCGCGGCGACCGCCATCCACAACCGCTTGCGGGGAGTCGGCTGAGCCCCGCCGGCTCCTCTTTGCGAGCACGTCTGAATTTTCCCAGAGCCAGGAACGAGGTGGGGACCGCGGCGTTTCGACGGCACGCACCCGCAACTGGAGACGAGACCATGGATGAAGCCGCCAAACCCGACGCCGTCGCCTTGCTGAAGGCCGATCACCGCAAGGTCGCGGGCCTGTTCGATGACTTCAAGGCCGCCAAGGGGGCCGGGAAGAAACAGGCGCTCGCCGAACAGATCTGCATGGAGCTGACCGTCCACACGAAGATCGAGGAGGATGTCTTCTATCCGGCCTGCGAAGGCGCGATCGACGAAGCCCTCCTCAAGGAAGCCTATGTCGAGCATGACGCGGCCAAGGTGCTGATCGCCGAGATCGAAGCGGGCGGCCCCGACGACGAATTCTACGACTCCAAGGTCAAGGTGCTGTCGGAGATGATCGAGCACCACGTCGAGGAGGAAGAAAAGCGCGTCGAGGGCATGTTCAGCCAGGCGCGCAAGGCCGGGCTCGACATGGACGCGCTCGGTGAGGAGATGGCCGCGGAGAAGGCCCGCCTGATCGCCAGCTACAAGGCCGGCGGCGTGCCGAGGCCGAAGGCCCCGACGCTCGGCGGCACGGCGCTGGCGTGAGTCCACGCCGCAACCCGTGGGTCGGCATCGGCTTTGACGCCTGGAGGCTAGGGATCGAGGCCTCCGGCGTCATCGCCCAGCGCACGCTGAAGCTCGCCGCCGGCGGTTCATCCGCCCGAGCCGAGGCGCTGCGCATGGTGTCCGAGAAGGTCGACGCCGGTGTCGCGCTGCAGCGGCTCGCCCTGACCGGCGGCCTGGGTGTGACGCCGGCGGCCACGGCGGCCCGCACCCTCGCCCACTATCGTCGCAAGGTGAGAGCGAACAGCCGCCGTCTCGCCAAGACCTGACGGATAGGCGGGCCTGCGAGCAATATCGGCGCGTGATCTCGCCGAGGGGCGGTGTTCTTGGCCGCGGCGGGGTCATCGATTCGGCCGCAGCTCTTCGCCGCGGCCGTCCCCGGCGGCTGGCTGGCGGCGCGGTTTGCGTACTATGGCTGGACGAGAACCCGCCCCGCGCCGGTGGCGGAAGGAGCCTGACCATGCGCCTCGATCTCATCGCCGCCACGCTCGCCGCGAGCCTCACCGTGACCCTGGCGCCCAGCGACGCCGGCGCCGCGCCGGCGGAGTATTACCCGGCGGCCAACCCGCAGAGTCCGTTCTCCGAAGCCGTGCGCGCCGGCGACTTCCTGATAGCGTCCGGCCAGCTCGGCCTCAACCCGGGAACCCCGGCCAGCTTCGAGGACCAGGCCCGCCAGTCGATGGACAAGAACGCCGCCGTCCTCGGCCGCCACGGGGCTTCGATGAACGACGTAGTCAAATGCACCGTCCTGCTCACCGACATGGGCAAGTTCGCGGCCTTCAACGCCATCTATATGAGCTATTTCAAGCCCGGCCGCCTGCCGGCGCGCACGGCGATGGGCGCAGCAGCGCTCGGCGCCGGCGGCAGCGTCGAGGTGGAATGCTGGGCCTATGTCGGCGGGCGCTGACCTCCGCCTGGCGGCCGGCAACCGGCTGGATGCGCTGATTTGGCGGTCGCCATCGTGGAATATGATGCGCTAAAGCAGGCCGCCCCGGCGATTTCCGCGCCGGATGGGCGCGGGCGGCGCGGGCTAGAGGGCCGGATTCGCAGAGGTTAGTCGCCGCGGAGGCTTCACTCCATCAAACGGCGTTCGATGAAAATGAGGCGCGTCTATGCTGGCTTGCGATCTGAGGATGAACGCGTTCGGCGGCGTCGAAGGCTGTGGGGAACATGGTGCGTCCGGTGGACGCCCGTAGTCGAAATCTGAAGCATGCGCATCATCTGTGATTTCGACGGGACAGTAACCCGGCAGGACACGACGGACTGGGTGCTGGAGCATCTGGCCGAGCCGCCGTGGCGGCAGCTGCAGGATGAGTGGCTGGCGGGGCGGATAGGCGGGGCGGAGTGCATGCGGGGACAGATCGCGCTGATCGCAGGCTCGCAGGCCGAGCTCGATGCGGTGCTGGATCGCGTCGAACTCGATCCCGGGTTTCCGGCCTTCGTAGCCTGGGCTGAGGCCCGGGGCGCGCGCCTGAGCATCGCCAGCGACGGCGTGGACTATTTCATCGCCCGGATTCTGAAGCGCCACGGCCTGGAGCACGTGCCGGTGACCACCAACCGGCTGGCCGGGACGCCCGGTGCACGGCGTCTGGAACACCCGGCCAAGTCCGAAGACTGCATCAGCGGCTCCGGCGTCTGCAAGTGCGCCGTTGCCGCCGGCCCGGCGAACACCGGGCCGCTGGTCTATGTGGGCGACGGCCGCTCGGACTTCTGCGTCTCCGACCGCGCCGACGTGCTGTTCGCCAAGGGCGCCCTGGCCGACTACGCCGCCGATCGCGGGCGGCCCTACCACCCTTACAACACCTTCCACGACGTGAGACGCGCACTAGCTTCGCTGGCCGAGGATCGGGCGGCTATGCTAGGCGAAGCGGCCTCGGTCTGAACTGTCCCGGAGTTCCCTATGTATGACGCCCCCGCCCCGGCCCCCGCACTGAGTGAAGCCGAGCTTCGTCAGCTCGACGCACAATATTGCTCGTGGGGCGACACCGTCCACTACATGGACCAGCCGAAGTTTTTCGAGTCCTGCGAGGGCTCGTACATGTTCGACGCCGAGGGCAAGTCCTACCTCGACCTGCAGATGTGGTACTCGACGGTCAACTTCGGCTACGCCAATCCGCGTCTGAACGCCGCCGCCCATCGCCAGCTCGACCGCCTGCCGCAGGTCGCCTCTCAACACCTGCACCGCGAGAAGGTTGAACTCGCCGCGCTGATCGCCCGCGATGTCGAGGCGAAGTTCGGCGTCAAGGGGCGGGTGCATTTCAATGTCGGCGGGGCCCAGGCGGTCGACGACAGCCTGAAGATTGTGCGCAATTCCTCCGGCGGGCGGACGCGGATGTTCGCCTTCCAGGGCGGCTATCACGGCCGCACGCTCGGCGCCTCGGCGATCACCTCGTCCTACCGTTACCGCCGCCGGTTTGGCCACTTCGGCGACACCGCGCACTTCGTGGAATTCCCCTACGCCTTCCGTGGCCCCAAGGGCATGAGCAAGGAAGAGTACGGCGAGAAGATCATCGCCGATTTCGCCCGGCTGTTCGAAAGCGACTTTCACGCCGTCTATGACGTGAAGGCGCAGGAATCGGAGTTCGCCGCCCTCTACGTCGAGCCGATCCAGGGGACCGGCGGCTATGTCATTCCGCCCAAGAATTTCTTCGCCGGGATGAAGAAGGTGCTCGACGACCACGGTGTCCTGATGGTCGTCGACGAGGTGCAGATGGGCATGTACCGGACTGGCAAGCTGTGGGCGATCGAGCATTTCGGGGTGAAGCCCGACGTGATGATCTTCGGCAAGGCGGTGACCAACGGCCTCAATCCGCTGGCCGGCGTCTGGGCCCGCGACGAGCTGATCAACCCCAAAGTGTTCCCGCCGGGTTCGACCCACTCGACCTTCAACGCCAACCCGATGGGCACGGCAGTGGCGCTGGAAACCCTGCGGATGGCCACCGAGGGCGACTACGAGAGGTCTGTCGCCGAAAAGGGCGCCTATTTCCTGGCCGGCCTGCAGGAGCTGCAGAAGCGCTGGCCGCAGATCGGCGACGTGGACGGCCTGGGCCTGGCGCTGCGTTGCGAGCTCTGCGAAGCCGACGGCTACACACCGGACAAGCCCTTGATGGACCGGATGGTGGCGGAGGGTCTGAGCGGCGACCTCGATGAGGCGGGCAAGAAAATGGGCCTGATCCTCAACGTCGGCGGCTACTACAAGAACGTGATCACGCTCGCCCCGTCGCTGGACATCACCACCGAGGAGATCGACTTGGCGCTCAGGCTGCTGGATCAGCTGCTGCGGCGTTGCGTGAAGGCCTAGAGCCGGGGTCGGTGCGCGCCGCGCTCCTCCATCTCGACGACGCCTTGGTCCGGCAGCCGGCGCTGGCCGCCCAGGTGGCGGCCGGCGGTGGCGAGGCCGTCGACCTGCGCGACCTGGGACCTGCGCTCAGGCTCTGGAGCCGCCCGCCGGCGCTCGACCGGCTGCGTGCGCGCCTGACCAGGGACCTGCCGGCGGAGGTTGGGCCGCGGGTGGTGTTTTGCGGGTCGGG
>JANXXK010000070.1 GCA_025350685.1 Alphaproteobacteria bacterium | reverse complement strand
TGCAAGTCAGTCGGGACAGGGTCTAGCGAGAGGCCTGACGCAGGCGCTCCAGCAGCAGGGGATGGATCTCCAGATTGCCGGCGCAGACCGAGCCCTGGCCCAGAACGTCCTCGTCGCCCTCGGCGGTGGTGACCTTGCCACCGGCCTCGGTGACCAGGAGGATGCCCGCCGCCAGGTCCCAGGCGTTGAGGTCGCGCTCCCAGTAGCCGTCGAAGCGGCCGGCGGCGACCCAGGCCATGTCCAGCGCCGCGGCGCCATAGCGGCGAACGCCCGCGACCCGCTGACTGACCTGGTGCAGCTCTTTCAGGAAGGTCGCGTGCTGGCCGTGGCCGAGGAACGGGATGCCGGTCGCCAGCACCGACTCGTCGAGCTTCGCCCGCGCGGCGACGCGCAGGCGCTTGTCGTTGACGAAGGCGCCCTTGCCCTTCTCCGCCCAGAACAGCTCGTTGGCGGCCGGGTTCAGGGTGACGGCGGCGACCACCTGGCCCTCGCGCTGCAGGGCAATGTTGATCGCGAAGTGCGGGATGGCGTGGAGGAAGTTGGTGGTGCCGTCGAGCGGGTCGACGATCCAGGTGTGGGTCTTGTCGGTGCCCTCGATCATCCCGCGCTCTTCGCCGAGGAAGCCGTAGCCGGGGCGGGCCTTGGAGAGCACCTCGAAGATGGTCTGTTCGGCCTTGAGGTCGGCGGCGGAGACGAAGTCGGCCGGAGCCTTCTTGGCCACCTGCAACTCGGCCAGCTCACCGAAGTCGCGGTTCAGCCCGCGCGCGGCCTTGCGGGCGGCGTCGGTCATGACCTTCAGCAGGGCGGACTGGGTGCTCACGGTGGGAAAGATCTCGGTCTCGGGAAGAGGGCGCGATACCTAGTCGCCGACAGACCTGAAGGCAAGGAGACGGTCATGGTGACGAGAGACGCGGCCTGCACGTGCGGCGACCTGAGGCTGACGCTGGAGGGCGAGCCGATGCTGGTCTCGGCGTGCTGCTGCACGCGCTGCCAGCGGCGGACCGGGAGCTTCTTCGGCGTGACGGCATACTTCCGCCCGGACCAGCTGATCGTGCGTGAGGGGATAAGCTCGACGTTCCAACGTTCGGAAGGGTCGGCCACCTTCCACTTCTGCCCGCACTGCGGCTCCAGCGTGCTGTGGATGTCGGACGACTGGGAAGATGTGATCGGGGTGGCGGGCGGGGCTTTCGCCGACCCGACCCTGCCCGGGCCGCACCGGATGACGCATGCCGGCACGGGCCATCCGTTCGTCACCAGTCCCAAGGGGATCCCGGTCTACGAGGACGGGCCGCCGGAATAGACGCGCTTGGCGAGCCCCTCGGCAATCTGCGCGTTGAACGCCTTCACCGCCGCTGCGGACCCGTCGCCATGGTTCCAGACGCCGGCCGAGACCGCGATGAAGTCCGCGCCAGCCGCGGAGATTCCGGCCGCCGTTCCGACCGTGATCCCGCCGATGGCGACGCAGGGGACGACCATGTCGGCCTGCCAGCCGGCCAGCAGCCCGAGGTCGGCGTGATGGAGCACGGCCTTGGTCGCAGTCGGGAAGAAGGCGCCGAAGGCCACATAGTCGGCCCCGCCCTCGGCGGCTTCCATGGCCAGGTGCAGGCTGTCGTGGCAGGTGACGCCGACCATCCTGTCCCTGCCGACGATGCGGCGGGCCTCGGCGAGCGTGCCGTCCTCCTGGCCGATGTGGACGCCGTCGCAGCCGAGCTTCGCGGCCAGGTCTGGCCTGTCGTTGAGGATGACGGCCACGTCGCGGGCCTGGGCGATGGGCAGGAGTACGTCGACGGCGGCGGCGACCACGTCGTCGGGCGCGTCCTTCAGCCGGATCTGCAGAGCGCCGACGTCGCCGGCGTCGAGCGCGCCTGCCAGCACATGGCCAAAGGCGGCAAGGTCGTCGAGCCGGGGGGGCGTGATCAGGTAGAGGCGACAGAGCGGCGGTGCCATGGCCCTACATACACATCGCGAGCGGGGCCCGCACGTCCACTAGGCGGGCCGCGAGCTTCGTCCTAGGCTCGGCTCAACAATAAGAGCTTGGGTGGGAGCGAGAGCATGGTGGCGGCGACGGCGGGCGCGGACGTCCGCGCGACTTCGAACAGGCTGGTGATCGCCGGCGCATCGGCCGGCACGGTGTTCGAATGGTACGACTTCTACCTCTACGGCTCGCTGGCCGGGTTCATCACCGAGCACTTCTTCTCCGGCGTCAACGCCACCACCGGCTACATCTTCGCGCTGCTGGCGTTTGCGGCGGGCTTCGCGGTGCGGCCCTTCGGAGCGATCATATTCGGCAGGCTCGGCGACCTCTGGGGCCGCAAGAACACCTTCCTGGTGACCATGATCTTGATGGGGCTGTCGACCTTCGTCGTGGGCCTGCTGCCGAGCTACGACCAGATCGGCGTCG
>JANXXK010000068.1 GCA_025350685.1 Alphaproteobacteria bacterium | reverse complement strand
ACGCGCTGATGGATTCCATTCCGCTGGTCGTGATCACCGGCCAGGTCGCCACCCACCTGATCGGCACCGACGCCTTCCAGGAATGCGACACCATCGGCGACGTCTTTCACCAGGTAGTTGTGCTTGGTGCAGGGCCGGGTGATGCCGATGGTGTCGCATTCCTGGAAGGCGTCGGTGCCGATCAGGTGGGTGGCGACCTGGCCGGTGATCACGACCAGCGGAATGGAATCCATCAGCGCGTCGACGATGCCGGTCACGGCGTTGGTGGCGCCGGGGCCGGAGGTGACCAGCACGACGCCGCACTTGCCGGTGGAACGCGCATAGCCCTCCGCCGCATGTGTCGCGCCCTGTTCGTGGCGGACCAGCACGTGCTTCAGCCTGGGCTCGGCGAACAGCGCGTCATAGATCGGCAGCACCGCCCCGCCCGGATAGCCGAACAGCACGTCCACGCCCTGATCGACCAAGGCGCGCACGACCATCTCGGCGCCCGAGAGGGTGATGGCTTCGGCTTCGGCCTTCTTGGTGTCGATCGTCTGGTGGGCGGTCATGGGAGGCGGCTCTTGAGTTCGGGCAATAAAAAAGGCCCTCGGGGGGCCTGGTGCAAGCGACCTTTGACGGAACTGACCTGGTGTCAGCCCGCTGCGGGTCGCCGTACGAGTACAAGAATGGTGCGCACGAGATTTCCTCGAAGAGATCGGATCAGGCGTTTCGCATGCTGCGCCTAGGGCGTCAAGCCGGGGTTAAGGGCACGAAACTGCCTCCATTGCTCTTCTGGCTCAGTGGCGGCCAGGCGGGGCCAATCCGCCATCTGGCCGCGCATCCAGGTGGTCTGGCGCTTGGCGTAGCGGCGGGTTTCCTGCTGGGCGACGGCGATGGCCTGGGCGAGCGTGGCCTCGCCGCGCAGGTGGGCGGCGAACTCGCGGAGGCCCACGGCCTTCATCAGCGGCAGATCGGCGTCGAGGTTGCGGGCCACCAGTCTCGCGGCTTCCTCCAGGGCGCCGGCCTGCGCCATCCGCGCCAGCCGCGCGTCACAGCGGGCGTAGAGCGCCGCGCGCAGCGGCTCCAGAGCCACGGCGCGCCATGAGCCGGGCTCCAGCGCCGGCGACCCGCTGGTCTGCCAGTCGGTGAGCGGCGTCTCAGTGGCGGCATAGACCTCCCAGGCGCGGACCAGCCGCTGGCGGTCCCCGGGCGTGATCCGCGCGGCGGCCACCGGGTCCACCGCGCCCAGCCGGCCGCGGAAATCCATCTCGCCCATCGCGTCATACTCGGCGCCCGCCTGCGCGCGGACCTGCGTCGGAACCTGAGGTATCTCGGCCAGGCCCACGGTCATGGCCCGAAAATAGAGCCCGGTGCCGCCGACCACGATGGTGTCACGCCCCCGCGCGGCTATCTCGGTCAGGACGACGCCGGCTGCGCGCACCCAGCGGCCCACCGACCAGCCGTCCGCCCCGTCGGCGATTCCGAACAGGTGGTGCGGCGCCTGGGCCTCCTCGTCCGGGGTCGGCCGGGCGGTCAGGATCCGCAGGTCGGCATAGAGCTGCATGGAGTCGGCGTTGACGATCTCGCCGCCCGTGGCCGCGGCCAGCCGCAGGGCGAGCGCCGACTTGCCGCTTGCGGTGGGTCCGGCGATCAGCCAGATGCGAGGGTCCATGGAACTGGTCCTTACCCTGGTCGCGCCGCCGAACGCAGGCGCTTTCTCGCTGAACCTGCGCGAGGTGTTCGCCGGCGTGGGCGCCGCGGGGAGTTCCTCGCGTCGACTCGAGGCCGGCGACAGCGCGGTCACCGACGTCTTCCTCGACGGTCCGGACGCGGCCACCGTGCGCGCGGCCCTGCAAGGCCCGATGACCGATCAGCAGCTCGACTGGTGCGTCCAGCCGGTGCGGGGGCGGAAGAAACGCCTGCTGATCGCCGACATGGATTCCACCATCATCAACGTCGAGTGCCTCGATGAGCTGGCCGATTTTGCCGGCTTGAAAGCGGAGATCTCGGCGATCACCGAGCGGGCCATGAGCGGGGAACTGGCCTTCGAGGGTGCGCTGCGCGAGCGGGTGGCGATGCTGAAGGGCCTGCCGGTCAGCGCGCTGCAGGCGGCTTATGACCAGCGCGTGCGGTTGAACCCCGGCGCGCGGACGCTGGTGCGCACCATGACCAACTTCAGCGCCCGCTGCATGCTGGTCTCCGGTGGCTTCAGCTTCTTCACCTCCCGCGTGGCCCAGGCGGCGGGCTTCCACAGCCACCGCGCCAACGTCCTGGGCGAGGCGGACGGCAAGCTCACCGGCCTGGTGGATGACCCGATCCTCGGCCGCCAGGCCAAGTTCGCCGCGCTGAGCGAGGACGCCAAGCTGTTCGGCGTCCCGCTCGCCGAGACCCTGGCGGTCGGCGACGGGGCCAACGACCTGGCGATGATCGCCGCCTCGGGCCTGGGCGTCGCCTACCGCGCCAAGCCGATCGTTGCGGCGCAAGCCCACGCCAAGGTCGACCACGCCGACCTGACGGCCTTGCTGTACTTCCAGGGCTACCGCGCGGACGAGTTCGTGACGGACTGATGCCATTCCCCCGCCAAATCAAAGCCGTCGTGTTCGACATGGACGGCCTGCTGGTCGACACCGAGACCGTGGTGTTCGCCGCCCTGCAGCGAGCGGCCGGCGAGATCGGGCGCGAGATGCCGTTCGCCACCTTCCAGCGGATGGTCGGCCTGCAGCACGCCCACTCCGACCTGATTCTGGTGGAGCACTTCGGCCCCTGCCTCGACCTGGAGGCCTGGGCCGCCGCGGTCAGCCGGCACTTCCACGCCGAGGCCGCCGCCGGGATCGCCCTGAAGTCAGGCGTGGTGGAGATCCTCGACGCTCTGGACGCCGCCGGCCTGCCGCGCGCCATCGCCACCTCGTCCAGCCTGGCCGCCGTGCACGAGAGCCTGGGCGCCCACGACCTGGTCGACCGCTTCGACGCCCTGATCACCCGCGACATCCAGACCCGCGGCAAACCCCACCCGGAGCCGTTCCTGAAGGCTGCGCAGGCGCTGGGCGTCGACCCCGCCGACTGCCTGGCCCTGGAGGACAGCCACAACGGCGTGCGTTCCGCCTCCGCGGCCGGGATGATGACCGTGATGGTCCCCGACATGCTGGACCCCACCGAGGAGATGCACACCCTGTGCGTCCGCATCGCCCGCGACCTGCACGAGGTGCGCGGCTGGCTGGAGCGTCGCTGATTCCTTTCCCGCCGCTGGCGGGAGAGGACGGGCTCACTTCTTCCCGGTCGGTCCGTGCTCGAAGTAGCGGAAGAAGGCGCTGTCCGGGGACAGCACCAGGGTCGTCTGGCCGTCCGAGAAGCTGGCCTGGTAGGCCTGCATCGAGCGGAAGAAGGCGGCGAACGACGGGTCCTTGCCGAAGCTCTGGGCGAAGATCCGGGTGCGCTGGGCGTCGCCCTCACCGGTGATCTGGCCGGACTGTTCGCGCGCGGTGGCCAGCGTGATCGCCACCTCCTTGTCGGCCCCGGCCATGATCTCGCGCTTCTGCTGTTCGCCGAGCGCGCGCAGGCGGGTGGCCTCCTGCTTGCGCGAGCTGGCCATGCGCTTGTAGACGGAATCGCGGTTCTGGGCCGGCAGGTCGGTGCGGCGGATGCGCAGGTCGATGACCCGGATCCCCATGCGCGAGGCGGTGGCGCCCAGCTGCACGTCGGCGCGGGCCTGCTGCATCAACTGGGCGCGGCGGCCGGAGACGATCTCGTCCTGGGTGGCGGTGCCGAGCACCTGGCGCAGCGACGAACTGACCAGCCGCTCGATGCGGTCCTTGCCCTGCTCCTCGTCGCGCAGGGTGGTGTAGAACTCCAGCGGCCGGACGATCTGGTAGCGGATGAAGGCGTCCA
>JANXXK010000248.1 GCA_025350685.1 Alphaproteobacteria bacterium | reverse complement strand
TTGCCGTCGGAGAGCTGGACCACGCACAAAGGATCGCGGCCGAGCCGCAGGCCCATGGTCTCGCTATCGATGGCGACCGCGCTCGCCCCGGCCAGCGCCTCGGCGGGCAGGTCGCCCTGATGCAGAAAGGTGGTCACGTTGTCTCGCCAGCTCCGCCGGTCAGTCCAACCCGGTATGGGCAGGCCCACCAATATAGAGAACCGAACACAGGCTTAGTAAGTACCGGTGAACATCCGCTGTCGGATGACGCCGAAATCTGGGATTTGCGCCACATCCCGCCTAGGGACCCTCGCCCCACGGATGGCGCCCAGGAAAGGTACTGCGCCACCCAACGGTGGTGCCCAGGAAAGGACTCGAACCTTCACGGCCGTTAAGCCACTGGCACCTGAAGCCAGCGCGTCTACCAATTCCGCCACCTGGGCCCGATCCGTCGGATCGCGCGAGCCGGCTTCCTTAAAGCCCCGCCCCGGCCCGGTCAACGCCACTTCGGATGCCGCCGCCGCATTGCGGCAGAGGGGCGCATCCGCTATCGGCTTGCCCATGCAGAATCTCGTCACCGTCTTCGGCGGATCAGGCTTCGTGGGCTCCCAGGTCGTGCGCCAATTGGCCAAGGCCGGCTGGCGGGTGCGGGTGGCCGTGCGCAACCCGGCGGCGGCCTATGAAATGCGTCTTGCCGGCGATGTCGGCCAGATCGACATCGTCCAGGCCAATATCCGCAACGCGCCGTCGCTGCGCCGCGCCCTTCAAGGCGCGACCGCGGCGGTGAACCTGGTGGGCGTCGCGCGCGAGACCGGGCGCCAGGGGTTCCAGGCGATCCACGTCATGGGCGCGCAAAAGGTGGCCGAGGCGGCCCGCGCCGAGGGGGTCTCACGCCTGGTGCAGATGTCGGCCCTGGGCGCGGAGCTGACCTCGCCGTCGAAGTATGCGCGCACGCGGGCCGAGGGCGAGGGCGCCGCGCGGGCGGTCTATCCGGACGCCGTGATTCTGCGACCCTCGATCGTGTTCGGCGCCGAGGACGACTTCTTCAACCGCTTCGCGGCCATGGCTGGGATCAGCCCGGCCCTGCCGCTGATCGGCGGCGGCCACACCCGCTTCCAGCCGGTGTTCGTCGGCGATGTCGCCAAGGCCCTGGCGCACGTCACCGGGGCGCCGGAAGCCGCCGGCCAGACCTATGAGCTGGGCGGGCCCGGCGTCTTCACCTTCCGCGAGCTGATGGCCCTGGTGCTGAGCGAGATCGGCAAGCGCCGCCTCCTGGCCCCCGTGCCCTGGCCGGTGGCCGACCTGCTGGGCGCCGCGGGTGACATCGCCGGCCTGCTGATCGAGCCGCCGATCACCGCCGACCAGGTGAAGCTGCTGCGGGCCGACAATGTGGTCTCCGGCGCCTGCCCGGGCCTGGCGGAGCTGGGGATCGCGCCGACGACGCTGGAATCCGTCCTGCCCAGCTATCTCTACATCTACCGCAAGGGCGGCCAGTACGCCGACCAGGAAGACCGCGAAGTCGCTACCGTCTAGCCCTAGGCCTTAGAGTCTCGGACGCTGTTCAGCGGTCAGACGATTCCGCCGGGCTCCATCGTGATCTGGGGGCATCCCCAGCCGAAAATCCTTGGTATATGTGGAACCCAACGGGGGACCTCAGCCATGAGCGAGAGCGCCAGCGACTGGCCGCGCAAGACGCGCGAGCTGCATAACCACCACATGGATTCTACGCAGTGGAACGACTTCGCGTTCCGCGACGATGACGTGATCATCGGCACCTACGCCAAGTCCGGCACCACCTGGACCCAGCAGATCGTGGCTCAGCTGGTCTACGGCGGCGACCCGTCGGTGGCGATCGGCGAGATCTCGCCGTGGTGGGACATGCGGATCATTCCGCCGGAAGTCCGCGAGGCGGTGGTCGCCTTTCCGGGCCGGCGGATCATGAAGACCCACCTGCCGGTCGACGCCCTGGTGCTCTCACCGAAGGCCAAATATCTCTATGTCGGCCGCGATGGGCGCGACATCGGCTTTTCCCTGCACCACCATCATCTCAACCATTCCGACCTGGCGTTCGAACTGATGAACAACACGCCGGGGCGGGTCGGCCCGCCGCTGCCTCGCGCCGATCCCGACGTGCGTCGCTATTTCAACCACTGGCTGACGACGGATGGCGGCGACTATAGGCCGTTTTGGGAGAACATCTCCACGTGGTGGGCGGCGCGGGACCTGCCGAACGTCAAGCTGATCCACTTCGCCGCCCTGAAGGCCGATCTCGAGGGTCAGATGCGCGAAATCGCCGATTTTCTGGAGATCGAGGTGCCGCCAGCCAAGTGGCCGCAGGCGGTCGAGCACTGCACCTTCGACTATATGAAGGCCAACGCCGTCCAGATGGTCCCCATGGGCGGCATTGCCTGGGATGGCGGCGCCACGACCTTCATGAACAAGGGCGCCAACGGCCGCTGGAAAGACGTGCTCTCGGCCGAGGAGAGCGCGGCCTACGAGCAAGCGGCCGTGCAGAACCTGGGTGCGGACTGCGCCCGATGGCTGGCGACCGGCGAGGGCGCCTAGACGAGGTAGGTGAAGTAGACGAGGCCCGCCGCGCCGATGGCGATGCGGAGCCAGCCGAAGGGCGCGAAGCCCTGGCGAGTGACGATGGCCAGCATGGCGCGGATCACGAACAGCGCCACGATGAACGAGACGACAAAGCCGATGGCCACCAGCTCGATGTGGCTGACGTTCATCAGGTCCTTGCGGTTCTTCCAGGCGTCGACGGTGAAGGCCCCGGCCATCACCGGTATCGCCAGCAGGAAGGAGAACTCGGCGGCGACGCGCTTTTCCACGCCCATCAGCATGGCGCCGACGATGGTCGCGCCGGAGCGCGAGACGCCGGGCACCAGCGCCAGGCACTGGAAGAGGCCGATGGTGAAGGAGGCGCCGAGCGGGATCGCCATGGAGTCCTTGCGCGTCGGATAGGGCGCGAAGCGGTCGATCAGCAGCAGCACCACGCCGCCGACGATCAGGCTGATGCAGATCAGCCGCGGGCTTTCGAACAGCACCTGCTTGATGAGGTCGTGCAGCAGGAGGCCGGCCACGGCGGCCGGCAGGAAGGCGATCAGGAGGCTCCAGACGAAGTGCCGCGCCCGGGGCACCGTCGGCACCAGCACCGCGATCGACCACAGCCGGTGGAAATAGATCACCACCACCGCCAGGATCGCGCCCAGCTGGATCAGCACCGTGAAGGTGTCCCAGAAGCCGTCCGGCAGGCCGAGGATTTTCTTGGTCAGCAGCAGCATGCCGGTGGAGGAGACCGGGATGAACTCGGTCAGGCCCTCGACGAGGCCCATGATCGCGGCGTGAATCCAGTCCAGCATCGGTGTCGCCCCTCAGGCCCCCCGCCCAAATCAACAGCTTCAGCGGCGCGGCAAGGCTTGGGTGAGTATCGTGAACAAGCCGTTTACCAAAGACCCGGCGCGCGGATTTCTAGCCGGCCTGGCCCGCCATCTGCGGCGTCCCGGTCAGGCCCGGGGCCACGCGGCGGTAGATCAGCGCCTCGGCCACATGGACGCGGCGCACGGTGTCGGCGCCTTCCAGGTCGGCGATCGTGCGGGCCAGACGCAGGGTGCGGGTCCAGCCGCGGGCGGTCAGGCCGCCGGCCTCGGCCGCGCGGGTGATCAGGGCGCGAGCCGGGGCGTCGAGGGCGACGATGGTCTCCAGCCAGTCGCCGTCGGCGCGGGAATTCAGGGCTTGGGCATTCAGGGCAAGAGCACCCTCGCCCGCTCTCGCCGCGCGGTCGCTCGCCAAGGCCCGGGCTGCGGCGACGCGCGCGGCCGCCTCGGCCGTGCCCTCGGCCGGCGCCGGAAGCGCCAGGTCAGCCGCGGTCACCGGCGGGACATCCACCTGCAAGTCGATGCGGTCCATCAGCGGGCCGGAGATGCGGCCCAGGTAGTCGGACTGGCAGCGCGGCGCGCGTCCGCAGGCCCCCTTGCCCGCGCCGCCCAGGCCGCAGCGGCAGGGGTTCATCGCCGCCACAAGCTGCACCCGCGCCGGATAGCGGACATGGGCGTTGGCGCGGGCGACCACGACCTCGCCGGTCTCCAGCGGCCCGCGCAGGCTGTCCAGGGCCTGGGCGGAGAATTCCGGTATTATGTAGCAAGCACACCTAGAAAGGTGCGCTGATCATCGGTTACGACGCGGTATATATCGAATGCGGTGACGTCTGTGGCGCCCACCGCAAACGGCATATCAACGTTACGGCGGTAACCGATGGAACGCCCCAACACCGTATCCGGCCTCCAAGCCAAGCGCGCCGAGCTGGTCAAACTGCGGACCCAGCTAGAGCGCGAGGTCCACAAGATCACCTGCGACCTAGACCACCTCGACGCGGCCATTGCCCTGTTCGACCCGGCCAACCAACCCGCCGCCGTCCAGCGCTACGCCGTCAAGCACCGGGCCAAGAAGGGCGCGCTCAAACGGTTCGTCCTAGGCTTCCTGAGGAACCATTCCGGCTTCTACACGTCGCGGGCCATTACCGAGGCTTGGATAGCCGCCAGGGGCCTGAGGGCCGATGAGGCGACCTATGTGATCCTGAGGAAGCGGACGGGCGCCTGCCTCGCCGTGGCGGTCACGGATGGGCTGTTGGCG
>JANXXK010000238.1 GCA_025350685.1 Alphaproteobacteria bacterium | reverse complement strand
CCGCTCGGCCAGGCGCCGCGGGCACGTCGCCAGGCCGTCGGTGGAGGCGACCAGCATCAGCGCGGTCAGCCATTGCGGCACCGAGGCCAGCTGCACCATGCCCGGCTCCGTGCGGCCGGCGTCCGCGCCGACCTCGCTGGCCGACCAGGCGTAGACGTGGCCGATCTCGCGGTAGCCGGCCTCGTCGACAGAGCCCTTCACCCGCGGATGCCCCACGCGGGCGGCGACGCAGTAGCGGTCCTCGAACAGCACCTCGCAGGTGAATCCCGGCCGCGCGGCGCCGAAGCGGCCGAGCGCGAAGTCGATCTCGCCACGGCGCAGCGCGCGGAAGGCGTCCTCCTCGCCGGTGAAGCCGATGCCGAAGATCACCTTGGGCGCGGCGGTCTTCAGCCGGTTGATCAGCTCGGCCCCGATCAGGGCGGTGACGAACTCCGGCGCGGCGAACATGAAGTACCGCTCGCTGCTCAGAGGATCGAAGCCCGGATTGCGCGACAGCGCCTGGCCGGTCAGCTCGATCAGCGCTTCGATTTTCGGGCCCAGCTCCAGGGCGCGGCGCGTCGGTTCGAACCCATGCGGGCGGCGCACAAACAGCGGATCGTCGAACAGGTCGCGCAGCCGGGTGATCGAATGGCTGATGGCCGAGGGGCTCAGGCCAAGCCGGTCCGCCACGGTGCTGGCGCGCCGGGTCCGCAGCAACTCGCGGAACACCAGCAGCAGGCCGCCGTCCACCCGGCGTATTTGATTTAGATCGAATTCACTCATGCGGCGAATTCAGTACATCAGAAGTGGGGCGCGGCGCTAGACCCTGGGAGATGAAAGCCCTCCCGGCGCTAGCCGCTCTCGCCCTGCTCCAGTCCGCCGTCGCGCTGCCCACCCAGGCTCGCGCCGGCGACTGGGGCGGGGTGTTCTCCGCCCTGATCCTCACCAGCGACTTCCGCTACCAGGGGGTCAGCAATTCCGGCGGCCATCCCGCGGTCCAGGCATATGTCCACTACTGGCGGCCCGACGGCTTCTACGCCGGCGCCTTCGCCTCCCAGGACGACGCCAGCTATCCCGGCGCGCCCACCTACGAGGTCGACAGCTACGCCGGAAAGAACTTCAGCCTCGACCATGGCAGGACCGAGCTGAAGGCAGAGGCCATGTACACCGCCATGCCGGACAACAGGACCCCTGGGCCGACGCTGGACTTCTTCCAGGCCAAGCTGCAGGCCAAGCATACCGCCGGGCCGTGGACCAACACCGCGCTGGTTTCCTACGTGCCCGAGGGCCCCTACCGGTCCGGCCAGACCTGGCGGGTCGAGGGCGAGAGCGACTATGCACTGAACCCGCACCTCACCCTGAAGGCGCTGAGCGGCTACCAATGGGGCGGGCGCGGCCACGAGCGCAGCTACTGGAGCCTTGGCGCGGTCACCACCTGGAAGACGCTGGCCTTCGAGCTGCGCTACGTCGGCAACGACCGCACCCGCGCCAACTGCGGCTTCCGCCCCAAGGCCTGCGACGCCGCCGTGGTCGCAACCCTGACCGTCAGCCTGCCGCCGATCCTCTGACGCGGATCAGCCGGCGATGTGGCCCAGCGACTCGGCAAAGGCGATCCAGCCCGGCGTGGTGCTGAGCGGTCCGCGCGCGACCACCACGCCGGTGATTACCACCAGGCCCACGATCCACGCCGGGTGCGGCCGTCCGCGCTTGCGCCAGTCGTAGATCATCGCGGCCACGATCATCAGGTCGAGCAGCAGGCTGGGGATCAGCGCAATGGCCATCGGCGGCGGCGGGCCCAGGCCGGGCCGCGCGCCGGGGCCGCCGCCCGTTGCGATCTCGAAGAACACCCGTGCGACCGCGGCCTGCAGAAGCGAGATGGTGGCAAGCAGGATCAGCCGCTTGTGCCACTCCGGCCGGTTGATATTGGCCACCGCGGCGATGAAGAAGCCGGCGAACAGGCCGATGGCGGTGACCGGCACCAGCAGGAAGCCGCGGGACTTGTCACCGTAGCCTGCCGCCAGGCCCACCTTCAGCGAAAGGATCGCCGCGGTGATCCCGACCACCACCATGGCCGAGGCCAGCGCGATCCCGGCCAGCCCCCAGGCCCGGTGATGGTCGAGCCGGTCATTGGCCGCCAGCCAGGTCTGCGACAGCAGCAGCAGGGTCCAGGCTGAGAACAGGGCGCCGTGGATGTGCAGCAACGGCGGCCCGATGAAGGTCCGGGGCGCCAGCTGCAGCCAGTAGGTCGGCGCGAACCCGCCGAAGGCGATCAGCGCGCAGACGCCCGCCATCCAGACGTAGAAATAACCGCTCCGGTCTCGAGCGGGGTTGATCGTCGCCGCCACCATGGTCGTACTCCCCAAACCTGGATGACAGCTTGCACCCGTTCTGCGAACGCGGCTATCCCGCAACAGAGCGTCACCAAGCGTGTCTTGGCCGAACCGCGCGACCCATGCCATGAGCCCCCGCTGAATTGCCGAAGGGCCCACCCATGATCCCGTTCATCGACCTGCAGGCGCAGCGCCAGCGCCTCGGCCAGCCCCTGGAAGACGCCATCCTCAGGGTCGTCCGTTCCGGCGCCTACATCATGGGCCCGGAGATCGGCGAGTTCGAACGCCAGCTCGCGGCTTTCGGCCACGCTCCCTACGCGCTTTCCTGCGGCTCGGGCACCGAGGCCCTGGTACTGCCGCTGATGGCCTGGGGGATCGGGCCGGGCGATGCGGTCTTCTGCCCCTCCTTCAGCTTCGCGGCGACCGCCGAGGCCATGCCCCTGGTCGGCGCCTCGCCGGTGTTCGTCGACATCGACCCGCAGACCTACAACCTCGATCCGCAGAGCCTGCAGGCGGCGATCGAGGCGGTGAAGCGCGAGGGCAAGCTGACGCCCAGGGCGGTCATCGCGGTCGACCTGTTCGGCGGTCCGGCCGACTATCCGGCCATCGCCCGGGTGGCGCAGAAGCAGGGCCTGAAGCTGATCGCCGATTCGGCGCAGGGGTTCGGCTGCACCCTGAACGGAAACCACCCGATCCACTGGGCCGATGTCACCACCACTTCCTTCTTCCCGGCCAAGCCACTCGGCTGCTACGGCGATGGCGGCGCGGTGCTGTGCAAAGACGAGGCGCTGCACGACCTGCTGATCAGCCTGCGCGTCCACGGCCAGGCGGTGAAGTCGGACATCGCGGGCAAGACCTTCGAGCACGACCCGAAGTACCTCAACGTCCGCATCGGCATGAACAGCCGCATGGACACCATCCAGGCCGCCGTCCTCCTCGAAAAGCTGAAGATCTTCGAGGACGAGATCGCCGCCCGTAACCGCGTCGCCGACCGCTATGCCGCCGGCCTGGGTGATCTGGTGAAGACCCCCACGGTGCTCGACGGCGGCGTCGGCGTCTGGGCGCAGTACACGATCGAACTAGAGGGCCGCGACGACCTCGGTCCAAAGCTTCGCGAGCAGGGCATTCCGACCGCGGTCTACTATCCGATCCCGATCCACAAGCAGGGGGTCTATTCCGGCTATCCCACCGCCCCCGGCGGCCTGCCGGTCACCGAGGCCAAGTCCGGTCAGGTGATCAGCCTGCCGATGCATCCCTACCTTGCCGAAGACGACCAGGACCAGGTCATCGCCGCCATCCGCGCCTTCGTGAAAACGAACGCCTGAGCGGAGAAGTCTTCGCCTGGGCCGGGAATCTGGCACAGGCCTTGCGGCGACAGCCCCGAACCTTCTCGTTTTGGGGCGTCCATGAAACTGACCACTCTCCTCGCCGGCGCGGCCGCCGCGATCGTCGCCAGCGCCACGGCCGCCTCGGCCGGCGCCACCGTTCTCTATGACAACGGTGCGATCAACGGGAACATCACCGCCAACACGATCAACTACAACTGGGAGACGGAGGACTCGTTCGCCCTGTCGAGCACCGCCAATGTGACCGGTGTGAACTTCGGCGTCTGGACTGAAGGCCAGGCCGTGCGGTCGCTGGACTGGGCGATCCTGGATGGCGCCTTCTCCAACAACGGCTCTGTCATCGCCTCGGGCACCGCCGCCGTCACGACCGGCGCGAACCAGGGCGGCGGCTGGGGCTCCTACGACGTCACCGCCGACTCCTTTTCTTTCGCCCCGGTGCACCTGGGCGCCGGGACCTATTGGCTGAAGCTGTCGAATGCCGACGCCAGCGGTGACTTCGCCTACTGGGACGTCAACTCCGGCCCGAGCGCGGCGCAGCAACGCAACGTCCCCAACGGAAACCTCTTCCCGGAAGAGCCCTCGCACAGCTTCCAGGTTCTCGGCTCTACCGGCGTTCCCGAACCGGCCTCGTGGGCGCTGATGCTCACCGGGTTCCTCGGCGCAGGCGCGGTCCTTCGGGGCCAGCGTCGCAGGGTGTACGCGGCCGCCTAGTTACCGCCGCGCATTGCTCTCCATCTGAACTGGGCCGCCCTCTCCCCGGGGGCGGCCTTTTTTCTTGTCACGTCCAGTAGGCGCTGAGGTCCCTGGCATAGGCCAGCCCCTGGGCCAGCCCCGCCCGGGCCGCGTCGGGCCGGCGGCGGAAGTCCATCAGGTTGGGGCCGAAGCCGGCGACGCTGGCCTCGTCCGGGGTGATCGTCACCACTGTCGCGCCGCCGTCTTTCAGGGTCTCGATCTCCTGGTTGAAGCGCGCAGCGATCGCCTCGCCCAGCGCCCCGCCGCCCGCGCCCAGCCGAAGTGCGATCACCACCACCAGCTCGTGGCCGGTGGCCATGTCGGCGTTGGTCGACGAGCGCATGCCGCCGTCGATGTAGCGGCGCCCGGCCACGGTCACCGGCGGGTAGACCCCCGGCACGCTGCAGCTCGAGGCCACCGCGCGGACCACGCCCACCCCGCTCTCGGCGGTCCAGAGCTGGAAGGCGCCGGTCTCGGCGTCCACCGCCGTGCAGGCGAACCCCCCCGCCGGCCAAGCGTCTGCCGGCTGGGAGGCGAAGGAGCGGCCGAAGCTGGCGATGAACTCGTCCTCGCTCATGGTCTGGGCCGCCAGCGCGAAGGCGCCGATCTCGGCGCGCACCTCGGCCGGATTGCGCAATCCCCCCTGCGCCTCACCCATCAGCTGCATCAGCTTCGACAGATCCGGCGGCGGCCTGCCGCCACCCCGAGCCGGGCGTTGGTCTTCGCCCGGGACCTGATCGGCCAGGATGGGATCGGCGAAGGTCTTGCGATCCGCGCCCAGCGCCAGCCGCGCGCCGACAAACGAGCCCGCCGAGGTGCCCATGGTGAAGTCGGCGGCGCCCAGGTCGACGCCGCCCTGCGCCAGGCCCGCCACCAGCCCGCTCTCCCAGGCGATCCCCACAGGCCCGCCGCCGCCCAGCACCAGAGCCCGCGTCATCGCCGCATCCTCCCCATTTTGGCGCGAGCATCCGCGATCTCGCGGCCGCCGCCAATGGCTAGCTGAGCGATCCCACGATCGAGCCGCGCTGCGACAGCTCGATCCAGTTGCCGTCCGGGTCGCGGACCATGGAGATCCGCGCCGTAGTCCCCAACGTCACTGGGGCCAGCGCCTCGCGCCCGCCCGCCGCCAGCACCCGGGCATGCTCCGCATCGACCTTGAAAACCTGGAAGGTGATGTAGCGCCAGCCGAGCCCGCGCATCTGCGCGTCGTCGGGCGCATCGGCGCGCTCCGCCAGAAACACCAGGCTCTCGCCGGCGCGGAACACGCCGGGCGCCTCCTCAGGCAGGCCCAGCGCCTCGGCGTAGAACCGCCGATGCGCCGCCAGGTCGCGCACGGCGATCCGCACGCCGATCTGCATCACGCCCTGATGGCCCGGCGGGACCAGGACTGCCCGGTTGCCTTCCGGGTCGGCCATCGCCACCGGCGCGGTCAGCCCCGGCCGCGCGACGATCAGTTCGCGATAGCCGCTGGGCGGGGCAGCCGGCAGCGGATCGGCGTGGTGGTTGATCTTGACCACGCTGCCCAGCGCATCGTGCCGGTGCTGGCCGTGGCCGGGCCGGATCGGCAGCAGGTGGTCGAAGGGAAGGCCCGCCTCGCCCTGCCAGAAGGCCAGCATGGGCTGCAGCGTGTTGGTCGAAAGCCCGATGTCGATCCTGGGCTTGGCCAGCTGCATCCCGTCCTCCCGCCATCTTGCGCGCTCAGGTTGGCCGTGGGATGCGTGGAGTCAAACAGATGTTTAGCAAGAAACCATAGCGGGGAGACGCCGGGATGAAAGCTGCGGTCTATTACGAAAACGGCGGCCCCGACGTCTTCAAGTACGAGGATGTCCCGGACCCGGAATGCCACCGCAAAGGCATCGTCATCCGCGTCGAGGCGGTCTCCATCGAGGGCGGCGACACGCTGAACCGCTTCCGCGGCGCGCTCGTGACCAAGCCGCACATCGTCGGCTACCAGGCGGCCGGTGAGGTCGTTCAGGTCGGCGAGGAAGTTGAAGGCTTCAAGATCGGCGACAAGGCCGTCACCACCGGCGGCTTCGGCAGCCATGCCGAGCTGCGCGCGGTCGCCGCGCGCACGGCCTGGAAGATCCCGGCCGGCATGGACGTCCAGCTCGCCTCGGCCATCCCCGTGCCCTTCGGCACGGCGCATGACTGCCTGTTCGAGTTCGGCCGCATGCAGAAGGGCGAGATCGTGCTGGTGCAGGCCGGGGCTTCCGGCGTCGGCGTCGCCGCGATCCAGCTCGCCGCCCGGGCCGGCGCCTCGATGGTGCTGGCCACCGCCTCGTCCGACGCCCGGCTCGAGCGGCTGAAGGCGATCGGCATGACCCACGGCATCAACTACAGCCGCGACGACGTGGCGACGGAAGTCGCCAGGCTCACCGACAAGCACATGGCCGACGTCATCGTCGACTCGGTCGGGGGTCCCACCCTGCAGACCTCGATCCTCAGCCTCGCCTACCGGGGCCGGGTCTCCATGGTCGGCCAGGCCGGGCGCGAGCCGATGAAGGTCGACGTGGGTTCGATGATGGGCGGCAACCGCTCGCTCAGCGGCGTCTTCCTGGGCGCCGAAATCGCCACTGACCGCGTGCACGACAACATCCAGCAGCTGATCCAGGACGTCGCCGACGGCTCACTCAAGGTGGTCATCGACAAGACCTTCGCGCTGAAGGACGCCGCCGAGGCCCACCGCTACATCGAAAGCCGCCAGGCCGTCGGCCGCGTGCTGCTGATCCCCTGATGGCCGGGCCGCTGGCGCTCGGCCTCGCGGGCCTGCTGACCGCGCTCGCGGGACTGCACCTGGGCTGGGCGTTCGGCCTCAGCTGGCCTGCGCCCAAGGGCGGCTCGCTCGCCGCCTACGCCTCCGGCGGCCGCCGCTCGCCAGGACGCGGCCTGACGGTCGCGGTGGCCGCCGCCATCCTCGCCGGCGCGGCCGTGATCCTGGCGTTCAGCGCTCCGTTGGCGTCCCCCTGGCGCCTGCTGGCGACCCTGGCCTACGCCGGCCTGACCGCGGTCTTCCTGCTGCGCGGCGCCGCAGGCTATGTGCCGCCGATCTGGCGCTATGCGGAAGGCGCGCCATTTCACCGCCTCAACCGTCTCTACTATTCCCCGCTATGCCTGCTGATCGGCGCAGGCCTCGTGCTCAACGCCACGCTTCACTGAACCCACAGGGAGGTCACCATGCCCCGCGCCAGGAATGGCTCCGTCGAGATCGAGTACCAGAGCTTCGGTGACGCAGGCGCCGACACCATCCTGCTGGTCAACGGCCTGGGCTCGCAGATGACCCGCTGGCCGGAGGATTTCTGCGAGAAGCTGGTGGCCAAGGGCTACCGCGCCATCCGCTTCGACAACCGCGACGTCGGCCTCTCCTCGCGGCCCACCGAGAAATATACGCTCGCCGACATGGCCAATGACGGGGTCGCCGTGCTCGACGCGGCCGGCGCGAAGAAGGCCCACATCGCCGGCGTCTCCATGGGCGGAATGATCGTCCAGCGCATGGCCCTCGACCACCGCGACCGCATCGCCTCGATGACCTCGATCATGTCGACCACCGGCGCCCAGGACGCCTTCAAATCGACCCCCGAGGCGTTGGCCGTGCTCGATATTCCGCCGCCGGATCCGGAGGCCGACTTCGAGGCCTATGTGGCCGACCGGGTGCGCAACATGCAGACCATCGGCAGCCCGGCCTGGCCCTGGTCGGCGGCGGACGCCCGCGAGCGGGTGATCGCCGAATATCGCCGCGCCTTCTACCCGCGCGGCGTCGCCCACCAGCGCGCGGCGGTCGGCGCAGACGGCGACCGCACCGCCGCGCTCGGCACGCTGAGCCTCCCGGTCGTCGTGCTGCACGGCGCCGATGACCCCCTGCTGCAGAAGGTCGGCGGCGAGGCGACCGCCGCGGCCATCCCGGGCGCCGAGCTGCGCATCATCCCCGGCATGGGCCACGACCTGCCGCCCGGCCTCTACGACGTCTTCGTCGACGCCATCACCAGCGCGGCGGCCCGCGCCCCCATCACAGCAAAAATGACCAACGCCTAAGTCAGGACCACCCATGGGACGTCTCGAAGGCCGCACGGCCGTGATCACCGGCGCCGCCAGCGGCATCGGCCGCGCCGCCTCACTGATCTTCGCCCACGAGGGCGCCCGCGTGGTCTGCGTCGACCGCGCAGACGCCGTCGCCGAGACCGTCGAGATGGTCATCCGCGCCGGCGGCAAGGCCGTGGCGATGACCGGCGACGCCGGCGACGACGCCTTCGTGAAATCCTACATCGACCGCGCCCAGGCTGAGTTCGGCAGCCTCGACATCGTCTGGGCCAACGCCGGCATCTCCGGCGGCTTTACCCCGCTGCACGAACAGACCGCCGACTACTGGGCCGAGATCCTGCGGGTGAACCTGATCGGCGCGTTCCTCGCGGTGAAATACGCCTCGGTCCCGATGATCGCCGCCGGCAAGGGTGCGATCATCTGCACCGCCTCGGTGGCCGGCATCCGCTCCGGCGCCGGCGGCCCGGCCTATTCGGCCTCCAAGGCCGGCGTGGTCAGCCTGGTGCAGACCGCCGCCAACGAGCTGTACGGCACGGGCGTGCGGATCAACGCCATCGCGCCGGGCCTGATCGAGACCGGCATGACCAAGCCGATCTTCGATGGCGCACGGGCCCGCGGCAACGAGGACAAGATCGGCCAGCTCAATCCGCTGACCCGCTACGGCGTGCCCGAGGAGATCGCCCGCGCCGGCCTGTTCCTGGCCTCAGACGACGCATCTTACGTCAACGGCCAGACCCTGCCGGTCGACGGCGGCCTGTCGACCTCCCATCCCGTGGTCCGCCGGAAACGGTAGACGAGGGCCGGTGATCTACTTAGTTCGGCACGGCCAGACCGAGTTCAACCGCGAACGCCGTATCCAGGGCCACGTGGATAGCCCGCTCACCGAGCTGGGCGTCCGCCAGGCCCAGGCCGTGGGCGGACTGCTGGCCGACCTGATCCGCGATCCGGCCGGCTGGCGGATCATCTCCAGCCCGCTCGGCCGCGCCCACGCCACCGCCGAGATCATCGCCGCAAAACTCGGCGGCCTGCCCGTCGAGCTCGACGGCCGCATCAAGGAAATGAGCTGGGGTGAGCACGACGGGCGGCTGCGCGCCGAGCTCGAGGCCGATCATCCCGACACCTTCGCCAAGACCAACTGGGCGTTCGACGCCTCGGCCGGCGAGACCTACGAGGACGTGGCGGCCCGCGTCGGCGACTGGCTGGCGAGCCTGCCGCCGGAGCCGCAGCGGCGGATCATCGCGGTCAGCCACGGGATCTCCGGCCGGGTCTTGCGCGGCCTCTACGCCGGCCTCGAACGCGACCAAACCGCGGTGCAGGACGTGCCCCAAGACGCCGTCTTCCTGCTGCAGCACGGCAACGTCGGCCGCATCGACTGCGAGCCGGTAGAGTAGGGTCCCGACACGCTAGGCTCTGCGGCTCCGCTCGATCACCACCGTCCGCTCCGGCCCGATCCAGTGGGCGAGCGCCAGCACCGCCACCGCGGTGGCCGCGCCCAGGGCGAAGGCGCCAATGGCCGTCGCCGACAGTCCGGCGGGGCCCACGGTCAGCCGCCTGGGGTCCATCCAGTGGACCACCGCGTCGTCCTTCGCCTCGGGAACGATCCCGCCAATGTCGTCCACAGGCTCGTCGATCAAGGGCATCGTCGCTCTCCGCGCAGGCGCCAGCCGCTAACCCTCGCGCAGGCCAGGGGTTCCGAACCGCCGGGCGCAAGGATAGAAGCGAGCACAACTTCCATCCTTGACCTACCGCAATCGGGACCATGGCCGGACATTCCAAGTACAAGAACATCATGCACCGCAAGGGCCGCGCCGACAGTGCGCGCTCCAAGCTGTTCTCCAAACTCTCCCGCGAGATCACCGTGGCGGCCAAGGCCGGCCTGCCCGACCCCAACATGAACGCGCGGCTGCGGCTGGCGGTGAACAACGCCAAGGCCGAGTCCCTGCCCAAGGACGTCATCGACCGCGCCATCAAGAAGGCGTCGGGCGGCGAGGCCGAGGCCTATGAGGAAATCCGCTACGAGGGCTTCGGCCCGGGCGGCGTCGGCGTCATCGTCGAGGTGCTCACCGACAACCGCAACCGCGCCGCCGCCAACGTCCGCTCCACCTTCTCCAAGCACGGCGGCAACCTGGGCGAAACCGGCTCGGTCGCCTTCATGTGGGACCGGGTGGGCCAGATCGGCTATCCGGCCGCCGCCGGGTCCGAAGACAAGATCATGGAAGCCGCCATCGAGGCCGGCGCCGAGGACGTCACCTCCGACGAGGACGGCCACACCATCTACACCGCCTTCGCCGATCTGGCCGAGGTGGCCCACGCCCTGGAAGCCGCGCTGGGCCCGGCCCAGTCCACCGCCATAGCCTGGCGGCCCAAGGCCCAGACGCCGATCACCGGCGACGCCGCGGCGAGCCTGATGAAGCTGCTGGAGGCCCTGGAAGACGAGGACGACGTCCAGAACCTCTATTCCAACGAAGACATCGACGCCGCCGAGCTGGAGAAGCTGCTCGGCTGACGAATGTTCGGTATGCCGCTATTGGCTTCCGCGGCGTCGCGTGGCCAAACTCTGCGCCAACAACTGGGGGAAATCGACCATGAACCTGAAGATCACCGCCGCCGCCCTTACCATTGCAATGGGGGCCGCCGCCACTCTGTCTGCCGGCGCCGCGCGCGCCGCCGATTTCGTCACCGTGCCGCTGTCGGTGACGGTCAATGCGCCGGCCGACAAGGCCTGGCCCAAGATCAACGGCTATTGCCAGATCGGCCCCTGGTTCAAGACCACCTGCGAGCTCACCTCGGGCAAGGACCATGAGATGGGCGCGGTGCGCCTGATCGCAGGCCGGGTGACCGAACTGTTCGTCGCCAACACCGCCTGGAGCTATACCTACAGCCAGCCGAAGTCGCCGATCGACTACCATGGCACCGTGGAGATCCAGCCGATCGACAAGAAGACCTCGAAGCTTCTCTACACGCTGGTCTATGACGCCGACGCCCTGCCCAAGCACGAGCCGGAAGACAAGGCCAAGGACAAGGCCAACCGCACGGCGCAGTTCACGGTCCTGATCAACACCATGAAGGCGGCCGCCGAGGCGAAGTAGGCATCCGCCCCCCTTGGGGGAGGGAAACCCAGCGTAGCAGGGTGGAGGGGGTTACCGGCGCCCTAGGAACGTGACGAGCGCGTAGGTCGCCAGCAGCAACACCAAGCCGACCACCATCGCCCGGCCGAACAGCTTGCGGCGGGCGGCTTCGCGATCATCTTCGTTGGGGCTATCTGGGGTCTGAGACATGGACCCATACGCCCGAGCCCGACCGGCGCCGTCAAGCGCCGCTTGCGGCACGGTCATGCGCCCGATGTGCTGCGGCGTCGAGATGGGCGGAACCAAGCGACGCTGTTGCAGTTCTCTCCCGCACATCAACGGGAGAACGCCATGAAACACGCCCTGTTCCTCACCGCGGCCGCCGTCGCGGCGTTGTCGCTCGCCGCCTGCAACAAGCCCGCCACCGACACGTCGAAATCCGAGGGCGCCCAGACCGGCAATCCCGGTCAGACCGAGCCGGTGAACGGTGTCCAGGACAAGGTCGGCGCCGCCGTCGGCGCGATCTCCGCCAACACCATTGGCTCGCACGACACCGGCGCCTTCGTCTCCAACGCCGGCCAGGGCGACATGCTTGAGATCGAAGAGGCCAAGATGGTCCACCAGCGGTCGAAGAATGCCGAGGTCAAAGCCTTCGCCAAGATGATGGCCTCGGACCACGCGGCCATGTCCAAGGCGATGGCGCCGTTGATCGCCGCCGCCGGCAAGACCGCGCCCACCGAGCTCGACCAGCGCCGCAAGGGCTTCGTCGACAACCTGCGGGCCGCCAAGGACGCCGACTTCGACAAGATCTACATCGACCAGCAGGTGGACGCCCACAAGGAGGCGCTCGATCTGATGCAGGGCTACGGCAAGGATGGCCCGGACGCCGGCCTGAAGGACGCCGCCGGCAAGGCGGTTGCCAAGGTGCAGATGCACCTCGACAAGGCCCGCGACATCCAAGCCAAGCTCTCGGCGTCGAAGTAGTCAGGATTCGCAGAACGCGCGGCGCCCGCTGCCCCTGCCGGGGCGGCGGGCGTTCGCGTCGGCTCTAAGCGACCGTCTCGGCGTCAGCCTTCGCCGCCTTGGGCGCGGCCTTCTTGCGGGCCTTGGGCTTGGGCTTGGCGGCGGCCGCAGCCGCGGCCTCCTCGGCCGCGCCCCGCCGGTAGGAGGTGTCGCCCCGGTCGAGGACCGAGACGGTCACGCCGCCGCCCTGGTCGACGACCACGCCCAGGTAGCGCATGCCGTCGGGGCCGAAGCTGATGTCGGCGGTGGCCACCTTCGGGTCGCGCTTCAACTCCGAGGCGTCGCGCAGCGTCATGCGCAGCGTCATCGCCTTTAGGTCGATGCCGTCGTGCAGGGCGTCGTCGATGGCCAGCTTGGCTTCCTCGGCGGCGGAACCGCGGCGGCGGGCGGGCTTGGGGTGGTGCGGGTTACTGCTCATGGTCATGCGTCCGCGAAGAAGCCGTGTTCGCCGGTCACTCGCACCTGGCAGGCGCGGCCCTGGTCCTGCAGCGCGCGGGCGCGCTTGTTGGCGGCGGCCTTGGCTTCTTCCTTGTCGATGGTGTGGTCGGAGAATTCGCCTTGGTGCTCCACGGCCCAGCGCCCGTCATGACGGGCGACGGTGAGGGTTTCGCGATCGGCTGCGCCGCGTATGGCCATGGTCAGGAAATCCTTCTCCGCGCGGGCGCCACTAAAAGCGGGACGCGGCCGCGCGTTCTCGAAACAATGAAAAGTAAACGTAGGAGAATTCTATAGGTAAAACAGCGCGGCGTCTCGCGTCTTCGACGAAAACGTCACAATTTTCCTTGCCTCCGCGGCGAGTTCGTGAAAAGCAGCGCACCATCGAAAATCGTTTTGGCTCGCCTGCTCTCCATCCCCGATATCCGTATCGGCCGCGGGACTGCCCTCGACCCTCTCCGAAATTTTGATCACGTCTCCCATCGTGGGTGCGTGAATGCTTTGACCCGGAAGGGGATACGATATGGCGACTGGTGTCGTGAAGTGGTTCAACGGCCAAAAAGGCTTCGGTTTCATTCAGCCGGACGATGGCGGCCAAGACGTGTTCGTGCACATCTCGGCGGTCGAGCGCGCGAACCTGGCCACCCTGCATGAGGGCCAGAAGATCAGCTACGAGATCGAAAAAGATCCGCGCAACGGCAAGTCGTCCGCTGGGCAGCTGCAAAGCGCCTGAGGACGTCAGCCGGCTCTCTTGAGAGCCGCGTGAACATCGAGGGGCCGGCGCCGCGAGGCGTCGGCCCTTTCTCGTTTCAGACGCCGCTGGCGTGCGACATTGGCGCGTCGCCAAGCTTAACTTGTGTTATATTCGGTCATCGCTGGCCGACACCACGGGCGCCAGCGGCTGAGAGACGCGTGACGCGATTGCGCTCCCGCCTGTCGACGTCCCCAGGGGGATGTGATGGCGATGTATACATTCTACCTGTGCAAGCCTGACGGCTCGTCCAACTCGCTGGAGATGTTCGAGCTGCCGTCCGACAGGTGGGCGGCCCTGCGCGCCACGGTCCTGCTCACCGAGCACCCGAGCTGCGATCACGTCGCCCTGTGGCGTGAGGACCGCCAAATCCTCACCCGTCGGCGACGCGGACCGCCCGGCGCCGGCAGCTTCCGCCGCGCCCCATCCGCGGCCTCGCGCAGGACCGCCGGCTAGCTCAAGGTCCGCCTTCAGCGTACGGCTCGTCCGAAGTTTGCCGCGGGTCTATAGGTTGCGCATGCGCCTGACTCCTCTGGCCCTTGCGGCCCTGTTCGCCCTGGCTCCCACCGCCGCCCCAATTCCGGCCAAGGCCCAGAGCTCGCCGGTCAACACCGCGTCCGGGCCGATCTCGGCGGAACGGCTGTCGGCCGACGTCAAGGTGCTGGCCGACAAAGGCCTCGCCGGCCGCGCGCCGGGCGGGCCGGGCGAGGCCGGCACGATCGCCTACATCACCGGCCAGTTCAAAGCCGCGGGCCTCAAACCCGCCGGCGACAAGGGCGGCTGGACCCAGGCCGTGCCCCTGGTCCGCATGGAGGTGGCCCCCGACCCGAAGTTCACTCTCACCACTGCGGGCGCGGCCAAGCCGCTCGGCGCGCCCTCCGAGATCGTCGCCTGGACCCAGCGCCCGGTCGCCAAGGTCAAGATCGCCAATGCCCCGCTGGTGTTCGTCGGCTACGGGGTCACCGCGCCCGAGCGTGGCTGGGACGACTTCAAGGGCGTCGACCTGAAGGGCAAGATCGCCGTCATCCTGATCAATGACCCCGATTTCGAGGCCCAGCCGGGCGAGCCGGTGTTCGGCAAGTTCGGCGGCAAGGCGGCCACCTACTACGGCCGCTGGATCTACAAGTTCGAGGAGGCCGCCCGCCATGGCGCTCTGGGGGCGATCATTGTCCACGAGACCGCCGGCGCGGCCTATCCCTGGACCACCGTGGTGGCGTCCAACGCCGACAGCTACGACGTCGTCCGGCCCGACGCGGCCATCGTCCATCCGCTGCTGCAGGGCTGGATCACGCTCGCCGTCGCCAACGACCTCTTCCACAAATCCGGCCTCGACTACGACCGGATGAAGATCCAGGCCCGCTCGCCGGCCTTCAAGCCTGTGCTGCTGAAGGGCGCCGCGCTGGGCGCCGACTTCGCGGTCAAGACCACCAAGATCACCAGCCACAACATCCTGGCCATCCTGCCGGGGACCAAGCGGCCGCTGGACAGCGTGATGATCGCCGCCCACTGGGACGCCTTCGGGATCGGCGCGCCGGACTTCGCCCACGACACCGTGCGCCACGGGGCCGCTGACGACGGTATCGGCGTGGCCGGGGTGCTGGAGATCGCCCGCGCCTTCGTCGCCGCGCCCAAGCCGCAGCGCAGCGTCATCTTCGCGGTCTGGACCGCCGAGGAGCGTGGCTTGCTGGGCAGCGAATACTACGCTGCCCATCCCCTGTTCCCGCTGGAGACCACCGTGGCCAACCTGACCATGGACGTGCTGCAGACCGCCGGCCCCAGCCACGACGTGGTGCTGGTGGGCGCGGGCCAGGACACGCTGGACGCCGACCTCGCCAAGGCCGCGGCCAAACAGGGCCGCACCGTGACGCCCGACGCCCATCCGGAGCGCGCGCTCAACTACCGCGCCGACCACTTCAGCGTTGCCAAGCGCGGCGTGCCGACCCTGCTCCTGATGGGCATCGGCGGCGGCCCGGACCTGGTGGTCGGCGGCCGCGAGGCGGGCGACCGCTGGGTCTCGAACTACACCGCCAACTGCTACCACCAGCCCTGCGACGACTGGAACCCGCTGTGGGACCTGCGCGGCGCGGCCCAGGACGTGGCCCTGCTCTATGACGTCAGCCGCAGCCTGGCCAACTCCAAGGCCTGGCCCGACTGGAACACCGGCTCGGAGTGGAAGGACCTGCGCGCGCAGTCGAACCCGGCGCGGGGCCTGCCGCCCGTGCCCCCGCCGCTGGTCCCGCTGAACGCGCTCCCCGGCGCGCTCGGCGTCGTCGCCGGCGCTCCGGCCGTGGCCCCGCCGGGCATGCGCATGCCGCCACCGCCCGCCAGCGCGCCTGTGGCCAAGCCCGTCGCCCCCAACCCGGCCGCCAAGGCGCCGCTGCCGAAGAAGTGAGACGCGCGCTCCTCCTCGTCGCAGTCTTGGCGACCGGCGCGCCCAACTTGGTTTTGGGGGCCACTGAAGCGCGCCTGACGGAGGCCACCGCTCGCGCTTTCGTCGCTCGCCAGGAGGCCATCTGGAACGCCCGCGACGCTCGCGCCTTCGCCGCGACCTTCGCTCCCGACGCCGTCTTCGTCGACCAGGCCGTCGGCTCGGACGGCAAGGTGGTGGTCAATGGCCGCAGCACGCTCGCCCAGGCGCTCGCCCAGGCCCGCCGCTTCTTCGCCAAGGCGCCATTCCAGGCGACCGCGACCGTGAACCGGGTGGCGCTCAGTTCCGACGGACGCGCGGCCCGGGTCTTCGGCCAGGAGACCACCCGCATCGCGGCGCCCGGCAAGCCGCCCCGCATCTACTGCGCCCGCACCGAACAGACCCTGGCGCTGGTCGCCGGCCGCATCGTCTCCCACGGCCAGACGGACACCGACGTCCGCTGCCCGCACTGACCACGGCGCGTCAGGCTGGCGTTGATCTGCGCGGCTGGGCGTCCTATCTGCGAACGCGAACGGCGTTCACATATGAAACGCTGGCGCTCAAGCCCGTCGGAGGACCCCCATGATCCGCACCACCGCCATTTCGGCGATCACCGCGCTTGCGCTCTCCGCCACCGCCGCGCTCGCCCAGAACCCCGCCCCGGCGACCCCGCCCGCGCCCACCGTGGTCCGCGGCACGGTGACCGCCATGACCGACACCCAGCTCACCGTGAAGACCGGCAAGGGCCCGCAGGTCGTCGGACTGGCGCCGGCCTGGTCCGTCGCGGTGATGAAGACCGTTGCCATCGACGCCATCCAGCCCGGCAGCTTCATCGGCACCTCGGAGATGCCCAACAAGGACGGCTCCACCGGCACCAGCCTTGAAGTCCACGTCTTCCCGCCCGGCGTGAAGATGGGCGAGGGTCACTACGGCTGGGATCT